>DAQK01000050.1 GCA_002502855.1 Methanobacterium sp. UBA279
ATTTCTTTTGTTTTAAATTGGATTTTTTAAAATGGATTTCCTTAAATTGGATTTACCATCTTCATTTTCTTAATAACATCCTCGAGTTCCTGTGGATCTGAACCTTCTGATATCTTGGCCAGTATGGCCAGGTTTTTCACCAGACCACAGTTCGGTCCCTCGGGAGTCTCGTTGGGACATATTTTCCCGAACTGGGTGGGGTGCAGGTCACGGGCTTCGAAGTGAGGTTGGCTCCTCGAGAGTGGTGAAACAACCCTTTTAAGGTGGGATAGGGTTCCCATGTAACTGGTTCTGTCCAGTAACTGGCTTACACCGGCTCGTCCTCCGACCCAGTTTCCGGTGGCTATGGCGTGTTTGATGTTCTCGGTTAAGACGTCGGAACGTACCGCCTGTTTTACAGAGGGTTCTTTTCCCCGTGCGAGGCTTCTCTCCAGCTGGTAGGTCATGTCCCTGGTTAAACTGGTGAAGGCCACTCTGAAGAGGTCTTCCATTAAATCCCCGGATACCCGGAGTCTCTTGTTGGCGTAGTGGTCCTTATCGTGTGGTTCTCTCTTATCGAAAATTACCTGTAAGAGCATTTCAGCCATCTCTGCCAGGTAAGTGGCTTTTTCAGCCCTTTTTTCTGGCTCTACACCGATATGCGGTAGTAAGTATCGGTCTATTACGTCTTCTGCCCTTTTAATCCGGTATTCCTCGGTCATTCCCTTGGCTACCCGGTTACCGATGTACTTGATGGCGTCGTAGTTGTTTGTAATCTCGGATGTCTGTATATCATCTATGAGGAGGAATTGTATGTCGCTTTCTTCGGATATGCTGTTTACCAGGTCTTTATCTGTCTCGAGACCCAGTGCTCTGAGCAATACTACGAGTGGTATTTCTCCTGGGACGTATGGGAAGGATATCCTGAGGAAAACACCTTTTTTACGTGGTTTCCTGTACTCCAGGGTGATTCTTGCCCTGAATCCGCTTTTTATGGATGTTACGATGGCTCTGGCGCGTCTGTCTTCTTTTTCGCCTATCCGCTCCAGTATGATCTTGTTGGGAGCTATCTCTTCCATGGTTACGATGGCCCTTTCTGAGCCGTTTACTATGAAGTATCCGCCTGGATCCTGGGGGTCTTCCCCGTTGTCTTCAAGCTCTTTTTCATTCAATCCATTCAGGTGGCATATGTTTGATTTCAACATCACCGGCATTTCACCTATGTACACGTTTTCCATTTCCTGCTCTTCCTCTCCCTTAATCAGGGACATCTCCAGGTACATGTGGGCGGAGTAGGTGAGGTTTCGCAGTCTGGCCTGTGTGGGAAAGATTTTACTCTTGGATCCATCTGCTTCTTTTATGAAAGGCTTTTTAATTGTTAGGTTTCCTGTTTTTATGGAATATTCACCCTGTTCGAGAACAATGGGCTCTGTTATGTCTATTATATCCTGTATTCTGTGGTCTACAAAGTCGTTATACGATTTGATGTGGTGGTCTACCAGATTGTATTCATCAAAAAATGCATCAACCAGTCCCCATGCATTTTGAACCATTAAATTCCTCCAAAAATAAATTATAATCATAGCTTTTTTGCCTTTGAAACTAAAATTATATTAATAACTTCTATTATATTATTAATATTATCCTATTAGTATATTATTATATTGTATGACTTTTTCTGTATAAATTAATTTCATTATACAACTCGTTATCATAAATAAATCCTGTTCCAAATCTTAAAGAACTAAACGATAGGTAACAAATTTTCCAGCAGTATGGCTCTTCCTGGTAATCTTCAAAATATCTCCCGATTTTGCACCAATTTCTTTGACAACGGGATCATCAGCTTTAATCTTAGGAAGTTGCTCTTGGTGGACGTTTAATTGTTTTATTACTTTATTTGCTTCAGTCTTAGACAAAATAGCATGATCTGGAACTAATTTGTGTTTTAAAATATCCTTCTTCACAATACATCCTCCAGCTAAAAATCAAGAACGGGCCCGACGGGAATTGAACCCGCGGCCACTTGGTTAAAAGCCAAGCGCTCTGCCAGACTGAGCTACGGGCCCCAAACGCCCTGGCCGGGATTTGAACCCGAGTCGCGGGCTCGACAGGCCCGCATGATAGCCCCTACACCACCAGGGCAGCTCTTTAGAACGAGAGTAAACTTGATTATACCTGTGCCAGCATAAGTACTTTTGTTTTTACAGCCATGATATATATACTTTACGCACAGGACCAAAATTTAAAGTTTCAAATAACTTTCTCCCATTAATTCAAATATTTTCTCATTTTGTAATAAAAGAATCCCGCCTGCCGGACTTGAACCAGCAACATTCGGATCTACAGTCCGACGCTCTGCCAAATTGAGCTAAGGCGGGACACATAAATGGGACCACCCGGATTTGAACCGGAGTCTCAGGCTCCCAAAGCCCAAAGGATCGACCAAGCTACCCTATGGTCCCCCATTTTAAATTTAAACCATGTGTACCACAGTTTAGAGCCCCGGACGGGAATTGAACCCGCGACCACGAGATTACAAGTCTCGCGCTCCACCAGACTGAGCTACCGAGGCATATTAGGTATTGGAAATGTTGGCTTAAATAGTTTTTGGTGAACTTTTTCCGATTAAAAGGTGAAGCATCCCACAAATTATAAGCAGATATTAGATGGATTATGGTTTAAAAGTTTTACAGAAAAATTACAATTTAAACTTACCCTTGGCCTGTTTTAAAACATCTACCACAGGCAATTCCTCCCCTGCCAGGAGGCTGATGGAAGCGCCACCGCCGCTGCTGATATGGTCAATTCCAGAAAGGCCCATCTGATTGGCTGCCGCAGCCAGATGCCCCCCACCAATTATGGAAAGTCCGGGTGAGGATGCTATGGCGTTTAAAATATCTTCTGTGCCTATACTGAATCTTTCCTCTTCAAACACACCGGCAGGACCGTTTGCAAAGAGTGTACCCGCTCCTCTGATTATCTTAGCATACTCATTTATGGTATCTGAGCCAATATCATATATGGACTTGTTTGGAATTTCCTTCACGGAAAATTCCTTCCTTTCATTATCCACCGGTATGGCCACGTCCTTGGGATATAATATTTTACCTTTAAACTCCTCCAGTAACTTGCTGGCCTTCAGGACCAAATCACAATAATCCTTCTTTTTGATGAAGTCCTTGTTTACCTGTTTTATATCTACTCCAGCACCCCAGAGGAAGATGTTGGCCACCAGCCCAGTGGTGAGGATATAATCGGCACTGCCCTTTCTTAAGACATTTTCTGCAATGGTGATAGAATCATCAACCTTCACTCCTCCTAAAACATAGACACAGGGCCTTTCCACATTATAAACCGCATTGTATAATATTTTAAGCTCCCTTTCCATCACTCTCCCCGCTGCTGACGGTATTTTGAGTGCAAATCCTACCAGGGAAGGCTGTGACCTGTGGGCGGCTGCAAATGCGTCGTTGATATAATAATCCACTAGTGGAGTGAGTTTCTTCACCAGATGGGTTTCCGCCTGTAGTTCAGGGTCCCTCTTTAAGACTTCCTCGGAGTAAAAACGGACATTCTCCAGGACAAGGATTTCCCCACTTTTAAGTTTGGATATACGGATTCGAGCATTGCTTCCGAATATATCATCCACGTATTTAACTGGTTTTCCCAGTATCTCAGATAAGGCTTCCGCATGATACATTAGGGTGGTGAAATCTGCTTTTCCGGGACGGCTCTGGTGGGCCAGTAAAACCGTCTTAGCACCTTTATCCGAGAGCTCTCCAACGGTCTCTGCATGGAGTTTGATTCTGGTATCATCCAGTAAAAGACCGCTTTTAGGATCTACAGGGGAATTAACATCCACCCTGACCAAGACCGTCTTATCCTTCACTTTTAAATCATCCATTGTGTAGAAGTCCAGGAACATTTTTATTACACCCTCTAATTACAATAATCTATCTACCCTATTTCCAACTTATTCCTTTTAGGTATTTAAAGTTCTTACCTTAAACTTCTTACCAGATTAAATTTTACTTACCAGATCTGTAAGGGCTACTTTGGGGTCATCTGCCAGGATTATCCCCGAAGCCAGGAGCACACCTTCGCTTCCTAACTTCAAGGCGGCCTGCATATCATCGCCAGTGGAGATACCTGCACCGCATAAAACCTTCACTCCAGGATCTATCTGATGGATGACCTCTACCGTACCCTTCACTATCTCAGGTTCTGCTTGGGATACTGGTATACCGGATCCTATGAGTTCTGGTGGTTCAATAGCTACGAAGGTCGGTTTCAGGGTGGCTGCCGCTGCACTGGTTTCCACGTTGTTGGTGCAGACGACGCTGATAAGTTTGTGTTCCATCGCCTTGGCCACCACACTCTGGATATCCGCGAGCTTCATACGTATCTCAGAATGGTTTATCAAAGTTCCAACAGCTCCTGCTTCCTTGATAGATTCAAGCAGCACGTTTCCGGTGTGTCCGCCTGCATCGACTGCATCTACGTGCTGGGCCAGCACCGGGATTTCTACTTCACTGGATATGCGCAAGAGGTCAGCATGCTGAGGTGCGACGGCGATGTTCACCCCAGTCTCCTGGGCCACCTCTTCTGATATTTCCGCAAGCTTAAGTGCGTTTTTTCCCGTGGATTCAAGGTATGTTTTAAAATTTAGAATTACCATGGGGGTTCTGGTGATTTCTTTCATTAAATAGCCTCCAAAAAAGTATGCAATATCTATGTTTCCATTTATCAGAGGATCATAAAATTATTTGTGGTTTTATCTTTTGGATGGATATCTTGGATAGAAATTTCCAAAAAATTAATTCAAAAAAAAATAGGAATACAGTTGAAAAAAAAATTTCAACTGTAAATTAGGTGTGTGTCACAGACATTTTTCGGGGGGGGGGGGGGCGTGAATGTCTGAAATGAGATTTATTATGTTATTTTATATCATGTTCAGCACGAAGCTATTATCCTACCATATCTGCTGGCTGCTGTGTTGTTGAACATGGAATTAAACCCGTACGTCCTGTATGGAACATCAAACCAAGCCCCATTCTTGTAATACTGAACAGATCTATGGTTACTTGTATATGCAGTAGAGTACTGAACGATTCTGGCTTTAACTTTTGCTGCTTTAAGTTTTTTGTACAGATAATCACTCATGGCCCAGCAATCGCCTCTTCCATATCTTTCGATACCTTCTGCATTACTGATTCCACTACCATATCCAAACTTAGCTGCCTTTTTAAAAATTGCATCAATGGTTGCTGGACTGCCTTCTGATGTAGATTTCGTGGTGCTCCATGATTTCACTGATACTGTATTGGGTAGTCGGTTGTTTGTTTTATAGAAGGCCACGATTTTTGAGTAGGTGTAGATGAGGTTGTCGGGATTCATGTTTCCCTTGGATGTGGTTATGAAGTTGGGTAACCTTCCGTTGGTGTTTACAAAAGTGGTGATTTTACCGGCCAGTTCAATGTATTCACTTTTAGATAGGGTACCGGTCTTTACGTTTTCGACTGGTTTGGGTGCTTTAGCAATGGTTTTTACTGTAACTGATTTTTTACTGTTCTTGTTGAGGTTGGTCACTGTTGAGGATAAGATGTACAGGTACTGTGCAGATGTTACCTTTTTACTGCCCACCGTTACAGTGGTTGGAACTGCCTTTTTAGTTTCAACATAATTTTTAACTGTATCTGCAGATTTAACAACAGAATTCGCATCTACAGTAGTAGTGTTAGCAGCAGAAACAGCACTAATACTGAAAGCCATTACTATAGCAAATAACATCAGTACTGGGATAATAAACTTATAATTAATTTTACCGCCTCCAATTCCCTATATTCAATATATAGGAAAGTTTCTTGGACAATCCATATTCACATTTGTATAGTATATAAAGCTTTTGATTTTATTCTCGCAAAAAAACGTTTATAATGCTCTTTTTTTGATTTACGAATCACTGTGAGCTTTAATATCAGAAGATATCTAGAGAACCCTTCTTCAATTACCGGTTCAGCTAACCAAGATATTTTTAATGTTGTTTATCAAAAAGAACTGCATTAAATGGTTTTCTAAAGTATATAAGGACCGCCCAATCAGCAAATAACCATAATAATCGTTTAATCCGAAAAATAATAAAAAATTAAAGGGAAATATATTAATTAAAAGACTATTTATCTTTTATATCTATAACAAGAGAGTTTTAAACAATTTAACTGATCTGTAACATAGGATGGGTATTTATATATTACATAAATTATTTAGTACAGATAAATCCTAACCATTAATTAAACAAGTTTTAAGGAGTTTAAATGCCGCTGACCATTCACGATTTTAGAGACCTGGAAAAGAAGGGATACCGGTTTGTTGGTCCAAAAAACCATGCCGCAGCCAAGATATGCCACTGGACCAAGAAGAGCATAGTAGGTGAAGGGGTATGCTACAAAGAGAAATTTTATGGGATAGAAAGCCACCGCTGTTTGCAGATGTCCCCCAGCATCTCCTACTGCCATCATAAATGCCTCTTCTGCTGGAGGGACATATCCATAACCGAGACAGAATGGAACGAAGAATACGACGAACCAGCAGATATCATCGACGGCTGCATAGAAGCCCAGAAAAATCTCCTATGCGGTTTCTTCGGAAACCCTAATTCAGACCCCAAGAAGCTCGCAGAGTGCAAGGAACCCAACAACGCGGCCATCTCCCTGGCCGGGGAGCCCATGCTCTACCCGCTGATAGATGACCTGCTGGTTGAATTTAGAAGAAGAGATTTCACCACGTTCTTAGTGAGTAATGGGCTTTCACCCTCACGTCTCGAAAGCTTAGAGGTAGAGCCCACCCAACTGTACATCTCACTCGACGCGCCCACACAAGAAATATATAAAGGACTGTGCGACCCCCAGATAGAAAAGGGTTGGGAGAAATTGAATGAATCCCTGGACATGTTATCCAGTTTCAACTCCCGGACTGTGATCCGCATGACCTGTGTTAAAGACTACAACATGAGCCATCCCGAGGAATACGCCCGTTTAATAGAAAGGAGCAACCCAGATTTCGTGGAGATCAAGGCATACATGTACGTGGGAAACTCCAGGAAAAGATTGGAATTCAGTAACATGCCCCGTAACCAGGATATCTATGATTTCGCAAGTTCCATAGCAGAACTATGCGGCCGGGAAATAGTGAATGAATCCCGGGAAAGCAGGGTTGTTCTGCTGGAATAAAAAAAAGAGATTTTGATTTTTTAGGTTTTCTATTGGTTATATCGCATTTTTTAAAGTGGAATAATTTTCATAGTGGAATAATTTTCTTTAAGTAGGAATAAATTTTCATCCAGAGTATTACAATACTTCTTTCTTGCAAAGTAATATCCCTTATAGAAGATCATATATACTTTATTCGCCAAGAGTACAAATGAAATCAAATATTTTAAAAAATAGAAAATAAAAAGAAAAAAAGAATAGAAAAAGAAAATTTTTAGGTGATGGACATGAAAAGAGTCTTGATAGGAATTCTAGTCATATTAATGGCTTTAACTCCAATATATTCTGCTTCCGGGTTAGTAATAACACTGGGAGAAGGAACCAATGCTAACTCAGCATATAAAAATACTGTGATGGATTATTTTAAATCAAACACTGATAAAGACCTGGATAACTCCACTGTAAGTGTTATCACAGCCGCAGAGGTAAATTCAATATCCCAAAATATCAGTGGGGCTACCTACTCGTCCAATCAGATACTATCCTGTGCATTGGTCGATCTAAGCTACAACCAGGGTATAAAAATTGTGGTGGATAAAAGTAAGATAAACCTGGTCACCCCTAAGATGTATGAAAACGCCCTCAGATCAACTGGTATAACCAACGGATACGTGGTTGTAACTTCACCAGTATCAGCAACCGGTGAATCTGCTCTAGCAGGCGTGCTAAAATCCTATGAAACTGCAGTCGGTACAGAAATACCAGAAGAAGCTAAACAGGCAGCTACCCAGGAGATCTACACCCAGAGTAACATAGCCAATGAAACCAACCACACCCCAGACGAGATAGCCAACCTCTTTGAAAAGGTGCAGACTGAGGTGCAGAACCAGAACATAACCAACATAAACGATATCAAGGTCATCGTGATAAACGTGGCCAACCAGATGAACATCAACCTCACAGACCAGCAGGCAGAACAAATAGCCAGCTCACTCTCCAATGCCCAGCAGGCACAGGGAAGCCTGGATCAGTTCAAAAACAGCCTGCAAAATGCTACCCAGCAAGCCAGTGAGTCTGAAGGTTTCCTTAACCAGATCTGGAATTATCTGGATAGTTTATGGACACAACTGCAGGGTTTAGTGGGGCAATAAAATAAAACTGATGTTGGAAACCTATGGGTTTCCCAATTCTTTTTTTACTTCTTTAAAGATTAAATAAATAAAATTCTATTTTCCAGTTATATTCTAACTTAAATTCTCAGCAATCTCCACTGCCTTCTCTGCCGCGGCTTCCATGGAAGTTTCGAAGGATACACCAGCTTCAGTGAGGATACGTTGTCCTTCTTCTTCATTGGTCCCGGTAAGCCGGATAACCAACGGTACTTCACGGTCTGATTCTTTAAGTACCTTAACCACTCCGTTGGCCACATCATCGGCCCGGGTTATACCACCCAAGACGTTGAGGAAAACCACCTTTACCTGCCGGTTGGATATGACCAGGTTAAGTGCACGGGCGATGTTTTCCTGGGATGCTCCCCCACCTATGTCTAAAAATGTGGCGGGCTTTCCACCGTATAGTTTAAGCATATCCATCCCGCTCAGGGTGAGTCCTGCTCCATTTCCAATTACAGCGATGTCCCCCTCGAGTTTCACATAGGCAAATTCATCCTTCTTCTCAGCTGCCAGGCCGACCAGGTCTCTCTGTCTGTAGAGTGCGTCGTCGTCTATTTCGAATTTACCATCGGCGGCGATAACCCCCTCTGGTGTAACTACCAGGGGATTTATCTCTGCTATGGTAGCATCATATTTCCTGAAGACCGTGAATAATTTCCAGATGAAACCGCCCACCTTGGATATCAAAGGGTTGGGGACACCCATTTTAATGGCTATCTCCCGGGCCTGGTAGGGTAGGAACTCTTCCAAGGGATTCACATGATATTTTATCAGTTTTTCAGGAGTTTCCCTGGCGACCTGCTCGATGTCCATACCGCCCTGAGTGCTGGCCATTATCAGGGGCTTTTTAGCTGAGCGATCCAAGACCACACTAACATAGAATTCGGATTCTATGTTGAGTTTCTCCTCTAATAATATACTATCAACTCGTTCCCCCTTTATCTCCAGTTTTAATAGATCTTGTACTAATTCTTTCACCTGGGATGGGTTGTCTGCGAATTTTATCCCGCCTGCTTTTCCTCTTCCACCTACTAAAACCTGGGATTTAAGGGCTAAAGGTATGTTCATTTCTGCGGCTAATTTTTCTGCTTCTTCAGCTGTCTTTGCAAGCCTGCTTTTAGGTACAGGTATACCATTCTTTTTAAACAGATCCTTTGCCTGGTATTCGAACAGTTTCATGATTTATGTCTCCTTTGACGCCTTCATGTCGAGTCTCTTACGCCTATTTCACCCTGCCAGTTCCGCTCCGGCCTCAAAGGCCTCCAGGTTTTTCTTTTCAGTTCCAGGAGGCACACTTTCTGCCACCGCCTGACGGGCTGCTTCTTCAGATATGACCTTGGTCATCCTGGTGATGGCTCCAATCATCACTATATTGGCTACTATCTTCAGCCCTATTTTTTCAACGGCCGTCCTGGTCACCGGAGCTTTGTAAAGCTTTGTGTTATGTTCTTTCACGAAGGAGAGTAACTCTTCCTCTTTTATCATGTCTGGATCGATGATTAAGATACCTCCATCCTTTAAATCATGCAGATATGCGTCTAAACCTGCTTGTGAGAGGGCTACGAATATATCTGGTTTCTGTACTTTGGGATAGTCTATCAGCTCGTCACTGATAACTATTTCTGTTTTGGAAGCTCCTCCCCTGGCTTCTGGACCGTAAGATTGGGTCTGGACGGCGTTTAAATTATCATGGAGTGCTGCTGCTTTTCCAATGACTATTCCTGCCAGTATGATTCCCTGGCCACCGAACCCGGCAATTCTTATATCTTTACGCAATTTTTAATCCTCCTGGTAGGCTGATCTTATGGCGGTGGGTTTTCCTGTTACGCACTGCTCTTCCAGCAGTTTGCACAGTTTTTCGGCGAATTCTGGTTCTGGTTTCTTCTGGAACTCCCCTACTATGATTTTTCCTTGGAGTTCTTCCTCTTCCATCTTATCCGCCCTTCTTTTGTTGATGCTGGTCTCCTTCATCCAGTTAAGCATATCAATGGGGCTTCTTAACTTGTTTTTACGCCCGTAGTAGGTGGGGCACTGGGAGATGACCTCGATGAATGAGAATCCTTTATTTTGCAGCCCATATTTGATGGCCTTGGAAAGTTGTAAGGGATGGGCTGTTGTCCATCGGGCCACGTAAGTTCCCCCTGCTGCAGTTACCAGATCCGCCAGGCTAAAGGGCCTTTCTAATGCCCCGTAAGGTGCAGTGGTTCCGTAGCTTCCCTTGGGTGAGGTGGGGCTGATCTGGCCACCGGTCATGCCGTAGATACTGTTGTTGATACATATCACGGTTATATCTATATTTCTTCTGGCTCCGTGTATGAGGTGGTTTCCACCTATAGCCGCTGCATCACCATCACCACTGAATACTGCCACATCATGCTCTGGATTTGCCAGTTTAATCCCGGTGGCAAAGCTTATGGGCCTGCCGTGGGTGGTATGCAGTGAATCACAGGCTACATATCCGGGTATACGGCTGGAGCATCCTATACCTGATACTAATATCAGGTTATCAAAATCAACTTCCGCCATCTCCATACCGTTGAAGAAGGTGTTCATGACAATTCCGTTCCCACATCCAGCACAGAAGATTGTGGGAAGTCGGTCTCTCCGTAAATATTTCATAAAAGTACTTTCCCCTTTGACCATCTCTCTATCTCCTTTATCTTTTATGAATATGTTTTAATGTGACATATCCTTGATTTTATCCATTATCTCCGTGGGAATATGCATTTCTCCCCCTATTTTGGGTAATAGTTCCACTTCTTTGTCGGGGAGTACTCTTTCCACTTCATAAAATATCTGTCCCAAGTTCATCTCCACTACCATTACTTTTTGAGCGTTGACCACTGCATCTTTAATTAGTTTTTTTGGAAATGGCCATACTGTCTCTAATTTTATAAATCCAGCTTTAACTTCCTGTTTCCTTGCATTTTTAACTGCGGTTAGTGCTGATCTCGCAGGGGCTCCGTATGATAGGACTATTATTTCAGCGTCTTCCGTGAATTCTTCTTTTATTCTTGTTATCTCATCTGTATGTTTACGTATTTTATTGCAGAGCCTGTTCACCAATTTAGAATGGGATTCTGGGTTTGATGCATCAGGGTACCCCTTTTCATCATGGGTGAGTCCAGTTATGTGCATCTTATACCCGTCTCCAAAGGCAGGCATTGGTGAAGTTCCGTCTGATGGGGCTTTGAATGGTAAAAATGTTTCCGGACCTTCCTCGGGCATCTGGCGGTAGGTTATTTCCACTTCTTCTGGGATGGTGATTTTCTCCCGCATGTGCCCCACTATTTCATCGCTCATAACCATCACCGGCACCCTGTATTTCTCTGCCAGGTTAAAGGCTTCCACTGTAAAATCAAAGCACTCCTGGACGGATGATGGTGATAATGCTATTATTTCATAGTCACCGTGTGAACCCCATTTAGCCTGCATCATATCGCTTTGAGAAGCCATGGTGGGCTGTCCAGTCGAGGGGGAGCCTCTTTGCATGTTCACGATTACCAGTGGTGTTTCTGTCATCACCGCAAATCCAATATGCTCCTGCATCAGGGAAAATCCCGGCCCAGAAGTGGCGGTCATTCCTTTCTGGCCGCCCCATACTGCACCGATAACTGCTCCCAGTGCTGCGATTTCATCTTCCATCTGGATGAATGATCCTCCCTTTTTAGGCAGGAAGAGGGCCATATCTTCTGCTATCTCGGTTGAAGGGGTTATGGGGTATCCTGCGAAGAACCGGCAGCCGGCTTCGATGGCTCCCCGGGCGCAGGCTTCGTTGCCCTGTATAAAAAATTGTTCACTCATCGTTGTCCTCCTCATCAATTCTTATCGCCTGATCTGGACACATTAAAGCGCATAACCCGCATTTTTTGCATTTTTCCTCGTCCACCGGGACTGGGACGTGGACTCCATTCTTGCCCTGTTTTTCCGATTCCTTATACACCTTTTGGGGACAGAATTCTGTGCATAGATTACATCCCTTACATAAGTTTTCGTTAACGGTTATCATCTTCGTTACCCTTATAATGTTGTATTTTAATATTCAATATTAGTTGTTCATGTTTTATTGTCTAATCATAAAAAAATGTATTCTTTTTCTGTTGGACATAATAATACAATTGGGAGATATTTAAAATGAATACGGACGAACAAAATGAAAATATTGATGCAGATACCATATTGGATAGTATTAAGAGTTATTTTGGTTTTGTACCCAAGATCTTTCAGGTATTATCCACAAATCCAGCCGCATTGAAGGCATATTATAATAAATTAGATGTTCTAATGACCGATGAATCTTTACCACCTTTAACTAAAGAATTCATATCTATAGGGGCTGCATCTGCATTGGGTGCTGACCATTGTCTATTAACACATCTTAAAGTGGCAAAGGAGTTTGGAGCCACTAACAATCAACTGCATCTGGCTATATTGTTAGGTTCTGCCATTGCAGAAACTGATGCTCTGGCCAAATCCTTGAGGGTTTTTGAAGAGTTTGAAAATTTATGATACCTTTGAGAGGTTGAATAATTTAAGGGAAGTTTAATAATGTTTTTAAACCAAATGTATATTCACCATTAGTTTGCTTATTATTTTGGGAGGATAAAAAAAATGAGTACGTTGAATAATTTAAGGGAAGCATTTGCCGGTGAATCACAAGCTAACAGGAAATACCTGGCTTTCGCGAAGAAAGCGGATGAAGAGGGTTTTCGCCAGGTTGCGAGGTTGTTCCGTGCTGCAGCTGCCGCGGAAACTGTACACGCCCACAACCACCTCACGGTGATGAATGGTATAGGAAATACTGAGGAAAATCTCAAAGAAGCAATAAACGGCGAGACTGAAGAATTTACTGAAATGTACCCAAGTTTTATAGAAGAAGCAAAGGAAGCTGGTGAGGAAGCAGCCACCTGGACCTTTGATGTGGCCAACAAGGTGGAAAAAATCCACGCCGGCCTATACATAAAGGCTCTAGAGACTCTGGGAGAAAACGTAGAGACCAGCTACTATGTCTGTAATTTCTGTGGAAACACCGTGGAAAAGGAAGCACCAGATATCTGTCCGGTTTGTGGAGCTCCTAAGAAGGAATTTGTACTGATTGACTGATATTCCTTCAGAAATTCTTTTTTTTTATTCCTGTGATATCTCTATGTGGTTTAACAAAGAAGACGTTATATCAATGAGTATGACGATTACATACAGACAATAGTCTCTTGGTTGATTTTCAGTTATCTGTTCTATTTCTTCTCCCATCAAGCCATATATTCTCACGGCTTCTTTAAGTCTTGAACCAGCTTTTCCTTTTTTTCAAGTTCCATGGGTTTAAAATGCATCCCACTAATTCCACTTTCTAATACACCTGATCCTATTTGCATTTCCTTTCCAAGAGATTTTAGGCCTTTCCAAGAGATTTTAGGCCTTTCCAAGAGATTTTAGGCCGCCTATTTCTAGATTTTCAGGATTCAAGAGACCTAAAAAACCTCCTGGACTTTCACCCGTATACTCTCTATAATTAGAAAATAATTTCTCGATTTTAGGGTTAATAGTCATGTAGAATTATCTGTTTAAAAGAGTAGATAATTTTATGGAAAAATAAAAATTATGGAAATATATAAAATAAAAAATAAATTAGGTTTTTTTAAAAAAAAGAAGTTTCCTTCAGTCGCTACCACTGATCAATCCACCAATGGCTCCGCCGATACCCATAGAAATTATGTTGACAATTAATGCGGCTATAACTAAAGTTATCCCGGTTACCAGGCCGGCTGCTAATCCTGCCAGGCCACCGAAGATCGTTCCGGTGATAATAAATAGTATTGCTAAAACTATAGCTCCGAAAGCCCCGGCTACTGTGGCATTCCACAGGCCGCCCAGGATACCTTCATGCACCCAAAGTCCCACTATTAATCCGGCTATGAAGAGTCCTAAATTCGCACCACCCCATAGGCCGGCCATTGCAAATAAGTTTGCAAGTATTATTCCTAAAATAAAACCAACAATCACTGGTCCCCATTTTACCATACAATCCCTCTATTAAATATCTTTTTCGCTCTTACCCTCGAACATGTGCAAAAATGCGGCGATACATTAAATTGTAAGTTCGATTAATTTAATGCAAGAATGACTTGAACTCTTGGACTTATCTGAATCGACATTTGTATCAAATTTAAGGTGCAAAAGATGTACAACAACAAGGACATGAGCGATCTTTTTTATATCTATTTATATAGGCAACTTGTTAATAAGATTAGCTTTTTCAAGCCAATTCATTATATTAGGTTTAAATAAAGAAAAAGAAAATAAAAAAGGTTAAATGAGTTATTTAGTCATAGCCACATAATTTGGAAGTCTCTTATTAGATACAAAGTAGTCTACTATTTTGGTGTACATATAAACCATATATTTGAACTGCATTTTCCCTAAATTAGTTGACACGTAGTTAGGGACGCGTCCATTGGTGTTGATGTATTTCTGAATGCTCTTAGCATAGGAAATGTAGCTTGTTTTCTGTATATTTCCATTCTTTATGGTTCCTGATGGACTGGGCGCTGAATTAACGGTTTTTGCTGTTATTGGGTTTAAATTATTTGTATTCATATTAATCGTGGCTGTTACCAGCAGATATAGTAGTTGAGCCATGGTGTAAGTTTTACCGTTGATTTTGACACTGGGTGGCAATTTTTTAGAATTGGTTTCATAGTATTTTCTCACAGAAGCCGCTGCAGAATTTAACTGGGCTATAGTTATCGTGTTTTTGGGTAGATTAATGGTATAAGTCTGTTTGTAACTAGGACTCCAGTTTCCATCTGGATCCACAGCTATAAACCTCAAGACAGTGGTGGAACCTATCTGAATCGGATTTTTATAGGTCTTACGAGTTCCGCTGGTTTTAGGATCACTGCCATCGGTGGTATAGTATGTGGTCGCCGTACTATCCGGGTCTTTGGTAGTTAGAGTCACAGTCTTAACGGTGGTATAAGTACCGCCCACTGGATTAACAGTTACAGTTGGTGATTTTTTTATCACGTACTTTTGGCTGTAGTTAAGACTCCATACACCATCAGATCCTTTTCCACTATATCTAAGAAGAGTATCTGCTGTTATGATGATCGGACCGGTATATTTGATTCCTGCAGAAGTTTGGGGATCCTTACCGTTTATAGTGTAATAAATATCACCTAAACCATTAATCACTGATAGCCTTACAGTTAATGGGCCTTTGTAACTTCCAGCTTTTTTATCAACAGTCACCTGTAATCCACTGTCCTCCAGAAAAATATCTCTGTAAACACCAGAACCGCCGGGTCCTAAATTATTGGCAGATGAACTGTATGCTAACACCGTTCCATCATAATTTAATGAAGGGGTGTAACTATTACCATTTGCAGGGCCGTAGTTGGGGTTTTTGGTGACCCAATTAAAGATCCCTTTTTCCATGTCATATACAAAAATGTCTACTCTACGGTTGCCTGACCAAAAAATTATACCCTCAACATTACTACCATAAGGTTGATTTGGATCAGGTCCTAAATTATTTGCAAGCGATTCAAATGCTATATATTTACCGTTACCACTGATTGAGGGATTGACACTAGTACCATTCGCTGCTCCTCCTAATATTGTCTGTGTGACTAATTTTGTTTTCCCTGTAATAGCGTTGTAGAAATAGATATTATTACCTGATTCAAATGCTAATAAACTTCCATCAGCACTGATTGAAGGATTAATACCACCAATAGGTGCTCCAATTATTATGTATTCTTCGGATCCAATAGCAGATTTTATATTAGTATTACTTGAAATTCCAAAGAATCGGAGAAAAGTATCTTGTGTGATTTTAATAGTGTCTGCATAAGTTACATAAGATCCACCATTTAAAGAATAATAAATAGCTCCTGGCAGATCCATAAATAAATCAACATCTACATAATTGTAATATGTCCCTTGTGACGGACTAGCCCAAACCAGAGGTTGACTACCGCCGCTAGACAAGATGTAATATTCAGATTTTAGGCTAGAAACCCTACCATCAGTTGTATTTCCATAGAAGTAAAGATAAGTAGTTGTAGTGATCACTGGCTGAACTGAAGTATAATTATTCCATGCAACACCATTATAAGACCAATAAATAGTACCCGGTTCATCCATGTTCAAACCGACAGTAAAGGGAACGGTGAAGGGTCCTCCTGGAAAATCGGCCCATACATTGGGTATACGAATAGTTATCCAAGAAAATTTCTTTAAAACTGAGTCATATACAAATATATCCTTAATTCCATTACCAGTTCCAAATTTTACATTTGGATTAGACCCTAAATTAGTGGCTAAAGTTTCAAAGGCAATGTATCGTCCATCGGCACTGATTGATGGGTTCATACTGGCACCGTTAGCTGTTTTTCTTTCAATGGTGTGGGTTATCCATACCGGATAGTTGTTTGAGGCATTGGAAGTAAGATCATATATATAGATATCTGAAACGTAATATTCACTTCCCCCTGTACCTAAATTCTTGGCTGTGGATTGGAAGGCTAAAGTGGTCCCATCGGCACTGATAACCGGTGCTGAACTGTGATTACTGGCCGGGTCTCCATTTGGGGAATGGGTGATCCATGTAACGCTTTTTGTAGTGCTGTTATACACAAAAATATCTTTAATTCCATTTCCACTACCATAGCGAACGGAGGGATCAGGCCCTAAATTAGTGGCTACTGAAACAAATGCAACAGTGTAATTGCCATTTTTACTACTTATTGAAGGAGAATAACTGTCTCCATTAGCTGCTCCTCCAAATTGAGTATGGGTAATCCATTCAGTGGTATTTGTCGCGCGGTCATATACGTAGATATCTTGTATTCCTCTTCCACTACTACCGTTACCTATATTGGATGCACCGGATTGGAATGCAACATAGCGGCCATCCGCACTTACAGACGGGTTTGCACTTTGTGAATTTTCTGCTCCTCCTGTTGGTGTTTGAGTAATCAACTCTTTAGTGGGATCAGCAGCAGAAACACAGTTAGAGAATATAAAAACAAAAGTAAATAATATTGTAGCGATCAAAATTGATTTTTTTATTTTATTCATAAATTCACCCCATATCCATTAGCATGATTTCATAATAACTTTATTATTATTAAATTTTGTTATTAATAGCCACTTCTGTCAATTTAAGATTTTTCTCTGATAATTTTGGTTGTTTCTTTGATTATTTTAATATAATGATTTTATTTTATTAATAAAGTTAT
>DAQK01000003.1 GCA_002502855.1 Methanobacterium sp. UBA279
GATCAAACAGTAAATCGAAATTCTCAGTATCTTTTTTTTAATTTATAAAATTAGATACAGAGTTTATATGATACTAGATACGAGTTATATGATCAGTTCGCCGTGGAGTTTTCTCAGACGATCAATGGATGGGTGGTTTTTTCCCATGCTTTTTTTCCATTTCTCCACTACAAATTCCAGGGAAACTTCCCGGGTACCGTGTATCAGGTTATCGGCGTGGGCTACAATCTTTTCTTCTAGGATTACCGGCAGGTAATCCTGGCAGGGCAGGCCTAACAGGCACGCCTCATTGCGTGGTATTCCGGCACCGATGTGCACTTCTGCAATCCTCACCACATCTTTCGGGAAACCTTGTTCCCTTAAAATCTGTGCACCTTCTATCCCATGGCGGACCCCCTGGGTTTTCGTCCGTCCCACATCGTGGAGTAGTGCTCCAGCACGGACTATTTCTAAATCTACATCAAAATTAGTTGCTATTTCCAGAGCTTTAGCTAATACAGCTTTAGAATGTTCAATTAGGTATGTGGAGGAGTTTAAATCTTCTAATAGTTTAAGATTCAATTAGGCCCCCTAAGTGAAATTAAAAAGATGCTCAGGATTTAATAGATTAAATAGAATTAGTTGATTCTATCTTTTAATTCTTTTAATTCATCTATTATTGCGGAGTTGTCCTGATATTCCAGTGGAGCTCCACATTCTCCGCAGGTGAAGTTATTTTCAGAGGCTTCTTCGAAATTGTATCTGTGATCGTTGTTTTTACATACGAAGAACATGTTTCCTTCTTCATATTCCAGTGAATCGTTGACTTCTTTGGAATATTTTTCATATTTTTCGTCTAAAATCTCGAATACCTTCTTCTCTTCAAAAGTCCAGTTGTAGGTGTACCATTGTGTTTCTGGATCTTTACTTCTCTTGTAGCTGGCGATTCCTGCATCGTACAGTTTGTATAGGACTCTCCTTACTATGTTGAGTCTAATTTCTGTAACCTCAGCTATCTCCTCATCCGTGGTTTTACCTTCCAACATGCACTTGATGATAGAAAAACTGTTTTCATCGTCGTTGGTTATGCTGGTCAGTATTTCCTGTACTGCTGTGTCGTTAAACATTCAAGTTCCTCCCATGTTTTACTAGACTTAATGAATTTGCATTAAGTTCTTTTTATATAAGTTTTAATTTTAATAAGTCCAATTTTTAAAGGTCAATATTAAAAAAACCAAGAATATATTTGTATTCTTGAATTTTTTAATCAACCGAGTTGTTAAATAGATAAATTTCAAACAGTAATGACCTTAAAAATATCTCTAATCAGTACTTATTATATGATCCAGATGGTATTTATATCTTTGTGAATATGGTGTGGATAGTATCATATCTTTGTGACTATTATGTTATCAGTAAATAACAACACCTTAATCCCCTTGTTTAAAAAAACAACATCATCGCTCCCTGACAATAACCGCTGGGGTATGCTCAACAGATTCCAGCATTTCGATAGTAACTCCAGTTATATCCTCATGGAATGTTTCCTTCATATCATATACTGTTTCCATACTGGTATCCTTTTCTTTTTGGTAATCCTCTGCCATCTTCGCTATTTTGATAATTTTATCTATATTTTCACTCCTGGATGCCGCCAGGGGGGTTGGTCCTTTAACTGTCCCTATCCTCCCTAATAGATAGGCAAGTATGCCCAGATCCTTTTTTATACCGGGCATGGCCAGTGGAATGGATGTTAATTTAGTTCCACGAAACTGGTAAGTAACATCTGTATCCACGATCATAACTGTAACATCCTTCCTGTAGTGGGATCTGATTTTCGAGCTTATATCCGCCACCACACCCTCCGGATCCTCTGGCAGGAGGCAGACACTGGTCCCCGGGACGTTGCTTAAATCAACCCCTGCTTCAGATGCAGGTTTAAGGGCGTGTTTAAGTCCATAATAATCTAATATTAACTGTTTATGATTCCTGGCTTCTTTAGGTAATTTTTTTAGATTTCCTACTGTTCTGCTCTTTATTCCAAATAGTGGCCCGAAAATGTATCCCCAGATGTACCGGGACCATACGTCTGCTAGAAGCACAGCTGCTATAGAAGGCTTGATGTTTTGTTCATCCACTATCCTTCCCTGGGAAATGGCTATGGGTGTTTCCGAGATAACCAGGAAATCCCCGTCTTCCAGATATTTTGAGGCCTGATGTATGATGGGATCATAAGGTTCTCCGGGCTTTATATAATCAGTGACAACAGGGATGATTTTATATTCACCCCTAGAATTTGATGTGCTCATATTAATCTAACTTTAGAATTTATTTTGTTAAAGAATTTTTCCTTTAGAATTAAATAGGAGAAATGTGTAATATAATTCACAAAGTGCAAGATCTTCAGATAACCTTTCGAACGGTTTCAAAATCTTTAAGATGTATCGGAGGCGAAAATTTGCCTAAAACAAATAGAGTAACTAACTTCAGAATGCCGGGTAGCAGTCTTGAAGAGTTTAATGTAAAATCTCCTGAAATAGGTAAAAAAATCCTCTACGGAGTGTGTGGAGAGGGAATGGGCCATGCCATACGCAGTGGTGTGATTGTAGAACACCTTCTCGGGAAAAATGAAGTATCTATTTTTGCCCATGGCCGATCCTACGATTACCTCTCTGAGAAATTCGATAACGTACACCAGATCGGAGGCTTTAACACCGTTTATGAAGCTAACCAGGTAAATAGTGCTAAAACATTTTTTAATGGGATTAAGGACCTACCCCTTGATTTACATAAAAACCTTACCTACATGCAGGATTTTGCCAAAGAATTCCAACCAGATATCATAATATCAGATTTCGAGTTTTATACCAACCTTCTGAGTAAAATATTAAGAGTACCCTTTATCAGTCTGGATCACACCCATGTGGTGACTCACTGCCAAACTGATGTACCGTATAAATATCTTAAAGATAAATTAAAGGCAGAAGGGGTGATTCGCTCATTTATTCAATTGCCCAGCGTTTATCTAATAACCAGCTTTTACTATCCCCCTCTGGTAAACCCGGGAAGAGTCAGGATCTTCCCCCCTGTTCTAAGAAAAAGAATTCTGAGGCTTAAAGGCAAGGAAAAAACCCTTAAAGGTGATAAAAGAACCCTTAAATGCAAAGAAGGAACTCACATCTTTGTATATCAAACCAGCACCTCGAATACGGAACTTATAAAGCTTCTTAAGGAAACGGATTATAGATTTATTATCTACGGCTTCCATAAAGACCAGGAAGATGAGAACTTATCCTATAGAAGTTTCAATGAGAACTATTTCTACCATGATCTGGCATCCTGCCAGGCAGTTATAACCAATGGAGGATTCAATCTCATATCCGAAGCACTCTACTTAAATAAACCGGTCTTCAGCGTACCGGTGAAAAAACAATTTGAACAGGTGCTTAACGCCATATATCTGGAAAAATTGGGCTTCGGAGAGTTCCATGAAGATCCACTTAAAGATGACCTGGAAAATTTCATGTTAAAACTGGACTTCTACAGGAAAAACATAAAATCAAATTTTACACACGACAGGAACCAGACCATCCTTCAGGAACTCGATAAATTAATCCAGGAACTTACCAGTGCAAATAAACAGGAATTAAAAAATAAGCCGGATGTGGGAATAACCACCAGTTCAAATTTGATTAATTAAATGAATCTACATCAGGTTAAATCAGTTAAGGCAATTAATTAAAGTTTCACCTTTCCAAGAGTATCTCCTCTAAGCCCCTGTCTCAGGGTTTCCAGAGCTATTATCTCTTCTGGTGCAATATTTCCCAGATTAACGTAGGGTCCGAATTTGAGTATCAGGTAAACCTGCTGGTCCTTCTTTGGAGCTTCCCAGATTATCTTACTGGTATCGAGTTTTTGGGATAGTCCGTCCACAACACCATCTTTGACCTTTCCGTTGTTGTCGTATATGCCAATACCTTTGCCTCCTTCCCTACCTTCAATGAGGACTTTATATGCACCGGCATCCAGGTCAAAATTCACCATTTCAATCCGTTTTTCCATGGATATTTTATGATCTTCTACAGGATTTTTCTTCCCCACCTCGGTGATGATCCTGAACCCATAATCCTTGACTATACCGATTAATTCCCCTCTAGCTGCTTGTTCAATGTTTATAGTTCCATCTGATAGTTCTATAGCATCAAAACCAAGTTCATCTGCTTCACAAAGAAATTCATTTACTTTATCCTGCTGATAGGCTATTTCAAATAGCGTTCCGCCAGGATAGGGGATTACATCATATGAACGGTAGATTTCAGTTTTTTCTTTTACTAAATCCCTATCTTGTATAGCGGATGTTCCCCAACCAAATTTAGCCAGATCCACATAGTCACCGGATAGTTCTAGAAAATCTATTAAAGATACCGGGCCCATACCCTTATCTAACATCATGGTTAGCCCTTCTCCAGATTTTCTTTTCCTTCCTTCTGTTAAAAAATTGAATGCATTCATGAAAATCAGTTTCAACTCCAGTTTTTAATTTAATTGTAATGTTTGTCTTCGTATTTAAAAAATTTTGCTTACTGGATCAAATATATAATTAACGTATCCCCAAAAATTATTTAATATAAAGAAATTTCCATGGAGGGTTAAATATGGAGAAAAGTATCCACTACTTTGAAAATCCTGGAGAGGAGAATACCGATAAAGTTATAGAACTGGTTAAAGAAAGGAAAGAGGAATTGGGCATAGATTACATCGTGATAGCATCTGCTACCGGTCGTTCAGCTGTTAAATTGGGTGAAAAGATAAGTGATGCTCATATAGTTAACGTAACCCATCACGCTGGTTTCCGGGGCGAGGATGGCCTGGAGGTAACATCAGAAAATGGAAAAAAACTGGAAGATCTGGGTATCCCTACATACACCAGTTCTCACGCCCTCAGCGGGGTGGGTAGAGGTATCAGCAACAAATTTAAGGGAGTAACCCCTGTAGAAGTGGTGGCAGAGACACTGCGGATGTTTTCCCAGGGAATTAAGGTCTGTGTGGAGATAAGTATCATGGCGGCAGATGGGGGACTACTTCCAACTGATTCTGAGATAATTGCCATTGGTGGAACTGAAACAGGGGTAGATACCGCGGTAGTTTTAAAGGCCGCCCATCAGGGTAACTTTTTCGATCTGAGGATCCATGAGATCATTGCCATGCCCCGACCCTGATCTTTGCCCCGACCCTAAAATTTTGCCCATCTTCACAACTCTATCAACATCCATCTCCATCTGGTAATATGGTGATATGGTTAGGTTCAAAATTACCCCCTGCTTATGAGTTGATGAGATTATTAAAATAAAAGTAAAAATTCTATGTATGGTCATGAATTATCAGTGAAAAAACCGTTGCTTTTAAATATAAGTTATTACAATAACACAATTAAGATTAGTAACAATAGCAGTGGGGGTAAGAATTGAAATCTCTTATAAACAATACCATAAAAGAATCGGAAAAAAGAAGCCAAAGATCAGCAGTGCCAGAGCATATTTCACATGACGACAACATAGACCGGGAACTCGAAGATATCATAAACAGAAGCAGGGCAAAAATATTCGTTATCGGAACTGGAGGGGCCGGGAACAACACTGTTTCCAGACTCACCGAGATCGGAATAGAAGGTGCAGGGACTATTTCAGTAAACACCGATGCACAGGACCTTTTCTACTCAAACGCCAACCAAAAAATCTTAATTGGAAGGGAAACCTGTGGTGGATTAGGTGCCGGTGGTGAACCAGAGATAGGGGAAGAAAGTGCAGAGGAAAGCGAAGATTTAATCAGGGAAAAACTCGACGGAGCCGACATGGTCTTTGTGACCTGCGGACTGGGAGGCGGTACAGGTACTGGTTCAGCACCAATCATCTCTAAACTAGCCAAAAAAATCGGCGCCTTAACTATAGCCGTGGCTACCCTGCCTTTCAGTGCAGAAGGACTCCGCAGACGTGAAAACGCAGAAAAAGGTCTGGAAAAATTACAGGCCGCCGCTGATACGGTAATCGTGATACCCAACGATAAGCTTCTGGAGGTAGCTCCCAACCTACCTATAAACAAGGCTTTTATGGTAGCAGATGAACTGTTAGGAAGAGCAGTGAAGGGAATAACTGAACTGATAACCAGACCCGGTCTGGTGAGCCTGGACTTCGCAGACATCCGAAGTATAATGAAGGGTTCTGGAATGGCCATGATCGGAATGGGTGAATCAGACTCAGGAGACAGAGCCATAGAATCTGTACACGAAGCCTTGAACAGTCCCCTGTTAGATCTGGACATATCAAATGCTAAAGGCGCACTGATAAACATATCAGGAAGCTCAGACCTGACCCTACAGGAAGCCGAAAAGGTCGTGCAGATTGTAGCCGATGAATTAGACCCTGATGCCAACATAATCTGGGGTACCCAGATCCAGGAAGACCTGGACAACACCATACGCACTACCATCGTAGTAGCCGGTGTGCATTCTCCTCACATTTTTGGCATGCCTGGTGAAAAGGAATTCATCGAAGAAAAAACAAAAGATTCCATTCCTGAATCCGCTTTAGAAGACTTTATCGATGATGTTTTTTAAATAAGTCCTTCTGAGAAGGGAAGGCCGGTGAGGGAAATTTGGATTATGTCCCTTGTGCAAGTATTGACTTTAGTATATACCATCTCCCATAAAGGAAAAGTTTATAAATCCTAAAAATAAGCTATTGTTATCTATCTCTAAATTTCTTAATTCTTATTTTATAAATGAATTAACTAGAGCAGGTATTTCTATGAAATTAAACAAAGAATCCGTTGTTCGATTTATTAAAATGAACCAGAGAGTTCTAAGAGTGTCTAAAAGGCCCGATAGAGAGGAATATTTAAATGTTTCCAAGATAACTGGGCTGGGAATAATAATTATAGGTGTCATAGGTTTCGTTATAAGTATAGTAGTTCAATTACTGGGTTACCTATGAATTAGATTAAAATTATCAGGAAACTTTTAAGAAAATTGTTATCATCATCGAAATTTTTTATAAACATAGAACTAAATTTTATTCCATAACTTCTAACTTTTCGACATTCTATCAAATTAGTATAATAATAATAAACTTTAAAATATTTAATGTACAAATTATGTAAATTCCCATTTGGTATGTGATAATTGTGATTTATGCAATAAGAACTTTGGTTGGCCAAGAAAAGAATGTGGCCCGGATCATAGCCAGGAACGTTAAAAGTAGCGATCTTGAAGTTAATGCTATTTTAGTCCCGGAAAGTTTAAAGGGATACATCCTGGTGGAATCTTCAGGTAAACTGGATATGCAGAATCCTGCCTTCAAAGTCCTCCATATGAAGGGTGCTATTGAAGGGCAGATACCCTACGAAGAAGTGCAGAACTTTTTAAACCCAGAACCTATAATTGCTTCCATTCAAAAGGGAAGTATCGTGGAGTTAATATCAGGACCCTTCAAGGGAGAGAAGGCCAAAGTAGTTAGGATAGATGAATCCAAGGAAGACGTGGTTTTAGAACTCATCGAAGCCGCAGTTCCAATACCAGTTACAGTTAAAGGCGATCAAATACGCCTAATACAAAAGGAGGCAGATTAATGGCTAAAGAAACTATAAAAATTCTTATAGACGGCGGTAAAGCAACTCCTGGACCACCACTCGGTCCGGCAATCGGTCCGCTGGGCATTAACATGATGCAGGTAGTTGAACAGATAAACCAGAAAACAGTTGATTTTGAGGGAATGAAGGTCCCAGTTAAGATCATAGTGGACGTGGGCACCAAAGAATTCGAAGTAACCGTGGGAACACCACCAACCACAGCTCTCATCAAGGACGAACTCAACATAGAAAAGGGATCCCAAGACCCCGGTCTTGATAAAGTAGCGGATCTCAAAGTGGAACAGGCCCTGAAGATTGCCCGGATGAAGTTCGACGCTCTACTCTCTAACGATTATAAAAACGCTGCCAAAGAAGTTATAGGGACCTGTGTAAGTATGGGGTTAACCGTGGAAGGAAAAGACCCCAGAGAAGTGCAGCAAGAAATAGATCAGGGTAAATACGACGATGTACTAGTTGAAAGTGCTTAAGCCTGATAGATAAGCTTAACCCTGATATAACTAAATTCCATTTCATCAATTAACAAATAATTGGCGAAGAAACAGTAAAACACAAGAAATTTGGAAATGAACTTTTCACCCAAAAAGTTCATGGAGGAATTGAATGAAACAAGAGATTTTGGAAGCGGTGAAGAAGGCTAAGGAAGATGCAAAGCCGAGAAACTTCACACAATCCATTGATGTGGTGATTAACATCAAGGATTTAGACGTGAAAAAGCCGGAAAACCGTATAGATGAAGAAGTGTTCCTCCCTCAAGGACGGGGGAAGGATGTTAGGATCGTCTTTATAGCAGATGGAGAACTGGCACTTCAGGCAAAAAATGCCGGGGCAGATCTGGTTATAACCAAATCTGACCTGGAAGAACTGGGTAAAGATCGGAAAGAGGCCAAGAGAATGGCAAACACGTACAACTTTTTCGTCGCCCAGGCAGATATGATGCCTTTAGTGGGTAGGTTCCTGGGACCGGTACTGGGACCTAGGAAGAAGATGCCCAAACCAGTTCCAGCTAGTGCAAAGCCAGATCCTATAATAGACCGACTGAAAAATACTGTAAATATAAGAATAAAAAATCAGCCCGTTATCCAGGCCCTGGTAGGAACTCAGGAAATGGATGATGAACATATTGCAGAAAACATTGAAACTATACTGGGAATACTGGATAGAAATCTGGAAAAAGGTAGAAACCAGATAAAATCCATGTACGTGAAGACCAGTATGGGTCCTGTAGCGAGGGTGATCTAAATGCCTCATGTTGCAGATTGGAAGAAAGAAGAGGTTAAAGATCTTAAAGGTCTTATCGGAAGCCACAAAGTAGTGGGTATGGCTGATCTGGCCGATATTCCTGCCCCCCAACTTCAAAAGATGCGCCGAACCTTAAAGGACAGTGCACTCATTAAGATGTCCAGGAAAACTCTCATGAGCCTGGCCCTTCAAGACAGCAAAAAATCCAACATAGAATCCCTAAGTAAACATATGGATGGGCAGCCAGCCTTAATTTTCACGGATATGAATCCCTTTAAACTCTTCAAGATACTGGAGGACAGTAAAACCCAGGCACCTGCCAAGGCAGGTAGCATCGCTCCTGCTGATATAGTGGTTCCTGAAGGTGACACTGCATTTCCACCAGGCCCTATGCTGGGAGAGCTCCAAAAGATTGGGATTCCAGCCAAGATCGATAAGGGAAAGATAGTTATACAGAAGGATAAAGTCGTGGTAGAAGAAGGAGAGAAGATCTCCGCCGAAGTGGCCAGTATCCTCACCCGTCTTGACATCCACCCCCTGGAAGTGGGTATAGATCTCAAAGCAGCCTATGAGGAAGAGACCATCTACACATCGGATCTTTTAACCATCGACCCGGAAAAAACATTATCCGATATCCAAAGTGCTTATGCTGGTGCTTTAAACCTGTCAGTTAATGCAGAGATATTCAACGCTGTATCCATGCCGATACTCTTATCCAATGCAGCAACAAATGCATTGAATCTGGCGGTGAACTCTGAAATACTGAATGATAAGACCATCGGCATACTGGTGCCTAAGGCATACTCACAGATGTTGGCACTGGCCTCTGAAATAGCTTCTAAAAATGCTGAAGCTGTGGATGATGACCTGCAAGCTAAACTGAGTTCCAGCACAGCACCAGCCCCAGAACCCAAAGAAGACAAAGATGAAGAACCTCCCGAAGAAGAGAAGGAAGAATCTGAAGAGGAAAAAGAAGAAGCAGCAGCAGCCGGTTTAGGTGCTCTCTTCGGATAGAAAAATTCTCTTTAGATAAAAAATATAAATAATGAATAATTAAAAAAATTAAAATCTGTATAAAAGGATTAAAAAGGATTCAAATAAGAAATTCTTAAATTCGTAAATTTTATAGACAATTTAGAAGGTGAATCATATGGAATACGTATACGCAGCAATGTTATTGCACACAACAGGTCAGGAAATTAATGAAGCAAATGTGAAGAAGGTACTGGACGCATCTGGAGCCGAAGTAGACGACGCCAGGGTTAAGGCTTTAATTGCAGCTTTAGAAGATGTGGATATCGATGAAGCCATAGAAAAAACTGCTTTAACCGCAGCAACACCCGCCGCAGCAGGCGCAGCACCCGCCACCGCGGAAACTCCAGAAGAAGAAGAGGAAGAAGAGGAAGAATCTGAAGAAGAAAAAGAAGAAGAAGCAGCAGCCGGTCTCGGCGCTCTCTTTGGTTAATTTTCTTTTTCTATTTTCAATTTTTCTTTAAACGATTTTCCTATTTCTTTTAAACTATTTTTATTAAAAAAAGTATAATTTTCTTTTAATTTACAAAAAAGAGTATATAAAATTTAATTTTAAAAAAAATTAGTCAATTAATTAAGTCCATTAATTAATTTCCTATTTACTATTTTGAATCAATTCTTTTTACAGCCATTTTACTGGTTAAGACTAATTTAGCAGTGAGTGCATCCTGATCGTTTTTGTTTTTTCGAAGTTCATCATCTATTTTTTCAAGCATTGATTCAAACTCATTACTTTTACAATTATATGCCTTTTTCAATAGAGATTTAGAATTATTATTGCTGTCATCCATTTTTATACCACCAGTCTTAAAAACAATTATTATTAAAAGACTCTTACAAATGTTATTATGTTTGAAACTATATTTAAAGATTTAGATTAGTAAGATGCCTGAGAAAACAAGTCTGGGATTTTATAATACTTTGTATTGTTTAAGGTATCTGAAAAATAATCAATACAACTATATAATACTCTACCCGAAAAATTCAAAATATCCATAAATATTTCTAAAACAATATTTCAAATGATGAAACAAAATATAGAAGTAAATAGAAATCTAAAACAAACTCTATCTAAACTAATTTTTTACCAAAAATATCCGATGATCACTATGTCTGAACAATTCAATAAATTGGGATACACTAAAAAAACCTGCATAACCTGTGGTAAGGATTTCTGGACTGCAGTCGACAGACAAACCTGTGGCGACGCACCCTGCGATGAATACGGGTTTATCGGTAACCCCGCAACCCGGAAAAAGTATGACCTGCACTCCATCCAAAAGACTTTCCTGGATTTTTTCAGTGAAAACGATCACACACCTATTGGAAGGTACCCAGTCCTGGCCAAAAGGTGGAGGGATGATGTATTTCTAGTGGGAGCTTCCATCTACGACTTCCAACCATGGGTCACCTCTGGTATGGTGGAGCCCCCAGCCAATCCACTGGTAGTTGCCCAGCCATCCATAAGACTCAACGATGTGGACAACGTAGGCCGTACTGGCAGGCACATGACCTGCTTCACCATGGGAGGACACCACGCCTTCAACTCAGATAAAAATCACATCTACTGGGAAGATGAAACCATCAAATACTGCCACGACTTCATCAAGCACATCGGCATCAACCCAGAGGAGATCACATTCATCGAATCATGGTGGGAAGGCGGAGGAAACGCCGGCCCCTGCTACGAGATTTGTGTCCAGGGAGTGGAACTGGCCACACTGGTATTTATAAAATACCGCACCACATCCCAAGGACTGAAGAACATACCACTTAAAATCGTGGACACCGGCTACGGCCTGGAAAGGTTCGCCTGGATAAGCCAGGGCACAGCCACTGCTTATGAATCAGCTTTCGGCCCTGTGGTAGATCAGCTAAAGGCAATGGGCAATGTACAGGTGGATGATGAGATCCTGGCAGAAAACGCCCGGGTGGCCGGGATGATGGACATCGAAGACATAGCCGACCTGAAGGCACTACGAAACAGGGTGGCCGAGAAATTAGAGATACCAGTAGAGGAACTGGTGAAGGTAACAAAACCAGTAGAATCCGTCTATATAATAGCTGATCACACCCGCTGCCTGGCCTTTATGCTAGCAGATGGAGTGGTACCCTCCAACGTTAAAGACGGGTACCTGGCCCGTTTAATTTTAAGGAGAACCATTCGCTTCATGAAGGAGCTCCAGCTGGAGGAGTCCCTGGAGGATATGATGAAATTACAGCTGGACTACCTGAAAAAGAGCTACCCGGAGATAAAACAGCACCAGGAACATATAAACGATATAATCAACCTGGAAGAAAAAAGGTACTACAAAACAGTTAGTAAAGGTAAAAAACTGGTTAAAAAGACCATAAATTATCTTAAAAAGGATGGGGAAGATAAAATACCCTTGGAATCCCTTATAATGCTCTATGACTCCCACGGCATCCCCCCGGAATCTGTAGATGAAATAGCTAAAGAGGAAAACTTCGATGCAAATATCCCGGATAACTTCTATACTCTGGTGGCTTCAGAACACTCCGAGGAGATACCTGAAGAAAAAGCAGCAATTGAGCTGGACTATCCCACCACAGAACTGTTATTTTATGATGACCCTTCAAATTATGAGTTTGAAGCCCACGTAATTGGAACCTACAATGACAACGTCATATTAGATCGTACGCTATTCTATCCAGAAGGAGGGGGCCAACCATCCGATATAGGATCCCTGGATATACGTGGAGAAAAAGTGGAGGTCCTCCACGCCGAAAAAGTGGATGACATAGTCCTCCACAAGGTTAGTGAAGAGGATATCCGGAAAGTACACCCCTACCAGGGCCAGATCATCAAAGGCCACGTGGACCCATCCCATAGGAAGATTTTAACCCAGAACCACACCGCTACACACCTGATAGTTGCCGCGGCCAGGAAGGTACTGGGCGACCATATCTGGCAGGCCGGAGCCCAGAAGGGTGTGGATAAATCCAGGATCGACATCTCACACTACAAGAGGATCACGCCCCCAGAACTTGAGGAAATCGAACTAGTGGCCAACAAGCTGGTGATGGACAACATCAACGTGAACACCTTCTGGCTGGAGAGAACCATGGCCGAGAAAAAATACGGGTTCATACTATACCAGGGTGGAGTGGTACCTGGGATGAATATCAGGACCGTTGAAATAGAGGGAACAGACGTCCAGGCCTGCGGAGGAACCCACTGCAATCAGACCGGTGATATTGGATTGATCAAGATCACCAGGACCGAGAGGATCCAGGACGGAGTGGAGAGGATAGAATTTTCAGCCGGTGAATCGGCCATAAAAGCCGTGCAAAACAATGATAACCTCCTGAAGGAAAGCTCCGGAGTGTTCAAGGTGGATGCTGAGCAGCTCCCCCAGACCTGTGAAAGGTTCTTCACCGAATGGAAGGCCTTTAAAAATGAAATAAACCGGTTGAAAAATGAAATTGCATCACTAAAGATTGAGGGCATCACCAGCCAGACAGAAACGGTTGGAGAACTAATTGTACTCAACAAACAGATAGAAGCAGATATGGGGGAACTGGTGAAGATCGCCTCAAACCTCACTGAAACTGGTAAAGCCGATGTGGTGGTTATCATAAACGGTGAAGGTAAAATCGCCGGCGCTGCATCACCAAAAGCCCTGGAGAAGGGTATTAAAATCAATGATGTTATTAAAGAGGCTGCTGGTATAATGGACGGTGGTGGGGGAGGTAAACCAAACCTGGCCCAGGGAGCAGGACGCGACACGACGAAAATAGCCGAAGCACTGGATGCAGTTTCGAAGTACCTGGAAAAAATAGGATAATATCGTAATTTACAGTATTCACGGTGATTAATATGACTCAACAAGAATCCATAAAGGAAGAAATAGCCTACTGGAAGGAAGTGGGTGATAATTCATTTAAGGAAGGCAACTACCTGGCTGCCCTGGAAGCATATGAGACGATAACCCACAGCGACCCGCAGAATGTGGAGGCCTGGAAGGGCATGGCCACCGCCTTTTCCCTGCTGGACAAGCCCTATGATGCACTGCAGAGCCTGGACAGGGCAATTGAAATTGACCCCAGCGACAGCGAATCCCTGGAAATTAAAGATTTACTCCTTAAAAAGTTAATGGAAGAAAACCAGGAATTATTAAACCGGGTTAAGGAAAAAGAATCTGATAAATCCGACCAAAAATTGATCTAATACTAAAATTTGATTTTTAGTCCAAATCCAATCAAGATTGATTTTAACTAAATCCATCAAATTAATTTAACTAAATCCCATCAGGATCAAAGAGTAATGAACATGAAAAGCAGAACCCTACAGGATATAAAACAGAGGATAGTTGGTGGTGAAGCAACGGTACTCACCGCAGAGGAAGTTAGCGATCTGGTTAGGAACGGTGAGGAACCTGAATTCGATGAAGTCGACGTTGTAACCAGTGGAACGTGTGGAATAATGTCCGGTACAGCCGCTATTTTCCATATCAAAGTAGGTGAACCTGGTTCATTTAAAAAGGCAAATAGAATTTTGTTAAATGGAGTACCTGGGTTTCCAGGCCCCTGTCCCAATGAATGGCTGGGATCCGTGGATTTGATAGTTTACGGGACCAGTCACAGCATCTATCATGATGATTACGGGGGAGGATTCCTGTTTCAGGATATAATTAAGGGGAATGAAGTTGAAGTGGAAGTGGAATCCATAAGCGGGGATAAACTAAAAACAACCGTAACCATGGATGATATGGGCACTGCACAGATGATTGGTACCCGATTGGCATTTAAAAACTACACAGCCTTCGTTAATCCTTCCCTGGAATCAGTGGCCTCCATCTTCAACGCGGTGAATATGGAAGGGCCTTTTAAGGGATTGTCCTTCTCGGGATGTGGTGAACTGAACCCTTTGCAGAATGATCCCCATATGAGGATCATAAAGCGAGGAGCTAAGGTGCTTCTTTCTGGTTCTGAGGGGATGGTACTGGGTCAGGGCACCAGGAGCTCGGATGAAAAGCCTAACCTGATGATATCAGCGGATATGCACCAGATGGACCCTTTATATGTGGGTGGTTTTAAAACTGCCGCCGGTCCGGAGGTCTTTAACAGTGTGGCCGCTGCCATACCCATCCTCAATGAGGATATTCTTAAGGATACTTTCATCACCAACAAGGACATCAAATTACCAGTTGCTGATATACGTGGTAGGCATCAGGTTCTGGGATTTACTGATTATGCGTCTGTCTGGGAGAATATTACAGAAAGGCCTGTTTATTATCCAGAAGGATGCCAGAACTGCGAATTATGTTTGGTCCGTGAGAGATGCCCTACAGGCGCATATAAAGGTAACTTTAATGAGGAAATCTGTTTTGGATGTGGGATGTGCGATTATTCCTGTCCCCACGGTGCCTTCCAGATGAAGAGGGGTAAAATCAAGTTCAGTGTGGATGAAAGGCTGGTGGAAGTACCCATGGTCTGCCGTCAATCTGATATAATCAGAGCCCGGAAACTGGCAGAGGACCTTAAAAAAAGAGTTACAGATGGTAGTTTCGATCTGGGTGGATGCTGATAATTGGTTAGGTGAAAAATGATAATTTTTATCCTACAGAAGGTAATGAACCGCTGGTAAACATCATAAAACCAATGATAAAACCCAGGAGCAGTGCTATAATTAGTATCAATAGAATCGGGGTCATTCCCATGCCGGAACTTTCTGTTTCTTCCTCATCAGGATAGTACTGGCTGAGATCGTAGCCTCTGTACTTCTTTTTCCTTGGTTTTTGGTGGGCTGGTCTTTTTTGATACTGATCTTCCATGTGTTGATCTTCAATGTACTGGTCGTAGAAGTCCTCTTCCCTATCCTGATATTCTCCCCTCTTATATCTTCCTTGCAAGGGTTTATATTCAGAATTCCTACTTTTCTGCTGAGGTTTATATTTTGGTCTGGTGAGTTTCGCACCACAATGTGGACAGAAAGTGTCTCTTCGCCTTATATAACCCCCACATTTTTGGCATTCCATTTTTAATCAATAATTTGTTTTATTTTAAACCTTATAACTTTTATTATGTATCCTACCTATTTAATAAAACTTCTACAGATTTTAATAAAAAATTAGTAATAAAGTGGTTTTTAACGGGAGACATAGTAATTGTACTGTATTATGTATTTTAAAATCAATAATTAGTTTATTTAGCAGAATAATTATATAAGAAGCTAGTTGCACTCTTTGCACCAGAATTATGCTTTTAAACCCGATAGGATAATATATTCTTAATCAGAAAAGATTAATTTCGGTGTTAATTTATTATTTAAGACCAGTTTCCGTATTTAATCTCTAAATAAAGTCTCGAAGACAGGAATCAATTTACATCCCATTAAAAAATACTTTAATTAAACCTTAAAACTAAAAAAGAGTTCTCGAACTCGTTTTTTTTTAATTTTAGACCACAACCTTTATAAGTGATCATTAAGTGATAGGGAGACATGGTCCAAAAAGGTCTCAAATATCTTTTTTGAATTTTTTGGACATGGAGGCGGTAAAATTAAGCGAAAATCGATAACCTTAGTGATAATGCTACTGGCATTAGCACTAACTTTGAGTGCAAACACAGTTTTTGCAACAACAAATACAACAACAAATACAAATGTTTCAGACCAGAATACTGGTCAAAATGTAGATAAAAATACAGTTAATAGTTCCGTAGAGGCGGCTGGAGCCCCAACTGCCACTAAGCAAGCAGCAGCTGGATCTACAGTGAGTACAAAGACAGTAACAACTACCCAGAAAAGCTTCACCAGCAGTCAGATAAACAGTGCAGCTACCACGGTCAAGAATTTTGTTGAAAAAAATAAAAGATTGCCCAGTTACGTCACCATATATTCTATGCAGGTGACTATGCCCCAGTTTCTAAAATTGATGACCACCAATACCATTAACCTTAACAGTAAAACACCCAAGTCAGTGACTCTTCAGACTGTTAACAACCCATCAACAGGGACGGGAACTTTTAAATCCGGTAATCTGAACAAAGCAACATATGTAAAATTAGCTAAATTAATCAACTCGTACATAAATTCCAATGGTAAAGCACCGAGCACGGGCACTACTTCACTTGGAAAAATAAGCTTCAAGGACCTGGTCTACACCTACAGTAAAATATTGAATTTCCAGAAATCCAACAAAAGGCTACCAAACTACGTAACCGTAAATAAATTTGGTTGGAAAACCAGTGGGAAAGGAAGCGGTTCCTCGTCAAGCGGCAGCAGTTCAACATCGACCAGTGCTCTATCAAAGTATTTAAAAGTTACAGCCAATGCACAGTCAACGAGTTCAACCATCAAGAATCTGGCAGCTTCAATAACCAAGGGTAAAACCACGACCTATGCTAAGGCTCAGGCCATCTTCAACTGGGTGAGGGATCATATATCCTATTCATTCTACTACAACACCAAAAAGGGTGCTCTGGGCGTTTTAAGCTCCAGGAGTGCTAACTGTGTGGATAATTCACACCTGATGGTGGCACTCGCCAGAGCAGCAGGAATACCAGCCAGGTACCAGCATGGAACCTGCAGATTCGCAAGCGGGACCTACGGACACGTTTGGGCTCAACTGTATGTAAACGGAAAATGGTACTATGCAGACGGTGTAAGTAAAACTAACAGTTTTGGAACCATAAGAAACTGGAACCTTAACACGTACAAGTTACACGACACCTACGCAACATTACCATTTTAATCCCATTTTTTTTCTTTTTTTAGAAATCAGATCCTAGAAATTCAAATTCATTTTTAAAAATCACATAATAAACCCTTAAATTTAGATCAACTAGATCAGATTAATGAACCCTAATTTTCTTGCATAATCAACTGCTTTTACATAATCCTGTCGGTTAAGAAATCTTGAAAGCTCAAGATGATTAAAAGCACCGTATAACGGCCGGTACTGGGCCATGATATTTAAAACTACTTTTTTACCCAGATTCTCATATATCCAATCCAGGATAGGGAGAGTGCAGCATTCCACGTGGCCGGGGAGCACCAGATGGCGAATGATCATATCCCCTGACTGGAAGGCAAGTTTGTGATTGCGGGTTACCACTTCCCAGTAATCAGAGATGCCGGATAGTTTCATTGCACAGTCATCATTGCCGTATTTAAAATCAGATAGATACAGATCCACCACTCCATCTAAAAGGTGCATGGCTTCCGGGGACATGTAGAAATTGCTGTTCCAGATTATTGGAATATTTTCCTTAATCAGACTGATGGTCTTGAGGATGTAGAGTAGGTGGGGGTTAGGATCACCTCCCACAAAATTAACGTTACGAGACCCATCCAATCTCCTATTATCTATGAGTTCTGCCAGTTTTTCCTCTAAATAAATCATTCCTTCATCAGGATGTTGACTGATATCCATATTTTGACAAAAAACACATTTAAAGGTGCAACCAGTGAAGAAAACTGTGTGACTGGGGATTAACGGTGCTTCCTCACCCATATGCAAAAATTCAGAGGCGATTTTAGATTTCATCACGCCACAAATACCCGGTTCCTCATTACGGTTTACTTCACACCTCCTCTGGCAGAAGATACACTTTTCAAACAACTTTTCTGCTATAGCTATCTTCAAGTCCAGATAAGAAAATGGTGGTTTTTCCAGGGTTGAGGAGACATCAGTAGACTTAAAACTTTTCCTAACCCCTTCATGTTCTTCCCACTGGTCAGGCAAAGATTTTCTAGCTTTAACAGGGATAAAAGAGGATTTGTGAAAGTAAGAAAGTTCTCTTCCCTCCAGGATATTAAAGTAATGACTAAGAACAGTTTTAATTGAATTTTCTGGGTAGTTTCCGCCATTATTCATTTTGATTAACCAACAACCCTTAATTTGGACACGATAATTGGGGGTAAGACAAAGGGCCCTATTTGTTTGGTTTTGCTGGATGCTGCCCATGCTTGGCTGAAAGCTTCGAAGATGTTTCCGGATAACATGACCTTGCTAACTGGATATGCAATCTCCCCATTTTCTATTTTAAAGGCGTTCATGGCTTCTACTGAGAAATCACCAGATATAGGGTTGGCCGTGTGTGCTCCCAGCAGATCTTTAACCACCAGTCCATTTTCAATCTCTGACATCTCTTTCTGCTGGTTGAAGTCCATTATAAAATTGCTGAATCCCACGGAAGGAGTATCTGCAAATGAGGATCTGATCCCGTTTCCGGTGCTCTGGACTTCTGACTTGCGGGCGGTGTATAAATCATAGACAAAGTTCTTTAAAACACCCTCCTCTATTAAAACTGTTTTCTGGCTGGGGGAACCTTCACCATCACTTGTAAAACTGTTAAGCCCCTTTTTTAGTGTTCCATCATCGTATATGTTGAGGGCGGGTGATAGAACCTCTCTACCAACCTTATCTGCGAAAATTGACCGGCCCCTTTGCACGTTATCGGCGTTGAAGGCATTGGCCAGGGTGAATATTAGGGAAGCTGCAGCGTCACATTGAAGTAACACATTTAAATCAGCGGTCTCTATGGATTTACCTCCCCTCGAATCCCGAGCTAACTGACTGGCCTCCATGGAAAGCTTTTCCGGGTCCAGGTCCTGAAATCTTGATGTGTCTGATTCATGGGCTGTGGAAACCCCTTCCCCATCTGAAATGTTCACCGATATATACCCTGAAAAGTAGGTTGAATCATCCTGGGAATTAACCCCTTCTGAGTTGGCAATTTCGGTGTGGTAGTAACCGGCCTGTACCCCTCCCGAGGTTGGCTGGCATTCCTTCTCCACAGCGGTCTGGATCATTATTTTGGCGAAATCAACTGCCTCTTCCATATCCAGATCCCTGATTTTTTCATCGAAAATTCCGTATACTTTAGGATATTTCGATTGAGGGGCGAAATAGAAATTAGGATCAGCTTCGTTGCATTTAGCGTTAAATACCGCATTTTCAACGGTTTTTTCCAGTTTAGATAAATCTGTGGTATGGGCAAAGCCCATTCTGCCCTCTTTAATCACCCTTATCCCCAGTCCATATGATGAGGTTTCCTTGGCGAAGTCCACCTTCTGGTTTTGAATATTGACCTCGATCTTATCTTCCTTTTCCAGGTAGACTTCTGCTTCATCAGCATATTTAAGGGCCAGTTTCAGGGTTTCTGCTGCAATATCTTCTTTCATTTTCGAACCTCATATCCTCAACATAAACTTACTAGATTATGAACTTGTAAATGGCCTCTGCTACACCGTCACCGTGGGGTTCGGAGGTTACATAGTCGGCTATAGCTTTAAGCTCCTTATCAGCGTTGTTAACCGCCACCCTCAATCCGGCAACCCTTAGAAATTCTATGTCATTTTCACTGTCTCCGATGGCCATTATCTCTTCTGTTTTCACACCATTATAGGCTGCCAGTATCTCTAAGGAGGATCCTTTATCTACTGATGGGTCGGTCAGGTGTATGGCAAAATTGGTATCATAAATCTCCACATTAAAATCCTTTAATGTTTCTTTAACTATTTCTTCTTTAATATTTCTCTCTATGGCTACTTCAGAAATCCTTTCATCAGAAAATTCAACCTTCTGTACGGGGTATTTAGTTTTTAAATACTCATAAGCCCTTTGGCACTCTTCAATGTTTCCCAGTAGCTTTCTCTCCCCTTTATATTCTATAACGCCGCCATTTTCTGATACCACTCCTCCGGTGGTGCCCAGCATGATGGCTAACATCTTAGCAGCGCATAGGATATTACCGGTGACAATTATAACTGGAATTCCATTATCTTCAGCCTCACTTATGGCTTCGATAGCACTTATACAGATTTTCCTGGAACTATCAGTCATAGTTCCATCCACATCAAGAGCTATAGCCTTTAATTCGTGTTCTTCCATGGAATTTGATACCTCGTTTGGGATATAAAATCATTAGGGAGATATAAAATTAATCACTTCAAGGAACCGTAACGATAGGCTATGTTACAGGTTCCTTCTTTACTAACCATACAGGCTCCAACTGGATTGACCGGGTTACATTCCTTCCTGAATAGTTTACAGTCTTCAGGTCGGGCCACACCACGCAGTATAGGCCCGCATATACATCCGGTAACCACTTCCTTGCTTTCTAGCTCAGGTATGTCGAATTTTTCCCGGGCATTGAACTGGGAATAGGTATCCCTTATCTCGTAGACTGAATCAGGGATGCTGGGGAATCCCCTCCACTCCCTGCTTTTGATGTAGAATACTTCGTCCATGAGTTCCTGTGCCTTAACGTTACCCTCTGCTCTAACTGCGCGTTTATATTCATTCTGTACATGGGGGTTTTCTTCTTTAACCTGTTTCAGTATAAGGTAAATGGCTATGAGAACATCGAATGGATTAAATCCGGCTACTACCTGTGGTATTCCATATTTCTCGGAGAATACTTCGTATGGTTGGGTTCCAATTATGGTGGATACATGTCCCGGCTCTATAAGAGCGTTCAGGTTTACTTCACCCGATTCTATCAGAAATTTCAGGGCAGGTGGTATGAGCCTGTGACAGGAAAGCAGGGAGAAGTTTTCCGGTGGTCCGGAGACTACTTCCGAGGCAGTAGTAGGTGCGGTGGTCTCAAACCCGGCAGCCATAAAAACCACTTCGTTGTCCAGTTTCTTTGCTATTTCAACGGCGTTACCAACCCCGTAGACTATCCTTACATCCGCTCCCTCTGCCCGGGCGTCCGCCAGGCAGCCGTTTGTTCCTGGCACCCGTAGCATGTCTCCGAAGGTGGTTATGGTAACTCCCTGTCTTGCCAAGTACATGATTTCATCCACTTCCCGGGAGGGTACGCAGCAGACTGGGCAGCCTGGTCCGGCCACCACTTCCACCTCTGGGGGTATGAGGGTTCTTATGCCGTGCTGCATTATGGTATGCTCGTGTGATCCGCAGACATGCATTATCTTAACTGGTTGGGCTATCTTCTCTATGCGTTCGACTATTTCTCTGGTCAGATTTTTCATTTGTAACACCGCTGTGATGATAAATAGATAATTTTAGTTTAAAGATACTAAATAATTTAGTTTAAATTTATTTAAAGCTAATCTGTCTTATTTATGTAGTTATTCGTTAAAAAATTTAAATATTTATAAATTTTTATCCACTCTTTAGATATTTTTAATCTATAAAATTTTTAAGAACTTAAAAGGATGTTTTAACAAATAGATATTTAACCAATGAGTTCAAATTTACATAACAAAACAATCGCTAGCAGTCTAATTTATATAAGAATCAGAATATTACATAAATTTATGACAACAGAATTCACTGCCCAGGACATCTGCTCAGATCCTAAAGTGAAAAAATTCTTCGAGGAAAAAAAGCCAGGACTCAAATCCGGGACAAAGAAAGGATATATAATAGCACTACGCAGTTTCTGCAACTTCACAGAGAAAACACCGTCAGATATATATTACCTACACAAAAAAGACTTAGACGAACGAGCACCAGAATACGACCAATGGCTCCCAGACACTTTTGATGAGTATGTAGCAGAGCTCAGTAAAAACCACGCACACGATACAATAGCACTCTACATCAGCAAAATAAAAAGCTTCCTCAAATCCTACAGACTCAAACCACTACCAGAAGTCGAAATAAACAAAAAAAGAGTATATGAAGATGCCAAACACGCCCTGAAAGTTGAAGACATACGTAAAGCAATACAAAACAGCCCACCAACCTATAAAACTCTCATGATAACCCAAGCCCAGACTGGCCTAGCTGTGGGTGATGCCGTTCTCCTTAATGTGGAAGATTTCATCCTAGCCGTGAAATACAGTGACTTATCACCACAATACTGGCCCAAACCAACCGAAAAAACATTCACACACAGAGATTTAGAAGAAGCTATCGAGAAAACAAAAATAAATGATAACCTTATAGGATGCTTCGACCTGCACAGGAAGAAAACAAAGAATGAATTTTACACATTTGCAGGACCAGAATGCCTACGATCCATCGCCTCACTACTAGAATCACGAAACCACCACCTCAACCCTGATTCCCCAATTTTCCTCAAAGACCCTGCTAAAATCAGTAAAAAACATAAAAAAGAAGTTTTCGAGGATATGCGATTACTAGCCCGGGCAGCGAATAATTACTTTAAACGCCTACATGATCAGAAAAAACTCTTCCCAAAAATAATCGTCGATGGAAAGCCCAGGAATTATTTTAGGACGCATAAACTACGCAAATGGTTTGCAGAAAAAGCCAAATATCACGCCAAACTCGATACAGATGATGTGAAGTATCTTATGGGTCAAAAAACGGGGGACGTATTTGAAAGATACGCTAATCCTAACAATTACCTAAACCTTAAAAACAAATACCGAAAAGCATTACCACACCTAGCCATAACCACGCCTGTGAAGGTTCAGGATAACTATGAAATAATAGAGAAACTAACTAAGGAAAACCAGGAACAACGTGAAGATATTGATTTCATTAAGAATGCCATCGCTAAAAACCCATACTTTGGAGTGTTGAATGAACCAGAGGTTCAGGACTACCTAGACGATTACCTGGAGAAAAAGAAAGCAAAATAATTCCCATGATGGCTTTAGCAATTAAAAGGGGAAAACAAATCGAAATTTTATAATAATTCTAAGAACGATTCTTTAGTATGTCCTGCTTGTTTTATAATGGTCAATAATAATCTTCTAGCTATATATTTTTCATTAATGGGCACTAATGTAACAAAGACATAGTTGTCCACTGTTTTTTTAAATTTTCTATGACTTCCTCTTGTTGCGCGTTGTTCTACAAATCCGTCTTTTATCAAGGCTTTAATTACCTTACGCGCTGGCAGGACTGGAAGTTTTGGGGAAGCCATGTATCTCGAGTTCCATTGAATTCTCTGGAATGTCCTTGTGGTTTAGGAATCTTTTCTCTTCATCTGATAAGATTATTGATACTGTGTAACTAAGTATTTTCTCCAAATTTTGTCTTTGGATATCTTCATCTTCCAGATATTCTTCTAAAGCTTCCTTAGCATTTTCTAAAGCTTCGGTTTCGCTTTTACCTTGACTCCCAACATTAAAAACAGGGCAAATGGCTATAGTTAGCTCATCTTCTCGAGTAATCTCGATTGGTAATTTGAGTTTAAATATCACATCTGCAACCTCCCAGGATAATTATTATAATATATTATATGATATTATATGTATATATACATGTATATTTACAATGATTAATTATGTACTTTGCCCTGGTGGGGGCAAAGAATTTAATTCAAAGTTTTGGGATATTTAATTTTTATTTTTTCATTAAAATAAATTCCCGTAATATTTTCGAAGACTTTGACCTAAGTATTCTGAGCTTTCTCCGTGCTCCTTTAACTTTCTTATATAAATGAAAGTAATACTTTTACCAATTTTTCAATAAAGATCTCCAGCTGTATCGGGGCATTCTCCATCCTCCGTTGATGTTCCTTTATAAATGGCTGGTAATACTTTTCTAGTGACTAGGGCCGAGAATCTGCAAAATCTTAAACAACTGAATATTGGACCATACTTTTTCATGAAAGAAGGATCCACAACAATGCAATCCATTGTAGGCCAGTTAAGAAAGCTTTAAATATGGGATCAACTATACGTATTTCTGCAGATTGAACACAATTTCAAAATCTGTAAACAAGTCCTGTTATTAAACAGGAATATATTTGTAATACAAAAATAGAGGTTAGTAAAAACTAAAAAGGAAAATATAAATAGATCATAGAATGAACTAACTAATAACAAACACATGCCCGTGTTTACAAACAATCCCTTTAACGTCCGCAGTGGATTTATCAATTAAAGGGATCATGGAGGGGTGTATCGGCTAGCAACTTGTTATCACCTCTCCACTACAACAACCTGGTGGGGCTGCTGATAATGAATTTTATTGGAAAGGGAACTAATAAATCTTTTGGAGAAAATGATCTAAGTAATATTGGAACTACGTTTGAAGAACTCGAAAACAAATTCTGGACTAATATTAATGAGCTTAAACAGCTAAAGAAAAGCTCGAAGAAATTCAAAGAGATATTCAAAGAAAACGAAGAAATATTAGACCAAATCCACGAAATAAACCAGGGGTAGCTGAAAATGCTAATCCTTGGAACTACTAATTTTAAAAATAATAATTTAATTAGTTTTATTTATTGTTTAGTAACGGGTTCAATAGTCACTAGAACCCCGTTTCCTTCTGTATCTGCTACCCAGCGTATTTTAGAACCTTTTTCTATATTTAAAAGATTTGCTATTGCTGCAGGTACAACTGTAGTAATAGATCCGCCCACCAATCCTGCTTTTGTTTCGTATGTCATCTTCATACTCCAATTTATTTTTTATCTTAGTATTTATATCTGTATAAGTCTATATATAAATCTTTTTAGTTTTATACAAATAAATCTATATAGTTTATATATGAGGACCATCTTAGTACTATATAGAAATCTTTATAGATTTAGTCATATGGATTTCTACGAGGGTATTTGTTTTTGAACTTTGCCCTCAAATTCCTCCTATGTTGAAATCATGGGAGGGGGAGAGGAATTTGAGGTAAATAGAATGGTTAAGAAAATCCCATTACAAAGTAAAAAATATCCTGGGCATTACGCCTTGGTTGATGATGAAGACGCTGAATATCTATTGTACTCCTGGCAACTTCATAAAACCCATGTTAAATGCAGAGATTTATTTTACGCTGATAGTAAGCATTTTGGGTTGATGCACCGCGTTATTGCTTTTGTAGGAATGGGAATTGAAATCGATGATAAAGACATGATTGACCATATTAACGGGAACGGGTTAGATAATCGTCGATGCAATCTAAGAGTAGTTACCCCACGCCAAAATACACAAAATAAGAGAAGTATTCGGACTTCAAAATATCCTGGTGTATTCTGGCACAATCAAAATAAAAAATGGTGCTCTTATATTGGTATAAATGGTGTCCAAAGATATTTAGGTATATTTTCAACTGAAATAGAAGCTTTCCAGGCGTATAAAAAATTTGAATTGACTGGTGAAACAGTCATTTGTGAATTAGGGGTGGAAGAATGAAGCTTGATAAAATCAATTTCCACTCCAAAAAACTGGAGAGAACAAACCTCCACATTTACCAATACCAAAAAGATTATTTCCAAATTAAAGGGGTTAAACTAGCTAAAATTGTTCGTAAACTTTTAGATGAGGAGATATTCCGTGATATGGGTGGTAAAAATCCATTAGATAATTTAGAGGAATCAAAAAGGGATTATGAGGCTGCACAGTTTATTTTTGATGAAGAAAAACGACAGCTCGATGAAATGCAGAGGAAATTTGAATCTATCCAGGACACCCTCACCAGGTTTATAATTGGTTACTGCCGGGATCCTCAGCAGTTTCCAGGAAAACCTAGGGATAGGATCACGAAGGAGTGGGAAATTCCTTGGGAAAATTTCAAACAGTGTGCTAAAAACTATTGTGAGACTGGGGAAATTGACTGGACTATAATTGAAAAGAACTTTGGTGGGGTTGAAGTAGTATGATTTCAACTGTATTCTTCGAAAGTTTGATGGAAGATCAAATTGGTGTGTATGTGGTGCGCATACACACCTTTTCTGATTTACTTGATTCATTCTCTTCTATATTATTATTATTATTATTATTATTATTATTAGAATTTCTTAAAGGTGTGTATGTGGTGTGTATAACTGCAGAATTTGTAAAACTCATCAGTTCAACTAGATGAGATGGGGGACGGCCTAAGTCAACCCATTAAACAAAGTAAGGAGAGGTAAACGAAAATGTCAGAAAAAGTGAAATGGTTAGAAGAAAAGGAATTTGAAGAGATAGTGTGCATCAAGGATTCGAATTACTGCACCAGCTGCGGACGATGCCAAAACGAAGAGGAGGCGATCTAAGATGGCAATAGAAAAAGAAGGATTAATTAGTTTATTCATTGAAAAAGGGGCTGCATTATTCCTTAGAGCCCCGGATAGAGTTAAAATAAATGGCTTGGATTTTAACGTTAATGGAATAAAATTCTGGCAAGCCGGTGACTCCCCTAAGATTGAACTAATCCATAAAGATTACCAGGGTGAAGTAAAAGATTCCCAACTCTTCAATTTGAATGATATTAATGAAATGGTTTTCTACAAATGGCATGACCCTGAATACAGCGATAAAAGATGGGAAGAACTATTCAGATACCCTGTAAAGTATGGGTTAGAAGGAGGCGGAACACCTGTGGGGGCAATCTAATGAAAATCAGTAAAGCAGCAATCAGGAGGATTGTTAAATCTGTGACTCTGACGGGTTTGACTCCGAACATAGGACCTGAAGCGTTGGAGCTACTCCAGGTTGAAGTGGAAAAATCTGATTGTGATCCTGAAACTTACGCCCGGGAGATTGCAGAGAAAGTCGCTGTTATGGCGGCTTGGGCTGGTAGGAAGACAATCCGACCCATTGATGTAACAAATTTCAACATGGTATCTGATGATAGGATTCAGGAACGAAAAAACAGACAGGCACAACGGGATGGGGTTATCTAAATATGCCCCTTTTTAAAGCTAGTAATCAGGTGGATTTGTTGTTTCCTGCCAGGGAGGACCAAATACACAAGATAAGGAAGTTAGAATCGCTGCCTGAGGGTTATGATGATCTGCCATATTTACACCAGCGGACTGATCTGGTCCGGGTGACTGGTCGCTTAGAGGTTCAGGATCGGGTGATTCTCGTTGTGGACCGGGCCGGCTGGCAGGACGTGTATGAAATATGTTGCGTGAGGGGGTGAATTATGATGGATTTAGGTAGATTGAAGCTTTGTTACTGTGATGCGGAAGGTGGAAATGTTCCTGAAGAGGATTGCAGGGAATGCGTACTCCTCCACCGGCAAGGATTAAAACCGGACGAGTATATGAAGTGTCAGTTCCACGGTGTGTTAAAGGAATGTGGCTGTGAAGATATCTTAGAGGAAAAAATAGAAGGAGAGGTGATATAGGATGAATCGTAGTTTACGGCCCCGGGAGGAGGACCCGTACCAGGTTGCCCTGGAGTATATGAGAACGCATCATGCGGTGGTGGTCCTTGCAGCTGTGATCACGTTCTGGATCTTCATCACCGTGTTTATCTGGGTCACGGTTGATGCGGCGCATATGGCAGGAGTCGGTAGCTATGGTGGATGAAGGATACGATAAGGAACTCGTAAACATTTTGGAGAAATATTTTGAGGCTACCCTAAAGGAAGTACCTTCTGCTAGTTACAATGTTTTTCTTACTTCCCCCAAGGTTAAAAGCTTAACAAGGATAGCTGAAATGTTAACCAGGCTAAAAATTGATTTTTCCTATGAATGGAATGATTACGAGGATGATCCAGAAAACGAAATCCATGAAGGCACATTCATCTTTGCAGCTGTAAACTTGAAAAAATTAAAACCAGAATTAAGGGGGTTCCTCTTTGACTAAAAAAGAGGATGTTCCGGAGACGGCGGTTGTCTGTCAGTGTGGTGCTTTTTGTTATTTTGCACCGGACAGTGACCGCATTGTATGTGCAAAGTGCGGTAAGGAACCGGAAGGTGTAGACTTACCAAAAAGAGTGGAATTAAATTAAAGCAAATGTGGAGAGGTGTAGAATATGATTAGCAAAGCAAATACTGAAGTTTTGATAAGTTTAAAGAACAGTTTAAGGGAAAAAAGGAAGGATCGGAAAGCTAAAAAACTGAAACTCAGAGGAGAACAGGAAAGCCTCAGAAACCGACGTGCAGAGCTGGAGGAAGATTACAGCATCTACAAAAAGACACTGGAAAATAAGTTGAAAAACAAGCGTCATGAAATGGAATTAGACCTAACCCTGATGGAAGCAGAGGGATTTAAGAATCAAACAAAATGGAAGTCTGAGGTCCGCCTGCGAACTCAGCCCATAGAGGATGAAAACAATCAGAAACTCATTGATAAAACAGCCAAGAATAATGATGAGCTCGCAGTCATAGAAACCAGGATACAGGCAATCCAGAACGAACTTGACGACTTAGACATAGATATAGACGATATCAAATGGGATTTACGAATCAAACTCGAAACCTATAAAGAATACCAAATCGTCCAGGTGGTCTAAGTATGGCTGAAGCAGAGAAACGATGGGTTGAAGCACCCAGCATAAGTGGACGCTGGAATCCCCGAGCACCCAAGGATGTAGGGGATAAATTACATGGTATCTACCTGGAAAAAGCACCAGCACCTTACATGGGCCGGGATAACTTCAAGTATTTTATCAAAACGGATCATCCATGCGCAACTGATGGAGGAACAGCATTCATCTATGGAACTGATATCCTCAACGATAAGATGAAGGATATACCACCAGGCCAGGGCTACGAGATAGAAATTGAATTCAAGGGCGAACGAAAGACAGGCGACAGGACAAAGAAGCCACTTAAACTGTTCATCGTCCGGGCCAATATCACCACTGATGATCCCCTGTACCGGAAATGGTACCCAGAGGAGGAGGAGGAATCAGAGGCCGCTCCCGGGGCGGAACTACAAGCACAGGATTTCACCAAAACAGATGAACTAATCGCATGTTATCGGGATGTCCTGGAATCTGGATTTAAAAAGGTTACCTGTGAAGCAATTATCAAAGAAGCTGAAGCGGATGAGGAATTGGAGCCTGCTCAGTTGACTAATATCAAATTAAGACTGATTGACTTGTACAAAGCAGGTAAAATCGAATCAGAGGAGGCCTAAGTTATGGGTGTTGGATTATTGTATCAGCAATTATGTGAGATGGAGGGTGCACAGGTAACAATGAAATTAGGGCATAAAAAGAAAGCCGTAACTGGCATTGTAAAGAGCGTAAACCTCCACAAAGAGGGATTATATGTTATGCTTGAGTTGTCGAATGGCGAGCGTAAACTACTCACACCCGATGATAAAGTACATGACGTAACCTTCACACCCACCATACCTGAGAAAGGAGGCATGGAAACCCTTAGTGGTGATAATGGAACGTTTTAAAAAAGCCAGGGATATCATAGAGAATGGCTGGGTGGACATCCTCTGGAGTGATGACCACCAGGCTCAACTGGTAGTGTTCAATGACCAGTACCATGCCTACCTGGTCACCTATTCCTATGGGGTGTGGTACTGCGACCCCACCTGTCCAGACTGGCACCACCGAGGCAAAGATGGACAGATTAAAGGGTCTTTCAATTGTAAGCATCTGCTGGCTTCTATGATTTGGCTTTATTTAATGAAGGTGATTTTATGAGATCTGAAGAGGATTTTAGTAAAAATAGCCGTGCATTGGAATTAATGGGAGAAAGGGGTAGTGGAACCCCTCTTTTTATGCCTCATGAACTTGGTTATAGTTGTCCTATTTGTGGAGCTGAGGATGAGGTAAATCTGGAATGGAGTGAATATCATGCTTTTATTTGGTGCAGGAAATGTAACATCGACATTCCTAGTTGTCTTTGTGTTAAATATGGACAACCCATGATTGGACAGGACCCATTAACGCCCCGGGAGCGGATAACAGAGGCAACTAAGATATTTTTAGATTCCGTTGAAAGCATAAAAAAAGGTGAGGATTGATGGATAAATATGACCAGTTAGCAGCCCGGCACGGCGTGGAACTGGCACCCTTCACAGATGGTTATCTTAAACTCTATAAGGATGGTTTGGGTGTTTTGGAACGGTTTATAAGGGAGAATCCAGATGTGGAGGTTGTTAGTACAACAGAATTGGAGAAATGGGTACATAAAGATAAGCAGCTGACGCTTGATGGAGATAATGGAACGTTTTAAAAAAGCCAGGGATATCATAGAGAATGGCTGTTTGTGGTGTGAAGAGTGTATAAAAAAAATAGGAGATGAAAATTTGGGAGCTGCCAGACATGATAAAAGAAAAAAAGAATAAAAAGGGAAAAGAAAGAGCTGTTAAAGAACTAAACTACCTCAGTAAATGGGCGAATGGTGAAATAACCCTCACCGAAATGCGGGAAAAACTAGAAGAGGGGGGATCACCTTGAAAGACCCCATCCGAATCTTCATAGACACCTGGAATGATATCTATTGTGATGTGCCATGGACCACCTGGACATGGGTGGCCATGGCCTGGATCTTCGCAGCTGCAATGATCATATTGACGGGTGAGGGGATTATATGATGATGATGCTAACAACTAATGATATCGCCCAGATCAGTGTATTTAACAGGATAATAGAAAACCAACGCCAAGCAGGATTCATAGGGGGAGAGGGATAATGCCCCTTAGTCCAAGTGAAATAAAAGAAAAATATCCCATCCTAAAATCTAAAACGGAGGGTAAACCAGTATTCGGGGAGGATGGTGTTTTCACTGGTGAGGTCGAAGGACCATCAGGGGATAAGGTGAAACTGGACGAGCTGGTAGAACCTGAAAAGCCTGTAGAAACCCCCGCCCGGGTGGTGGAGGATGAAGGAGATATTATTAACGAGGATTGTTCTACAGTAGAAAAACTGGAAGGACCAGATCACAAACCAGAGATACGTAACCCGGGAGAGCCCAGCAAATCCTTAGAATCTGAAATAGAAACACCAACAGAAAAACCAGTGAAAAGAACCTGCCAGTACTGCGACACCAGAGTATACAATAGCCAAACACTATGTGACAAGTGTAAAGAAAAAAAATTCCAGGAGATCTGGACTGAAATACTAGATCCACTATTAGAAAATGAAACCTTTTTTATTAAAAAAGACGTCGCCGATATTGACTTCCCCATGAACCTCAACAATTCCCTAGGATGGTACATCAAAAATGGTTACTTCAGCATGCGAAAGAACGGTAAAATCAATGAATACTACAAACCAACACCTGAAGAACGGGAAAAAGAGGTCCCAGGGATAACTAAGAAATGCCGCACCTGTGGAGAAATCAAACCAATAGACAAATTCTACAAACAAAAAAAAAGCACTGACGGTTACGGATACGCCTGCATAGAATGTGATAAAAAACGAAACCAGAACAGACCACGAAAAAAACCAAGCCAATTACAATATATACAGCAACTACTCATCAACGATATGGACAAACAAAATAAGAAAGGACAATCAATCAGAATCCACCTACACTTATTGACTGAATTAGAGAATTATGAGGAGGAGTGTTAGGTGGAAAAGTTACTGTCTATGGACACATGTGTGTGTAGACACTTTTTTGATCATGGGTATATGGGTGATGAAAAATCCAAAAGTTTACGTTTTCTTAAAAACAGTTCTGCTTTCTTATTTTTTGTTTTAACGTTTTTATATTATTTATTTATATTATATTATTTATTTATTATTTATTATTATTTATTATTATTGTCTATTATAAGTGATGATTATCGTAACTTTTCTGAGATAAGTTACGATAAAAGTTACTTATCATGGACACTTATTTCAGTTAGGGGGTGCTTTTCTGGATAAAGGAACCCCAATAATAAAAGTAGGTGAAACAACTAGAATAGGTATAGAAGTACGTAAAAAACTCTGGAATAACTTTAAAAGAATGGTGAAAAAGCAATATGGCAGTGTGAGATGGTTCTTATCCTATGAAGTAAACGAAGCATTGGATCTATATTTACGTGTTAAATCTGGTGAACTTATTGTCTTCGATGCGGTTTACTTGAAGGAACATGGTGACTATGCATACACAGATGGACACATATACAGTTCTGAAAGCCTTGTAGTGAGAAAATTCAAGGAAAGATTTGAAAAGAGTAAAAGGATTCATCGACGAGAACTTAGAAAATTCGTTAAAGAAGACCTTAAATGGGAGAGTAGGAGCAAATATTATGATGTTCGTGATGAACTATTAGGAGAGGGTTTTTTATCTTATTTTGAAAGGAATAAGCAGATTTTTTTAGTCGATCTGGATCCCATAATGGATTACAGTGGTATTAGTGAGAAATGGCCAGAGGAAGCCCATGGTAATAAAAGGTGATGAATTTTCAGTCAAGGGAAAATAAAGAGAAAATAGTGATTAGGTGGGGGGAGGAGTGTGGAAGACCGGGAGCTGCCAGGCTTTCATCGGAATTCAAGAAACATCCCCCCCCACACATCTATTATGTTAGAACATATATTGTATATATGTTTATAGTTAATTTGGTTTTAACTATTTATTAGTAGTTAAATTTAATATATAAGTAATAATAGGTCTTTAAAGTTGTAAATAGAAATAGTAAATTATTAATATTAAGAAAGGAATATGGATAATTATGTATTTAGCGTTCTGATGGGGTTATAATGTCTGAATGTGTATATTGTTGTATGTATGTGGAGGAGAATCTGGGGGGCGACAATAGATGCTATATAGAATCATGTGAGTGTGGTAATTATAATTTACTGTATGATAAGGGTAAGGGAAAAATTTTTTGTCCTAATTGTGGTTTAGTTTATGGTGAAAAGTTAAGAGATATCGATGCGGTTAAAAACAAAAAACCTATTAAAAAGGGGGAATACACACCCCCTAAAGTAGTTTGTGAGATATGCGGCTATAGTTATATAAATAGACCAAAAAGGACTTTTGGTAGGTTTGATTTTTCTAATGATTATTGTGATTTCTGTTCCAGTATAATCCAATGGACTGCCAGCCGATATGGTGAACGAAAAGATAATATAGGCAGTTCAAAAGGGGGAGATGGTGAATGTTTTTTGTCCAAGGAGGAGGCTGATATTTATTAAGCTCTGTGAATTGTGTGGGAAGCCCATTACGAACCCTAAACATAATCAGAAATATCATAAACAAGGCGATCCCGTGAATACTGAATGTTACCATAAAAGGATGAGGTTAAACTGGCAACAGGCGAGTAGTAATTACCGATTAAGGATGAAGAAACGGCGAAACCAGGAAATTAAAGATAAAATCAGGGAAATAGAAAGGGGTGAACTTCAAAAGAGTCATGATGGTACAGGTGGGCGTTTAGGGAATGGGGGCTTAGGTCCAAAGCCTAGGAAGGATGAAGTCAAGGAGTGGAAAGTTGTTGAGCGTGAAATGAAGAGATATCGTTTGAGTATTTAAATCTTTTTTTACTTTTATGACGCCATTAAGTAAGGAAGTACAACTTTTATATAGGTGTGGAAGAACCTGGAGCTGCCAGCCAGAATTACCGGAAAAAAGAGAAAAAAATTTGTTTATGACGAGGAATGGCTTAAAAAAGTCCTAAACAAAATATGCCCTGAGTGTGATGGAAAACTGGAAAAGAAAGGAATCCTAAGAGCTTGCACCACAAACCAACACCTCCATATATATGGAAGTCCTATTTTAATAGCCTACACTGAAATAGGAAAAAAAGAATCCATCACAGAAAATCTATATCAGGGTAGGAAATGCCCCGAATGCCAATCCACTACTTTTGACTATAATGAAAAGACAGATGAAACCAGCTGCATTAAATGCGGATTAATACTAAGCGGTCCACCATGCTATGGTATAAAGTATCCCTGGCACGTTTCTTATAGTGATGGAATGAACCTGTACCATGGCCCATACAAATAAAATTTATTTTATTTTTTATAATTTTTTTTGAAATTAGAGGGGGTCCTGATTCCCTACGCTCAAATGGATTTATCACCAGGATCCCTGGAAAAACTCCCTCTACAAAAATTTTAAATTTTTTTTATTCAATTCATTTAAAACATATAATTTAAAAGGAGGAAATCAGGATATGGTTACTTTTAGGAATATTGACTATCTAACAACTATTTTACTTGCTTTGATTCCTGTGATTCTTTATCTCAAGGATACAATTATTTTATACGTGCCGCCAGCATATTTGATACTGGCAGTGTTAATCTTTGCAGTTTTAAGTCAGCTTGCAGCTGAACAACGTGTCAAAGATGCAGTCGAAGAAGTCCAAAGGTGGAAAATATTTGACTGGTTATCTACCATTCTCTTGGCTTTCGGACCAATACTATTAGCATATGAAAGCCTAATTGAACAGCAACTCCCACCCGCCATAGTGCCCATAGCCGTAGGCGTATTCGGTTTAATCAGCCAGTACATCACTAATAAACGTGTCCAAGCATCCACACCCATACCGAAAAGGAGCCACCTGTAAACGAAGGCTACATCTAAAATTACTTTTTTTATACGGAGATTGGAAGGATGGAAGGCCCAGAACCAACAGGAGAAAAGGTGCATATCTGTGTCCATGAAGACGACCTCGAACAACACCGCGAAGACCTGAAAAACATACGAAACGAACTGAAAAAAGACAACAACCTACTCGAATTCATAAAAGACGAACTAAAAATCCTTAAAGACGCAGTAGGAGTAAAAAACGAGGAAAACGGAGCCAGAGACAAACAATTAAAAGAAATACGACAAAAAACAGATGAAATCGGCGAGGTCAAAGAAAAAAATGAAACACTATTCACAAAGGTGCATAATATAGAACTCAACATGGTAGAAATAACAACAACCCTCGGATTAAATAAACAAGCACAGGAAAACAAGGACAAACTAAGGAATATAATAATCGGCGCCCTAATAGGGGCAGCATTTACTTTCATATTCACCGTGATTATATCCGAAATATACTAAAACAATACACCACACTACTATAAGTTTACATCTATTTTTATTTTAATTTCACGATATTTCTCCAAAACTTTGACTAAATTTCATCAAATTTTCATAAATTTCACCTAAAATTCCAACTTTTTATAAAAAATCTCAGAAGTCCTAGTGAGAACCATGGCAGATAACAACGAAGAAAAGCAACCATGGGACAGACAGAAAAGCGAACCATCAGGGAGTTATAGTTTATTTAACGAGTTTTTAAAGCTCGGTCCGTTAAGGACTATACCTAAGTTAGTGGTGAAGCTCCAGGATGATCCGGACTTTGAAGATCCCCCTAAGAAATGGGCGCTTGAGAAACAGTCTACTAAGTGGAAGTGGAGAGTTCGGGCTGAGGCTTATGATGATGAGAGGATACTCCTGGAGAGGAAGGAACTTGAAGCTAGGGCTCATGAGCGGTTGATTAAGCGTTTAGACCAGAATGAACTCGAAGAGGATAAGCTTCATCAAGCTATCATGGATACTTTAAACGCCACTACTACAGGGGAATTTGACAAAAAAGGAAACCCGATACCATTTAAAATAACCGCTAAGGCGTATGCTGTGGATTGTTTCAGTAAAGCTAAAAAGAATAGTAGTGATAGTCAGCGATTGGATTATGGTGAACCCACGAGTATCAGTAATGACACTGTAAAATTGAAAAAGCAGGATGACAAAGAATTTTCAGAAATTAAAGATCTATTTGCAGAAGCAGAAAAAGCAAATGATGATAATAGTGATCTGAAAGAGGTGGATTAAACATGGTAATGGTAAAATCCTTTCGATCGCAACTTATACTCTGATGCTGTTTCTAAAATTATAAAAAAAACTATTTATGAAAATCCGTATATCCCCATTAAACCCTATCCCAGGCAATTGTGGCCTATTTATGAGATTACACAACCTATACAAGATGATGAGCCACACAGCATTCTAGTTGGTGGGGCTGGCTTCGGGGGAAAAACTTATCTGGGTACTATGCTTTCAGGCCAGTACCTGGAAGTCCCGGATTACAGCTGCCTTGTTACCCGGTTGAATTATGGTGAGTTAACTGGTCAGGACAGTATCTGGGAAAATTCATTGAATTGGTTCTGTGATGAGGAACGCCTCGGAGACCTGGCATGCACAGCTCATGAAGGAAAGCTTAGGATTACCAGCCCTTACGGTGCTAAGATATGGTTTAAAGCTTTTGACCGTGAAGCCAAAAAACAGAAGGTCAAATCAGAGGGTTATGACCGAATAGTAAATGATGAGGCTAGTGAGCTTCACCCTAACGTTTTACAATTCCTTTACAGGTCCCTGCGTAGTGACTTGGATAGTTTTATTCCCCTGGCGATGGTGAACTTCAGTAACCCTGGGGGGCCTGCCACAGATTATTTATGTAACAGGTATGTTGATGGACCTTACAGTTATTACTGGATTGACTGGAGACATAATCCATTCATTTCCCGGAAGATTTACAGTAAAACCCTGGACAACCTAAGCTATGCGGACCAACAATACCAAAAACATGGAGATTGGCATTACAGAATCCAATCTGGTGACATCTTCGATGCCAAACTAATTGACGCGGCAACATTACCACTAGATCTATACCAGTACATCCGACAGAATTTTGAACTTAAACAGTTGGTCCGGAAGTGGGATGTAGCAAGTAGTGAACGAAAAACAAGCAGTTACACGGCATGTACTTTATTTGAGATATACAGTCAGGGTGTAAAAGTAGCAACCAAACAAACCAGTATCCGTAAGAAGCCAGGACCACTGCAGGATTGGATGAAAATAATTATGGCCAAGGATGGCCTGGACGTGGAACACCACATCGAACACCAACCAGCTGCAGCTGGAGATCACCTAGACTATTACTTCGAAGCAGACTTCGATGAATATAACTGTTCATTCTACCCCGTCCAGAAAAATAAAGTTATACGGGCGGGTAAATTAGTTCCTGAGATTAAGAATGGTGCTTACTTCGTGGAGAATAATGAACTCGTAGAGAATAGTAAAGATGGAACATTATTATTCCTTGAGGATCCACATGAACCTTACCTTGATATTTTTAAGAAGCAGGCTGTGAATTTTCCTAATTTTGATAAATTGACAGATGATGATGAGGAAGCCAAACACAGTGACAGAGTAGATACGGTTTCCGCAGTCCTGATTAAACCAATTAATAAGACTCCGATTATTGGTAATTTAGACCTATGGTGAAGTTTATGGATCCTGTCATGGTTGCTGTAGATGAAACACTACGATACATCCAAGCCCAGCAATATCAGCAATTCCAGGAGCAATACTATTATGATTACTATTATGAATCGTTTGAGCTTCATCAGGCAGCGTTAGATCCGGATAAGATCACTGACTGGCTTCCCGGTGAACGGGAACTTTACAACACCATAACCACATCTATCAAGGAGCAGCTCACCACTGCCGCGGATCATGTAGGAAAAGCCAAAACCGATGCACTAGAGAAGACACGCTTCTGGGAGAAAGTCACTCCAGAGTTGGATAAGGTCCTCTACAAACACACCTCCACTATGGAGGAGCATATAGAGGACATCTATAAGGCGGGTAAGAAGCAAGGATTCGATAAGTTACAGGTTAAATCTTTCTTCGGGGCGGCTGATAAACAGGCCCTCTTCACATTAAAGAATTATAATTTTGACCTGGTAAAGAATTTATCCGATGATCTACGGACACAGATTCGTAGGGAGGTTTGGACTGGTGTGGCCCGGGGCGACACCATCCGACAGGTAACTAATAGGATTAAAGCATTAAACCTTGAACCGATACAGGCAGGTAAACGTCTTATAACCCCTGAGCAACGTGCAAGGCTAATCGCTCGGACCGAGACGATGCGGGCGGTCAACCAGGGACAACTCCTTGCATTCCAGCAGTACGGCATCGAATACATTGAAATCATCACCAGTGGTGATGCAAGGGTTTGCCCATACTGCCAATCACTAGATGGTAAAATCTATCCAATAAGAACCGCTAAAATCCCACCATTCCACCCCCTCTGTTATGACAAAGACACTGAAGTATTTACAAACAATGGATGGAAACTCTTCAAGGATGTAGATCCAGATGATAAGATTCTTTCAATGAACCCTGAAACCCACCTAGTTGAGTTCATTCCATACATACAGAAAATAGAATACCACCATAATGGTGAGATGTATCATATTCACAACAAATGGTTTGATATGAAGATCACCCCTGATCATGATGTATACACTGAAAGAAGGGTGGATCATGGAAAACAGGGAAGAATATTAGAACCTTTCTTTGTTAAACCGTGGGAACTGCATTCTGAGCACCTTATACCTCGAACATGTGAATATAATCTGAAATCGCCTGAATTTATTCATATTAACGGGTTGCAATTTAAACCCAAAGATTACGCATTATTTATGGCATGGTACTTATCAGATGGATCCATACTTCATGATCAGGAAGATGCTAAAAGAAGAGCATATCCAATTAAAATAGCACAACAAGACCCTTCTGGAAGAGCTATCTTAAAAGAAGGTTTGAAAAGGATAGGGGAGAGTTTAGGATTAAGATTAGCAGTTGGTAAAGAATACTTTGAATTCTATTCAAAAGAATTATATGAATATCTCCACCCCCTTGGAGGATCCTATGAAAAATATATCCCTAATGAGCTATTCATTCTTTCAAGGGAACATCTAAACATATTCCTTGATAATTATTTACTTAGTGATGGACATGAACGTGTCAAAAACAATGGAATGGTCCCAAAAAGCATTGAAAAAGTCTTATTCACCACATCACCAAAATTAGCAGATGATTTATCTCATATTATTTTACTTGCAGGGTATTATCCATCATTTGCAATCCATAAGATGAAGGGTAGGGAAGTGGAATTCCGTAATGGTACCTACAAAATAAACCGGGACATGTTCCGTATTTCAATTAATAGAACAAAACATGCCACAATGCAGAATATGACCATAGACATTGTTCCTTACGAGGATATGGTCTATTGTTTAGAATTACCAAAATATCACACCTTATGGGTCCGTAGAAAAGGAAAAACCTCATGGGGCGGAAACTGCAGGTGCACCATCGCAGCAGCGGACAAACCAACCAGTGAACCAATTGATATCAGCCCTAATGATGCGGTTAACTTAGTAGATCAGGTATTAGGAAGTAAGAATGTTCTTAATGATAAAGCATTAAAGTATGTGAATGATTTTCAGAAAGCTACAATTAAAAATAAAGTAGAATACGGTCAAATATTTGATTCTAAAACAGGAATACCTGGAAGTCCTAAATTTAAAGGTGGAAAAAATTCTGTTAATATTAAGACAGGCCAATCAGTTAAAAATCCAAAAACAGGGAAATGGGAATATACTCAATTTGAGGGAGATGCCATGATCCACAATCATCCTTCAAATGGTTTCTCTGTTCCATCTGGGGATGATTTTGCTTTGGTAATGAGTGAATCACGTATAAATAAGAGTGTTATAGTTTCACAGAATGAGAAATGGATGATTAAAGCTAAGGGAAAATCTTCTCTTAACACTGCTGAATCTGTGAGGGTACAGATTAACCAAATTGTAAATAATATAAAAAACGATATAAAAACAGAGATGAATAAAGGTACCTTCAAAGGAGATATTTCATTCGAATCACTTAAAGGAACTGTTGATAAACGTGCAGGTGATGAGATCATCAAAATCGTGAAGGAATGGAATAAGAAGGGTATTGATATTGAGGTAGTGAGGTTTTAAGATGGCTATTCTTGAAGAACCTATCATTGATGCAGAGGTTTTTTATAAAGAAGTGAAGGAGTTACTGAAAGAAAAAAAGGCCAAATCTACTAAAAAGAATTTAAATAAATCTAAATCCTAATCTTTTTTTATTCTCATTACAGACATCTAATAGTGTGGTAAAGGTTAATTGTTTCTTTGTAATGAGTTAAAAGCACCCCCGGCGAGTGGCCGGCCACGAAACTAAAAAAGAGAACCTTTACCCGGCTGATAATTTTTACTTCTTTATAGTGTAGTTTAACGAAGCTGGTATCCATCAACTTTAAAATAGACTCAATACTCTGGAAATAAAGATAAGGAGATTTCAATGTCCTTTCTAAGTCAAGCATCGAACGCCTTAGGCGGAGCCCTAAACAAAATAGGACTAAACTATCCTAAACAGGCCAGCGCCACCGGTGACCCCCTAATGGATAAATTAAATGAGTTCACAGGGATGCACTTCGAGAACATAGCCGATTTCCTAAGCTACTACCGAAGTAACTATTTCAAAACCGCTTATCACCAATTAGGACTCAACCCCACCGCTTGCTTCCAACTGGGAATGAGCAATCCTTGGGTGGGTGGAGCTGTAACCGCGATCAGTAAACCTATCGGAAGTGCTGATATCATAGCCAAACCCTCCGAGGAGGGTGCAAAGCCCAATACTGTTATAAAGGAATCCCTGGAGAATCTCTTTAAATATCCAAATCCTACACCATCCGCACCGTTTTTCATTGAACAAATCAAGAGTGATCAGAAATACTGCGGAGCCGCTTATATTGAAGTGAATTATAACGAGGCAGGGTTCCCCGCCCGTTTCGATAGGATCAACCCGGTACAAATAAAGGTCAAAAAACGTGGTAACCGGGGGGTCTATGTAAAGGACAATGGTTACATATTCCCTGATGAATCTTTGATTGTGATTATGGAACAGAACCCCCTGGATAATTATATAGGATTATCACCACAGGTAAGGGTTTTTAATCATATGATGCTCGACGAGGCCTTGACAGAGCATAATCTCCGGGCATTTACGAAGGACATGCTTAAGGGATTAATCAGTTTGGATAGTAAGAACATGGACCATGACACCGCGTCTGCAGAGGTCACACGGCTACAGGAGAGTATTAAGGAGATGCAGGAGAAAGGCGAATCCGGCCACCTTCTCGTTTACGGAGCCACCTTCCAAGCCATGAGCAACACCAACAAGGACATGCTCACCAGTGAAATCAGTGAAAACATTATACAAGCCGTTAAAACCGTCTACAGAGTACCCCCATTGAAGATGATGCAGTACATCCCTGGCAGCCTAGGTGGACAGGATAAATCTCAAGATGACACGATGAATGAGACATTAATCGATGAAATGGATTATATGTTACGATTCTTTAATTACTTCTTTAACCGATACGTTGGTATTAACGATACTGTTCTAAGCTATGATAATCTTACAAGTGCAAACTTAACCAAACAAGCCGAACTAGATGACATCTATCTCAAAAATGGCAGTAAAAGTATTGACGAAGTCCGAACAGGCCGGGGTGAAGAACCCTACGAGAAGCCATGGAGTCAGGTCCCACTGGTTGATAATCGTTTAATCCCAGCCTCATCTTTTGAAAATTATGAACAGCCCGGGCAGGTACAGGCATCGGTGGTTGGTGGTGAAGCAGCCGTGGATCAGGATGAGATCCTGGAGACACAAATACGGGAACGAGTCCGCAGCATGCTAGCACAATAAGATATTTAATTTTTTGAATTTTTCTTATTTTTTCATTTTTATTTAAAAAAACTTTTTATGGAGGTGATTAGTATAAAACACCAACCAGACTGGGTTCAACAGGCCCTCAATAACGGAGACTATCCCTTTTTCTTCCAAATACCAATCATAGATCATCATACACGTGACAATGTGACAGAAATTGTCGGCCTCGGATCTAAAGTAGAGAGAAGCAGGACAGGACACAAATCCACGCAGGCTTTGATCGATAAATTCAATGAATCATACCTAAACAAACCACTCCTATTCAACCACGACATAAACCAAGCCGCGGGTAAACTAACCCGGGTAATCCCTGGAAAACCTGATGAATTCATCCCAGTCGCACAATTATTCAAACCCCACCCCAACCCTTACGTGGACGCGGGGAGGGCAAGAATACAACAACTACTAGACGAAAAAGTCCCGATGGGGATGAGCTACGGTGGAGTCTTACCAAAGGGCAATGTTACTAAAGAAGCAACTGGTGAGTTCACGTACAACGTAGCTGACCTTGAATTCATGGAGATGACCGTATCCCCATTCAACGCCCTCCGGAGCAGTGATGGAACAGTGAAATACGTGAATCAAAGCTGTCCAAATGGTATCTGTGACCAGATAACTCAACAAATCAAGAACGGCCCTAACCTACCAGAAATAGAGGACCTCACAGAATTAAACCAAACCGCAGAATTAAACCAAAGCACTGGAAGCTCATTAAACCAGCAAGCACTTGACCAGGCCAGGCAATGCATACAAGACGGAAACGTGGACCTGGACACACCATGGAACCGTGGAAGCTACGAACCCTACGATGAAACCAACAAAGAAGACCTCGAAAACAGTTGTCTTGGGATAGACGTAACCAGTACATATGACCGGTACAAATACCGGGTCTCCATCGGTGGAATACTCTATAAACAAGCAGTTATAAGCGTAGCCGCGAATAGTCCCGCCGGCTCAGAAGTTTATTCAGCTGCGGATGAACTCCTCCGACTGATTTATCAGATGGAGGAACCCGGCGAACCAGCTACAGTTACTCAGGCGAATATGTTTAAATGCAGTAATTATGGGCAATTTAATAACCAAAACGCACTTACTTCTGTGTCTTGTGGCAGTAGACTGCCAAATAACACGGATGGGAATAATCCCATTGCAACTCAAACCAATCCAACAAAAAATAATGGAGATGATATGATGGATGATGAAAGACTTGATAAAATTGAACAGACTTTAGATTTTGTTGTTAAAGACATTAAAGAACGAAAAGAAGCCGAAGAACAGGCTAAACTCGAACAGGCCAAACAGGCCGAAATACAAGAAGCCCTAGAGAAACAGGAAACTAAACATAAAGAAGAAATGGAAGCCTTTAAACAGGCCACCAAGGAAGCCACTGAAGAGCTCATAAATGACACTCTGAAACAGATCCTCGGAGATAAAGCCGGTATAGTCCAGCAGTCCAGACACCCTGAAAACCAGGACCCAGGAAAACCAGCACCAACTCAGGAAGAGGTTCCACCTGTCACGATAGAACAGGACAGTGATAAAACCATTACACAACAGGCCGCGGAAAAAATGTCTGTGGAAGAACGGTATAAATCCAGTGTCTTCGCACCGCCCGTTGTATTCGGGAAGGTAGTTGAGCAGGGATGGACCCCTGATGAATTCATGAATATGGTGGCTAAAAGAAACGGATAATTAACTATTAAAAGAGTAATCGAGGTGATTATTTATGGCAGCAAGCCAGAAAGAAATTATAGACGCATTCAAAACCGATTTAAAAGAATCTATAAAAATAGATTTCTCACCAAAACTAAATGAACAGGGAATGAAGAGGGAAGGAACCGACAACGCCGCAGAATACATAATGAACACTGTCCAAGACGGATTCCTAAAACAAGCCGCATTAGACCTACCCAGTGCAGCTAATTTCTTCCCCATACAATTAGACCCTAACGTATACGACCAGAGCAGCCTATATGGGATAACACCCCTCTTAACTTACCTGGAGAGTAAGGCGAGGAGAACAGCCGCATCCACCACCAAATTCAACTTCATTAAGTTAACCCAAGGATTCCAGGAAGAGTGGATCACCCCAGAAGGCACGACTACTGGGACTGAATACGGTGCAACTGACCTGGGAGAAGCGCAGATATGCTACGAAGCAGTACCATTCGATCTGTCCGACCTGCTTGGTATTGGGCAGACTGTCGGAAGCCGTGCTCAGGTACTTGGATTTATACAGGAAACACTACGTGAAGGACTGGAGAAAGTCCTGATAACAGGTGATAAAGGAACAGAAATGAGCCCCACCAATAAGTTTGACGGGTTATTTACCATAGCAGAAGAAAGTGGAATATACAAAGATAACGCCGGGGCGGAGATCACCCTGGAAGCCCTCCGAGGTGTGCATGCAGACCTCAGACAGCGGAAGAAAGGTTACGGAACCTTTGTCCTGACTGATGAATACACCCACGCCTCAATACAGAAAAATATGGCAGCCACTATCAGGAATGTGAACACCGTGGATAACATCATAGCGGGTGTAAACCCCACCGCATTCCAGACCAGCGCCGGACAATTACCTATCATTGTATCCCCTTTCAGTCCCATGACCATGCCTGACCCTGAAGATGGAAGCAAACCCACAGATAGGAAAGCGGGGATATTCAATGAAAGGTTCATTAACATACAAGACCTGATCACACCCTCATGGGTTGCCAAAGGCCGGACTAAACCATTAACCAGTGATGGCTGGATATTACAGGCTACTGTGATGTTCAACAACGTACCATCAAAGACTGCTGCACTGTATAATATCGACTCCTAGAACAGGTAGTTGATATTTTTTCCTTATTTTTTAAAATGGAGGTTTTAATTATGGTATTAAACGATTTAGAGAAGGAAATGCTTAACACTATGAACCCCGCCGCAATGGAGACCCAACTAGGTGACAGGATCAATAGATTAGAACGGGAATTCCAGTCAACCGAGCAAACCGGAACTGGTTCTGCGCAGGCAATAGCCCACGGTCTGGGAGTAGAGCCAAGGATAGTTATTATCTCCTTCTCTAGTATACCTGATGGTGGAGCCACATATACATATACTAAAGGTACTGCTAATGTGAATGTCACCGCCACGACTGGGGCTAAATACTTCGTATACGCAAAAGCCTAAAATTTTTTTGAGAAGGAGGGCCCAGGGATGTATTTAAGTGTTGAATCCTTAACCACACGAGCCGAACGAAAAAACGTCGACCTCACCGAGTACACAGAAGAGGAGTTAGAGGAACTCATCGAAGCCTGCCAACTCTTCATCGAGGAACAGACGGGCAGGATATTCGAGAAACGAACAGTTACGGAACGTTTCAACCGTTTCAGTGGAACCCGTTTACAAATGAAATATTACCCGGTGCTTAGTGTGGAGAGCTTAACCATCGATGAAACCGGCGTATCATGGTACCTTAAGGACCCGGATCTGGGTATTATACTCTTTGACACACCGATTTATGGTGAGGGACATTTTAACTTGAATAATATTATGGTTCAATACACTACCTGCCCATTCCTAGAGGACCCGGATAAAGTACACCCAACCGCCCGGAGGCTCGTCGCGGATCTGTGTCTTCAGGAACTCCTTAAAAGCCCGGGTGGAAAAGAATTAGCAAGTGTCAAAGAAGGCGATCTTGCAGAGACTTATACGAATGTTGATTGGGTGGAGAAACGCATTGAACAACTGAAACGCCCCATATTTGCAACAATCCCTGGGTGAACCCTATGGCTATACGGTACAAGAAGGACACAATCACCTTCTATGATGAAGTCCAAGACGCGGAACGGTGCGGAGTTGATCAGTACGGCAAAGCCCAGAAATGCTCATTAGAGTTAAGCACGGTGAAGGGTGATTTCCAACCCATGAGCCCATCAGAGCAGCTCCGGGAGTTCGGAAGCATAGTACAAGGATCCTACAAATTATACCTCGACCCTGATGTGGAGATACTACCTAATTATAAGGTGGCTGTTGAAGGTTACGACAGGAAATTCCAGGTACGTGGAACACCAATGAAATACACAGCCCTGATACCACATATTAAAGTCATCCTAGTAGAGGAAGGATTTGATCCCGAATGACAGTCCTGGAGATTAAACTAACACCCGGAGCGCGTAAACTCCTAGAAGGCAAACATGACATACAGAAAGGAATCTTATCCCCATCTTTGGATCGGATTGCTGACAAAACAGTAACTATCATTAAAAAACCAGGGATGGCGCCCAGGGATGAAGGTCACTTCGCTTCTCGTCACCAGGCAGATAAGTCACAACCCCTCCGGAAAAAAATCATTAACCCTGTCCGTGTCGAAGATGGAAGGTACTTATGGACGTATATTGTGAATGGGCACATGGTTTTAACCACCGAAAAGGCCCGTAGATGGTGGTTCTGGCACTTAAAAAATGAACTAGGTGGAAAATACACTCGTAAAACACCCGGTAAAGCCAGTGGCTACGTACCACCAGACAGGTATCCTACCCGGGCGGTAGCTGAACTAGTTAACAGTGGTCATGTAGATAAGATTGTCCTGGAAGAGTTCAGGCGATACTTCCATGGAGGCCAATAATTATGGCAATTCCCATTAAATTGTTAATGATAAGGCTCCTCGATGGAAGAATAACTATCAATGAGGAACCAGTTGAGGTCCTAACCGAGTTCGCCCCGAAGCCAGAGTTAAATTGTATCACAATGAACGCCGACCCAGCCTTGAATAGTAAATCCACTTTTCATTATTACCGGAAAACTAAGTTAAACCCAGGGGACCCGGGTTATGATCCAGATAATCCTGACATGATGTATGTTACTCGGAAGGTCCGGTGGGATGTTTATGAGGATTCGGTGTCGTTGCATGTATGGGCGAAGACGAATGAGATACGGGATCACCTGGTGATGCAAGTGGATAAAATAGTCACAGAAGCAAAGATGCACCATTACCAGTACTGCAGCAAATACAACCACATCACAGGAGTTTGCATCACAACCGAACAACAGTGTGATGCAGTTTCCCGGGATGGGGTACATAGTATTGAAGGTAGATGTCCCTACCCAGATATTGTGGATCCTGAAAGTCCACACTACCGCAACCCAAGGACCTATTTCCAGGAGACGGGTATTCGAGTAGAAAGTCTAATTTCACGTGGCGCGACCAATGTTGACCAACTAGATCTTGTCCCTGAAGTTTACCATACAGCGATTAATTTTGATTACACACTGGATAAGGAGACAGTGGTGGATGTAAGCCCATTACTCAATGTTACTGTTAATAAAATAAACTAATTTTTTTATAAATGGAGGTGAATCCATGCCTAGAAAGAAGGAAGCTGAAAAACCAGCACCACCAGAACCGATTGAACCACTCCTATCCATACCTGAACTACAGGAAAAGGTAGGAGTTTCTGATTTTGTTTTAATCGCATATCTCTCATCAACAAAACAGCTTAAAAAGTATAGGGAATATCCTAATGAGAAGATAATGACATTAAAAGAGTTTAAAACTGATTTAAATCAATATAAAAGGAAAAAAATAAAAACATGAGGTGAATTGATAATGGCAAATATACCCACGATCGTAGTAAACGATCAAAGCGAAAGCGAACCCATATACCCCAACCGCGAGGTGGGGAAACCAGTCCTAATAATTGGAGATGCAGGTTTCACAGGTGACAACACAAAAATATACACATTCAACAACTACAACCAAGCACGACAAGACCACACAACCACTGAAGGAATAGGACCAGAACCCGAGGACTGGATAGACAACCCACTATTACAAGCTGTAAAAGACGTCTTCAGTGAAGGAGGAATAAGAAGCTTCACAGATGAGGGAGGCATAGACACAGTATACGCAATTAACATCGGACCCGCAGCAACCGTAACAGACTACGAAGAAGCAATCGAGACAAGTGAAACAATAAAAGGCGAAACAGTAGAACTATACCCCGGATTAAGCGATGCTGCTATCATAACTGCAATACTACCCCACCTGAACAGCCTTGAAAAAACAGGAAATGACCGAATAGCAGTATTCACAGCACCCCCTGAAACCACCAAAGCAGACCTATTACTAATAAGTAGTTCAGAAGAAGGAGGAGCCGAAATAAGAAACAGCAAAGCAGCATTCCACACCAACCCCGCGATGCAAGCAGCCCTCGCAGCTAAGATCGCACGGACACCATACTACCTAGACCCCGCACTCGGAAAATACAGAAGTAAAAATAATTCAGACCTACAATACTGGAATAAAGAAGACCTCGACGACCTGGTAGGCGCAGGACTCATCGCAGACTGGATCGGACCCGACGGCATAGAACCATGCATGGCAGTCAGCACCGGATACGCAGAACTAAACGGCGAACGAAGAGTAGACGGCCTATTACATCACAAACTCAACGTGAACCACCAAACCGCTGAATTAATTAAAATTGTTAAAAGGTTCGTGAAAAAGAATAACACATTAACCGCCCGAGAAAACGCAGAACAAGGATGCATATCACATCTTGAAAACGAGAAACTAAACGAAAGACTCGAAGACTATGTTTTCAGTCTAGAAGCCCCTGATGCTTATACGTTAAAAATCATTGCGGACTTCCGCCCAATAGGCGCAACCTACTATATAAACATAACCAGAACAATTAAAACACCAACCGGAACCGTAGAGGAGGCCTAATAGTATGGTAGATACTGTACAACATTTTGATGTATTTGAACTCCACGTGCAAAACACCAGACGCACAGGCGTAATAGTATGCGATGGAATAGACATTAAAATTAAAAAGAACAAAACACGTATTAAAGCAGGCCACACCACCAAAGCAATAGGTAAAATAAACGGTGATGAGGAAATAGATTTCAACCTCCTAGCCGCTAAGGACCAACCTATAATCGACGAATTAATCAAAGACGATGACGACGGAATACTAACCACATTCACAGGCATAGGCAAATTAGGAAACACCGGAACACCCGCCGCGGTTATGAGACTGGACGGTGCTTGGTTCACCGAATATGACCCAAAATACGAATCCAAAAAAGAAGTAGCTCTGACAGTTAATGGTGGTGCTCTACTTTTCACCAAAATCAAGACTCAGTTCCCCACACTAAAAACATAAAACCTCTTTTATTTCTTTTTTTTATGGAGTAAAAAAGAAGGAATAATAAGCTTATTCAGTCAATTTAAAAATGCGTCCGGACAGATTGTTGACCCGGCGAATCAGGAACATATCACAAATCTATCAAACGCATTAGGACAACTCATAGAAGACATACCAGAACTCCGAGGAATCAGTTTTGACGATTACTGGTAATTCGCATTATACACAGAATACTTCAGCAACGTATACGAATTAGACTTCAAAGAAAATAGATGTTAAGGTGAAAATAAAATGGAAATTCACACTGGCGAGACCTACACAGCCACCAAAACCATAAAACTCGATGATGGAGAATACACCGACCCCGACACCATCACAATCACAATCACCAATCCAGATGGCACACTATTAGTCAATGAAGCCATACCAACCCGTACCGATGTGGGGAGGTACAGTTACGACTTCACCGCCCCAGAACTAATCGGAACATACACCTTAAAATGGGAGATGGTGATTGAAGACGAGGAATTTCAAGTATCAGAAACACTCGTAGTCAGACCAAGTATTGATACATTAATCACCACGTTCAACGCGAAACTGATTTCAGAAGATGATACATTCAAAAAAGGCACACATGGCCAAACAATAGTTTTCCAACTCCTAAAACAAGAAAACACCCCTATCAATTTAGAATCTGGAATAGTTAAGTTAATCCTCAAAAAAGGGGAGTTACGTAAAGAGTTTGAGATGAGTATATTTGATAGTGAGGAGGGAACTGTCTATTACACATTCCTGGAGGGGGATTTAAGCTTATCTGGGATGTTAAATGTGGAAATACAGATAACTGGGACAGATAAGAAGATTATATCTGAAAATAGCGTTAAAATCAAAATCTTAAGATAAAAAAAGGACTTTTTTATGAGGTGTAAAAACATATGACTAAAGCAGAAGACAAAATAATCTATAATGATGGTATAACGGATGAGATGAGGGAGAACAGCCCCTTCCCCATACCTGAAATTGATTATGAACAGATAGCCCAGGAAGCCGCTGAACGTGACAGGGAAATTTACCAGCCCCAACGAGAAGAACAAGCTAAGGAGTTCTTGGAGAACTTTGATGAAGTTATTGATAGTGAAAAACAATTCCTGGATCTATTCAACCCTGACAGGTACAAATTCAACATGACCTATGGACCACCAGGTGAACGGAAACTCTTCAAACTAGAATTAATACCCGTGGATGATCAGGACTTATCCTATATCGATATGGATATGAGCATCTATGAAGACTTAAACACCAAGGAACGGAAGGTACTTGATAAATACTATGAAGGTGAAGGAAAGCTAACTAAACGTGAACAGGCAGTATTTGATGAAATACAACAGAAAGAGAAAATTAAGCAGACACGAGAAGTAAATAATATGCTCTGCACACTCCTTGCTAATCATCTGACTTGGCCTAATCACAAAGTCCACACCCTGGAGGAGAGGATCGTTTTCTGGAAACATGCACCCTTCGACTTCCGAACATACCTAGGAAACAAAGCACTGGAAATCTTAGGACTCGACAACCGAAACAGTGTAGTATTTTTTCGATCGGATAATACGGAGCATTGATGGAAAAATCATCAAAAGAATCTTCGAAGGCAGCAGCGGCAAGTATACACCCGAGTACATCCTAAAACACAAACATCACCCCACCATCCGCTACCTGTGGAGAATGTACTACCAGGAAATCCTAGACGAAGCCGAAGAAGCAGAACGAATACAAAACGAGATAAACAACATGTAAAAAAGGGTTATTTTTTTTACCAGATAGCCCCAGTCATTGCATCTATGTCAACACCACCCTCAACTACTCCTGTCTTTTTATCAAATACGGCGACATGCCAGTATGGATGGCTGCCTTCATGGTAATATGCTTTGAAGTTCCACGCTCTTGGATCAAATCCACAATCATTTATAGCAATGTTTATGGCTTCTGACTCAGTTATAAGTGGGTCCTGACTGGATGTTTCTTCCTCTGGTTGACTTGTGTCAGCTTGTGTTTCAGTGCTGTTCGCTGTAATATTATCCTCTGTAACCGTGGTATTATTAGCCACAACAGGAGCGGCCAAATAGCCTTGTAAGATAAAACCAGCCATAACACCAGTAACAGCCACCAAAGCAATTATAACCATGATTAAAATCTTCACCGGCTTATCCATCACGACACCTTTTTATTTGGATTGGAATGTTTCAAGAATCTTTTGCAATCCTTCGTTATCTTTACTATTACCTCTAACATACAATTCTTTATTATCTGGAAGATCTATGGCATAAGCGAACCAATCATCCTCCGATACAAACCGGTACGTTTTATTTCCTATTGTTTTAGATTCATAGTTAGCACTGTCAAAAATACGGCCAATATATACCTCTTCACCAGTGTGTACATCTTCACTAACTATATCATATATCTGGACCCGTACCTCACCATTCGAAGAATTGAAGTAAACACCACTAGAATCTGTACTTTCATAATCAATTACCCAACTATCAGGATAATCAAAAGACATTAACGAATTATTATACGTTTTAAAACTCGAATAACTCGTTTCAGTATCTGAAGTACAACCACTAATTGTCACTGCTAAAATTAATATCCCTAAAACCATTAAAAACGATGTAAATTTCTTCATCATTTATTATTCCCCCTTTTACAAAATGTGTTCCTTATAATATACCTTGGAACACTGTGAAAGCAACATAGGACAGTATAACAAGAACGACGAGAACTAGAATGGTTGTTAAAGCAGGGTTAGTTTCTTTGTTTTCAGTCGATTTAATTTGTTTATTTAGAGATGCCCCACATTTCTGACAGTACTTAGCATCATCAGGGTTTAACGCCCCACATTTGCACTTAACCATATTATTTACCAATTCAAATAATTATGTTAATTATTAAAGCGAATAAGAATATTACAACAGAGAACAGTATTAAGAATTTTCCCCGTTTTTTAGCAAATTCTTCCGGACGAGTCCACATATATAATCCGATACCAACTGTTAAAATAAGTAATGGAGCATATATGAATCCTAAAAAAACTCCAGCAACACCCAATAAACTTAAGTTTTGATATTTACTTGGATATTCCTTTAATTCTACCCCACATTCTTGACAATATTTAGCATTATCCGGATTTATAGATCCACATTCACATTTAATCATAATTTTCACCTTGATTAATTTATTTAGCTTTCTTATTATTTATCCTTTTTTAAAGCCCCCTCCCAATATCCACAAGTTAAATTGATATATCCCCATTTTTTCTACAGTAGAACAACCTTAAAAACTGAGAAACACCCTAACCCGGGAGAGCACTATAAAGACGTTTTAACCAAAACAGGAACATATAATCATGGTATCAGCAGAAGAAGTCCTCATCAACCTAGTTGGAAGAGACCAATTAAGCGGCCCGATGAACAAAGGAGCGGCCAGCTTCCGAAACTTGCAGAAAGAAGCCGGCGCTGCAAAGGTTAGTGTGGACCGTGTAGGTGCTGGTAAAGCCAGCATGGATAAACTAAGCGGCTCCACCCTAGGCGCTGCTGAAAAAGTGAAACAATTAGCCAACCACGCACAAGGCGCACAGGGAGAACTTAATAAAATAGCCGGTGCGGGTGCATCAGTGAATAAAGTTGGTGATTCTGCTAGTAATGCAGGTAAAAAATTAGACAGCATGGGTGCCGCTGGAAGTAAAGCAGGAGCATCCTCAGCCGCTGGTATGAATAAAGCCACAAGCGCAGCGGAAGGACTGTCTGGCATGATCGGTCAGGTGATCTCTGGTTTTGGATTAATGAGTATAGCATCATCAGCAGCTACCGGCGCTATGAGCAAGGAGATGAACCAGGCCCTTCTTACAAGACGGTATGGTGCAGAGCAAGCTAAAGCACTTACAGGTCAAATACAACAGATCGTCGCTGATGTCCCGGGTGATGATACTTATATGAATCAGATGCTTAATTTAGCTTCTTATAAGACCGGGCTTACCGATACAAACACGTTGAAAGAGCTTGGAACCACTATCGCTGATTATACGATTGGTGGTCAAGTTGTTGCGGGTCAACGTCCTTGGGAATCACAGATGGAACTCAAGGATTATATTTTGAACGGGAATACGGCTTTAATGGCTCGTGATGGTATTCTAAAAAACCATATTGATAAGTTAGAGAAAGCAAAAACCGTTGAGGAACGGATTAAAGCACTAAACGAGGCTCTGAATGAAGAAGGACTCAAAGGCATAAGCACGCTTGAAACCACCGCCACCACCTGGGAAACAGTTAAAGGAAAAATACAATTAGCCCTAACAGCGCTTGGTGAGAAATTCTTACCAACAGCATCAAAAATATTAGACATATTCCTTCAATTAGATGAGAGTACAGGTGGTTGGTCCACCGAATTAATCGTTATTGGAGGTACTGTAGCGGCTATCGCTGGTTCCATCGGTCTGATCAGTGGTCCAATTAAAAATGGTATCGGATTATTCAAGGATATGAAGGATGGAGCTGTGGGGGTATTAGAGAAGATTGGATTGATTAATAGTACTCCTTGTACCCCTAAGAAGTGTGTCCAGGATGTTGTAACTAGATGTGGGGTGAGTGGGGGCACGGGAGGTGTACCTGGGAATATTAGTGGGGGTGTTAGTCCACATAGTGGTGCGATCTCACTAATGAGTATGATGAGTAAAGTTGGACAAGGGGTTACCATAGGTTTGACAGTTGGTGATGCACTGTCTAATTGGGTTGTTGGCCCTGCTTTTAGTGGTATAAGTAGTATTCTTGGGGGCGGAAAACCCTATAAAGCGTATCATGGTATCCTTGACTTAGTTGGATTAGGTAACACAGATTACCAGGTGTTGAGTAATGATGATCAGGTGCGTAAACGTGCCATAGCTGAAGGATCCATAACCCCTGAAAAGATAAAACAAAATCTCAGTGATTGGGGTCCTTTCGACCCTAAAAACTGGCCCAAACTACCAGAAGGAATAACCAGTCCCTTCCCTAAGCTTCCTTCAGGACAGGATTTACTCGGTTGGTTACCTAAAATAGGGAAAGGTATTGCTGGTTGGGGTGGTATTTTAGGGGCCCTTGGCAGTAAATTACCAACAGGTGGATTATTAGATGCATTATTACCCGGGACAGCACATGCTGCAGGCAGTGGAGGTGGTAAGCCTTCTTTCCAGAAGGACATTGAGTCTATGTTGAAGAGGGGTTTTGGTAAGGGAAGCTGGTTTGATCTTAGTAAGCAAAAGTGGAAATTACCTAGTATCACACCTGTGATTAATTTTTTCAAGCGTATTCCTAATCAGGCCCGCCAATTCCTTGGCAAGTTGCCGGGTGTAGCTACGTCTACTTTTAACTCGATGGTTAATAATGCTAAGGAGGGTGCTGGTCGTGTGGTGTCAGGTGTGATTACTACGGTGTCGCAGCTTCCCGGTGCGGTGTATAATGAGTTTATGCGTATAGGTCAGTCTATTTTGAGTGCTGGTGGTGCGCTGTGGAATTATGCTTATCAAACTGGTTTAAACATTCTAAATGGACTCAAATCGGCCTTGGGAATAGCCTCTCCCGGGTTGATGTATAAGATGGTACGTGGTGAGTTGGCTAATATTCATGGCATAATGGGCGAATATCAATCTACCCTGGGAATGAGTTCGACGGGTATTGGCCAAGCTGTGCTACGGAATTTTAATATGATACAGAGGGCGCCTAGCACCAGGGCAGCCCAAATTAGAACAGGTAGTATGGGTGAGACTCATATTCACCAGCATGGTGAACAGATTAGTATCGATGCAAGTCATATGAGTGGTGATGAGCTTAAATCTTTATTATATGATGTTTTAAGCGGTATGAATAAAACGACAATTCCTAATGTGAGGTTCGGTTAAATGGCTGTTGTTAGTAAATCGGTGACTAAGTTCCCTGGAACAGTTGCACAATCAAGTAACGTCCAGGACCAAAACCAGTACATTTACCCCCGGGGTGCATGGGGTGGACTCTACGCGGTTAAGAAGTGCGACGCCCTGCACACATACTATAACTGTCCGCAGGGTGGGCCTAATCTCAGTGAATACTTGTATATGAGTAATTTTGGATTCAAAATACCCAGTACAGCGAAGATTAAAGGAATATTAGTGCAGGTGAAGCGGAAACAGGTAAATGTGGATGGTTTCGGTAGTAAATATGAAGTATACGACAACACCGTACAATTAGTGAAGAATAGTAAAACACTCACTGGATTAAATAAAGCTGAAACAGGGACTAAATGGGAGGCTAACCTCACAACTCATAATTACGGTGGTAAAACATTAACTTGGGGTGTTAACCCTACACCCTCTATTGTGAATAGTAGTGGTTTTGGCCTGGCGATACGGGTACGTCACCCTACAAATAAGCATCCGTTCCTGTATATTGATTGTGTGCAGGTCACTATTTACTATGAAGAAGGAACTAGCACCACTACTCCAAGCACACCTACTCCCAAGCCGTCTCTTGCAGCTATTCCTGCGCATACGATTAAGATCACCGACCCCAGCACGGGTAATAGCATTGGTTTTTTTGCCGAAGCACCCGATCCCACTCCGGATTATCCTGAACAGAACTTGGAAGAGGTTGAAATAGAAAATAGTTATCCACGTTTTTATCCTACAAATTATAAATACGAAAAATTCACTTTCAAAGTTTCACTCGAAGGTGATTTCAAAGATATACGTAATCAACTACGGACTATTGTAAACAAACCAGTGAAGGTAGTTTCATGGTGGGGATATAACTACACATCCTGGGTAACTTACAAAACAGGATATAAGAATGGGCATCCTAAGGCCATCTTCCTTGATTTCACAGTGCAGAGAATAGAATAAGGAATCATTTAACATGTATAGTAAGAGTGTTCTAAGCCCCCCAAGTGGTAGTTATTTCCTCTGCAACTTCACAACCCTACGTAAGAGTGGTGGAGATTACATCCCTGAGTACACCTTCCAAATAGTGGAATTACAGTTCAGTAAGGACATAACCGGACCCACCGGTGACGGAACACTAACCACACCCTATCTACAGGGCCAGGAAAACCTGATAAGAGAGGGACAGTTAATACTGATCAAAGGTGTCTGGGATTTAAACAGTAACAGCAAAGTATTAACTGATAAGTCCAAGGATAACGCTACCTGCATCTGTTATGGCGCCATTAAAAAGGTCAAACTACAACGAAAGACCATGGATATTGAATTCACCGACATGGGAATCCTCCTTGAAGCAGCAGGAACTGGATTTAAAGAGGGTGCAATGCTCATGCGGAAAACCGCAGTCGAACGCATAATAAAAGGCAGTGGTTTGATAGGTGTCTTGGATTGGGGTAGTAATGCTAATGAAATGATGGCCATGTGGGATATGCAAGGCGCAAGCAGCACAGGCACATCGCTAGTAACAAACACAAAGTCGTATAGTGTGAATGAATGGCAGGCACGGAATGATTATAATAAAAATTATAGCACAGGCAACCCACCAGCTGACGCACCAGTTATTTCTCATTCTGGCTGGTACCCCGTGAATCAATGCGCCGGGAAAATACCATGGAAAAGCTTCCCCTTTGCCTGGTTGAATTATTGTCCTGCATGTGGATCTGTAGGAACATTAAAAATTGAAGGCAAACCCACATATGGAGGAATATACTGTAGCAAATGTGATGTTGATTATGATCCCGTCGGTGGATTTGGTACAAGCGTTTATATTGGTGGCCGTGAAGTGGGAAACGCACCCACCGGATCGGGTGTGGCGGCGTGCCGATTAAGATTAACACCACACCGCGGTGGTACGAGTGGTGATGTAAGTGCGGGTTATAGTAGTATCGGTTCAACTACCTGGTGGGATCTACTCACTGAACTACTCAACCCCATAAATGTGGATTTAATGGCGTATGTTAAAGGCAAAAAACTTTACATAAAAGAGCCTCCGGCCCCATCCACGGTTAAGTTGTGGGTGGATGACCAGGTAAATCTGGTTAAGGATAGTGTGACTGTGACTGAGGCGGATCCAACAACACCTAATACGGTGATTGTGAATTATGGTAAATCAGCGGCGGGTAATAGTGTTAGGGTCCAGAATAAGAAGATGGTCACACAATATGGTACCATCACACAGAAATATGATAAACCCGATCTTAACGCCGTCCAGGCGAAGGCCTACGGGGAGAAGATGCTCAATAAGTTGGAACGGAATAATGGCTTTAGTATTGATTGTACTGTAATTTATCATCCATACTATTTTGTGGGTGAGTGGTGCAGGTTTAAGCATCGTACTCTGGATATTGATGATGTTTATATGATCACGAAGACGAATATGAAATTAACAGCTAAGAGCACTCCTAAGGTGGATTTAACCCTCACTGATTACGTGCCATTCGTATCTAGTAGTGGTAGTGGTGGTTCTCAAGGCATATTTGCACAGATGGACATTATAGGTGAAAAAGAAGCACAATTCGAGGATGTGCAGGGCAACTGTCATAACGCACAATGTATAGAGCAGACTGGTAAAGGTGATTGCTGGGCTGATAGCGAGTGGTTATATTTACAGTTAAATCGTGCAGGTATAAATGCTAGGATAGTTGGATACGCTACTCGGAATGTGAAGTATCCGCGCCATTGTTGGGTACAGATTAATGTGGGTAATGGTTGGGTTGACTGGGATTATAAGAAGTACAATTCAGAACACTATGGTAACGTATCTCCCGGGGCAGCGACTCGGGTCCTGATTAGTGAGGGTAAGACTTCAGCAGCGCAGGTTGATATTGGCAGTACAGGATACTAAAAGAGATGATTATATATGGCTAAGAGTACGGTAACAACAGACGCAATACGACAGGAATTAAGGCGTTTCATCAGCCCCAGCCTGGATAATGTCAGTAATGAGCAACAGGGGGGTAATAACCTTCCCCTTGATAAGCAAACACCCACAGTTGAATTAGTTGTGATTGATTGCTATTTCCCGGGTAAGATGATGCTCCGCGGCCGATTACGTGATTCAATCACGCAGGGTGTGACTACTGAGGAAGTCTATGCACATATCTTGGTGCCGGATTATCATGAATTCGTGAATAGAAGCTGGTTACCAGAGGGCACTGATAAAATTGATGGTAAGACTGGTTGGAACAGCCGCATACCAAACCAAACCCCGGTAGGAGTGGTGGAAGCTATTAAGGGCAACCCACTGAATGGTCACGTATTCCTTGGTTATGTTCATATGACTGATGAGGGTGATCTTGAGGTAGCATCTGAACCAGAACATTGTTTAACGCAAGAAGAAGTGGATAATCGAATAAACACTTTAGCCCCAGACATAGCAGATATTAGGATTAATGCCTTAGCCCCAGACATAGCAGATACTAGGATTAATGCCTTAGCCCCAGACATAGCAGACACCCGAGCCGTTAGTAAAATCAATGAACTGGTTCCTGGCATGACTATGGACCAAGATGAGGTCGATGGAAGGATAAATCTCCTTACACCTGGAATCGCAGATACAGAAATCCAGAATGATGTACCTGGAATGATTGAAACTGCGATAAATAATGCGAGTTTGGCACTTATTGAAATGTTAGCACCTGTAGGTACTATCATTACTAGTGCGGACGGTACCAACCCGGGAGAAAGAATACCTGGCACTACTTGGGTTCCAGAGGCAGAGGGAAAATTCATTCTTGGTGCTGGTGGAGGTTATGCTAACGGTGCGACCGGTGGGTCTACGACCGTTACCTTGGGTGTGAATAATCTACCAAGTCATAAACACAATGTTAGTATTGTGTCCTCCGGAGGACACACCAGTGGCACACCATCGACTAATTCAACAGATAGTAGCGGAGCAAGCACAACCGATAGTGGTGGGAATGGGAATACCGGAAGTGGTGGTGTCCACGATCATAAATTAATGGTTAGTACGACTGTGACATACGCATCAGGGTCAGCTACACGATTAGGTGGTACAGGGGCATCTCCAGATAATGGGTACCATATCGAGGATAGCACTTCACATACCCACAGCATACCAAGCCATACACATACAACACCAAATCACAGTCACAGTTTAAATAATCATACCCATGCAGTACAGAATCACACACACACCGTGTCAGAGGATAACATAGGTTCAGCAGCACCGGTAAGTATTATGCCACCATATATTGCACGGTATAAGTGGAGGAGAACAGCATGAATGGAGAATTAATCTTAACAGATAAAGAAGTTGCACGGATAATTACATCAGAAATAGGTACAGAAAACATAACATCAAGCATCGAATCCGGACAGGATGGTAATACAATAAATTATGAGATAGTTTTAGCTGATGAAAAGATAGCTGATGCTGTTAAATCATATTTGGAGAGGCGTAACACTGAATTAGAAATTGGTGAAGTTGTTCTTGTTGAGAAGGTTACAGATGCAAACAAATTCACATTTTAATTATAAAAGGAGACCTCTATGATGGTTGATTTTGGGAAAGACGTGCAAATACTGCCCAGCAGTAACGGATATTATGATCGTGTCCTAGAAAACAATGATTTCAAGATAATAAGTGGAACTGAGTATTTACAGCAGGCCTGCGACCTTAAACTGAACACGCGGTGGGGTGAGATGAGAAACAACCCCACATATCAGAGTTGGGGTAATCATGCCTGGGAAGCAATCAAGGAGAACAACACTGATATGGCTAGGGTGATGATAGAAGAATCCTTCCGCTCCGCCCTGGAAGAACTAGATGGTGTGGCCAGTATAGATTATCTGGCTGTGGAGTTTGACCAAACACCCCCTGGAGGGGTCCGAGTTATTTACGCCGTCAGGGGAACGGACAGTACTAAAGCAAATGGAATAACAGGAGTGTAAAAGTTTATGCCTGGTTTTGATAATTCAATAAATTACAAGGAACGGCAGTATAATGATTTATTCAGGTTCCTCCTCGAGAATATGCAGGGAGAGGGAATATTAAGCACTGCAATCAGTATTGATGATGTAATCCTACACCCAGAGAAATACGCGTCTAATGTAGTGATTATGGAGTGCAGCGTCCACGCACAACTCTACAGTGAACGATACAAAGACCTAACCCTAGTAAATAACGGTTTTAACCCTGATTTAGCACCCGCTCAACCTATTGTACAAGAGGATGATGCTCTAGCAATACTAGGGAAATTCTTCATTGGGGATCCGTATCCTCCAGGTTACGCGGTGACAGAAGTAACATTTCATGTAGATGAACCATCCACTGAGGATGTACCCATACCCGCGGGAACAGTGGTTCTATCAGAACAGAACAGTAACATCTTATTCAGGACCACCATGGCTGACACATTACTCACAGGCACAACTGATGTCACGATACCTGTGATCTGCACTAGTAGCGGCCCAATAGGCAACGTACCAGCCGGCACGCTGGTGATTATGGTGGACCCTATCCCCGGAATAGAGGCTGTGAATAATCTTAACCCAGCGTATGGTGGTAGTGATGGTGAAACACAGGAGAGCTATAGGCAACGCTTATCATCATGGAAGTATAGTAATGTACGTGGGACCTATGACGCCCTGGTAGCTGCGATTACAAGCGTAACGGGTGTAAACGATTACTATATTGAACCACATCCTGCTGATGAATATGGTGTTACAAACATATCAATAGACCCGGATACACCGAGTGTTCTGGACTCGGTACGTGCTGCTTTGGAGGCGTGGAAAGCGGTTGATGAAAAAGTAATAGTATCAGGGGTGACATTAGAGGAAATTAATATCAATGCAGAGGGTAATGCCAATATAGATATGAACATCCCCTACAGTGCGGATGAATTAGCGCGATTTGGAGAATTAGCAACACATTACTTAAAAGTGTATATTAATGGTGGTTTAAACAGTGATGGTTCAAGTAATAGGGGATTGGGTATTGGTGAGGATTTCATTAAAAGCCGGGCTGTAAGTTATGTTCTCGGTCAAGTCCCTGAACTTAAGGATCTAACTCTTGGTGCACCTGAAAGTAATGTCGCTGTGGCAGCGGATAAGAAAGCCGTGGCAGGCACCATCACAGTAACGGTGGTGTAAGATTATGGCTGTATTGGATGATATACTCAACAGTTACCCTGCCCTCTTCGATAAAAGGGAGCATAGTAACCATTACAAGTACCATAAAGCCCTATCCTCTCTCGAAGAGGAGTACTTAAGGGATAAATTACTCGTTGAGTTGGGACAGCAAATAAGAAGACCAATCCAAATCTGGAGAGAACAAATACAACCATACATTTATGAAATCAAGTACGAAGTTAGCTTGGATGATATTAAGCAGGTTAAACTTTACCGGGATGGAGAAGAACAAATATTACTTCAAGATTCAGGAGTACTCGAAGGAGTAAAAACTTATAGTTCAAGTTATAATGCAATGTCTGAGGAAATAATACCCGTGGATAAATATTTCCTGGAAGTAGAAACCCATGAAGGCAGAATATTCCGGAAGGGCATCCCTGAAAACAATACATCTGTGGGTGATGTTTATGATCATGACCAGGCACTCGATGTTTGGGGATTAACCCTACAAATTCCCCGGCAACGCTTCAAAGAGGATATTCTTCCAGAAGACTATCCTTATACCAAACCTTCATACTTCACAGATGCAACGGAGTGTGATGTAGCTTATGAGGAACGTATCATAGAGTCAATGGAAAATTACAGGAAGTACCCGCTTACTATTGCGGAGATTAAACGTGTCCTCGGAGTTCTGGTGATTGTCACTGGTAGATGGCGTATTGTCGATGCCGGCGGCCACGTCGAGGACGGAGAATATAATGCGGCGGTTCATGAATTCTCCGCTTCACTCGACAACATACCAAAGAATATTGATTTTGGCAGTGCCGGAGATATACAGAGCATCATAAACCGAACGATGCCTGTTGGTAAGAAGGGATACTTTGTTTTAAGCCAGGAAGAATCACTTGGCAATGATCCATTCACACTCCTAGATAATATTGGTGAGTGGACATGGATACCAGAGGGTGAAGCATTCAACCTCACTGATTACCTAATGGCTAGTGTGGAGACAACAATAGAAGAAACACTATCACTAGTAGATGCGGTAAAATTAACAGGACTGATGCAACCAACAGAGCTGTTAGAATTACAGGACCAGGTGGCCTTTACCAATATCGGGAATATACGCCAGGAAAACCTTAGTTTCTTTGATCAGGTTAAACTTTTAGGATTAATGCAACAAACAGAAGCCTTATCTCTTTCTGAAGACATCCACTGGACTGAAATAGCACGAATCCTATACCATGACACAAACACCGACTTCGCCCTGGACACCCTAGTCGGTTGCAGCATCAGTGGCACGGGAAGCGCGGCATACGTCAAATTAGACCCACTCAACACCAACCAATCCAGGAATCCCACCGGTCAAAGCCAAAGCAGCGAAGGATTCGCCTGGAATAACCCAGGTAATGTTGTTGATACTGATAGTAGTACTTATGGATACACTGAGAAACCCGCTCCGGTCTATGGTGATACGGGAGCAAAAGCAAGCACCACACAGGCAAGTGTGAATGAAAGCCCGGATAATCCTACTGGTGGTGGTATTTGGCAATATAGGGAACGTGTTGAGGTCAATGATGATACCGGTGCTTATGCAAGCGCAACCACAAGTTACAGGAACACAGATGCTCTCAGGGTGACTGGTTTCGGTTTCAACATACCCAGTGATGCAACTGTCTCTGGTGTGATAGTCCGGGTGAAAAGAAAAAGTAGTACATCTGTTACCCCAACACGAGATTATCGTACACAATTAATCTATAATGGGAATAGGATAGGGGATAATAAGGCAAGTACGGATAATTTATCACAAAGTTATATTACAAAATCGTATGGTAGCAGCAGTGATAAGTGGGGTTACTCCTTAACACCTGCTATGGTTAATTCTTCATCCTTTGGTGTGGACCTGTCTTATTATAATGGCACCAGTTACAATCCTACCTTCTATGTTGATTATGTGAATATAATTGTATACTACACGATACCAACACAATATTCTTACCCTAAATTGTTAAATCTGTCCGGATTATCCTTTAGCATACCTTCTGGTAGTGAAGTTGTGGGTGTAATGGCACGTATAAAGTCATGGTGTAAAACAACAGATAAAACATTGACTGTAACCCTCACTGCTGGAGGAGTGTCTAAAAACAAAACATTAACTTTACCGACTTCAGCTAGTAATCTTGACTTCGGATCAGGAAGTGACCGTTGGGGCGGCCTCCCCAACACACCAAATAGTTACAATACGGTTACGATGTCCCTGGATGTTAACACCGGCTACAGAGTACAGATTTACCACATAACAATTTACGTGTACTATAAATTGCAAGATGGTACTTTACAAACTGCCACGATAACCGCCCCTGGGGATGGTTATAGTTGGAATAAACTAGAAACAGTACAGTCAGTGCCTAGTCAGTGTGGAGCGAATGCATTACTCTATGACATTCTCAGGGATAGTGACAACGCCATATTATTAAGTAACCAGGTACCTCCAGTGGATCTTTCCACCCTAGCCTATCAAAATTTGAAGGTGAAGGCGAAGTTTCACACGGATAATGTGGCGTATTATCCCAGAATTGATTCTTTGAAGGTTACAGCGTTGAAGAATAGATCCTACTAAAAATTTTTTAAATTTTCTCTTCTTTTTTTTTATAATTTCCCTTAGTTTGAACTTTGAAAAATTTATTCAAAAAAAAAACAATGTTTTGGAGGTATACTATGATAAAAAATAATAAAATCGGATTAAAAGGACGATACAAATTTAACATACATTTTCCAAGGATGCTTGGAGATATAAACATCGAAACTGACTGGATGGAAAACATGATTGTATCTCTTGGAGAGGCAAACATCCTAAACCGACTCAAAGACAACACTCAAGGACCCATCATCGGCATGGGTGTGGGAACCAGTGGGACTGCACCTGCAAAGGGAAACACCAGCCTAACTAGTGAGGTAAGGAAAGCAATAGAAACCGCAACCGTAAACACAACCCTATTAACCACTACGTTTAAAACCACCTACACCAGCACGGAAATCAATGGAAAACAGGAAATCGGACTCTTCACACACGCCACCGCCGGCCAGGGACAAATGATCACACGTAGTGTGTTCAGCTCGATAAGTATCCCAGCAGGAAGTAACATGAGCGTGGAATATGTATTAACATTAACAGCATAAAAAAAGGAGTTAATCAGTCTTAGGATGGCCTTGATTAATTCATCTTTTTTTTCATTGACCTGCCATCGATTTGCTCCTGATATATTCCCTTAATTCCTCTTCAGTCATACGATTCCTTTGGTTATTTCTTCTTCCCTATAACCTGAAATATACTGGAATTCAACTAGGTCCCCCTGGAAATAGTTATTTCCCTTTGTGTAAAAACTATTTTTTATGGAGTGTGATGATATTAAGTGATTTAAAACGTTTCTATGACTTAACCCGCAGTAACAAGTGTTTAAATGTTTATTGGGTTAGTTGTGCTTGTTTGTATGTTAAACCGTTGGCCCCTGCGTCACCAGATGCACAGGACAAGATGAAACGATTAACAGAGGATATTGATGAGCGTTTTCCAGAATTATCCTATGAGCTCCGACCCGGAAACATGATCCGCGTGGTGGTACGGTGAAAACATTTCTCTGGAGACTCGTAACATTCTTAATCGTTGGTTTATCAGCTTTAATTGTTTTATTTTTACTTAGATTACTTGTTAAACTTATTCTCAATATTTAAAAGAGTTAGGAGATGCTTTAAAATGACAGATATAGCTACGCTTTTAAAGAACTTATTTTCTAAAATTGCGGAAGTATTAGGCCGTGCATTAACCAGCACGGAAAAAAAGAGCATACAGGAAAGCCTAGGACTCAAGAACACTACCTATGGTGTAGCATACTACATTGAACACAAAGCAACACCCCTAGAGAAAATAGATTGGAAAGCCCTCAAAGATAAGGGGATTAACACCGTGGCCATCCGAGCAACCACTAATGGTAGTTCCGGGGTGAAGTACACAGAACTACCAGCCATAAAGAAGCTACTTGACGCGGCAGGACTTGAAGCCTGGGCATGGGTATGGGACGGATTCCCCTATGCAAAACAAGTCGCCGCCATGGGCTGGAACATTCTCATAGATATGGAGACCTACCAGATGAAGAATAAGATTGCCCAGTTGACTCAGATGCGTAAAGACACCCAAGGCAAAGGATTCATAATCTGCATCAAGCCCCCGGGATGGGATGGTGATCAGCAGGTCGACCAGCTGGTGAAGATCTGTGACTACGTTACATTCATGAGTTACACGGGTGACTATAAGAAAACAAATACCGATCTGGCAAATCTGTATAAAACCTGGAATGCGAAGTATCCCGGTAAATTCATCGCATCCCTGGAGAGTTACCAATCCGATGCCAAGGTGGTTCCAAAAAGTAACACTGCATTGCAGGCTGAGATAAAATCAGTCCAGCCCTACACCTCTGGTGTGTTTATTTTCAGGTATGGTCTCAGTAATCTTGACCTTACACCTGCCCCCACCCCGACACCAGTACCATCCAATATTGTGAAGTTGGATGAGGTCCTTGCAGCTGCACGTGTAGTCGCGGAATACTTCCATGTGAACAGGAAGGCACCAAGGAATATAATAATTGCAGGTAAGACTGTGAATCCCAGTACCTTCACTGGCATCTTATCAAATGCGTTGCTCAATCTATCGAATAATAAGAAGACAGATATAACAATCCAGGAAGTGGCCCTTGCACCCACACCAATACCATCACTTGCCGGTGGACAGCTCATGAAGGCTGACTACCTGGACGCATGTAAACGCTTGATATCCTGGAATACTAAAAATAATAAAGCACCCAACTATGTCCAGACACCCATCGGTAACCTCAGCCCAGAGAACCTGGTGGATATGTGGACCAGGGCACTCAAATTCTACAGTGACACCAAAGCCTTACCCAATTATATCAACGTTGGATCTGTAGGTGCATCAGGGACAACTTCAATGGTACCTTCAGAGCTGAAGGCATATTTAACCGCGACATTGAACTGTCAGGTCAATGACAGTACCATCCAGGCTAAGGCCAAGGAACTTAAAGCAGCCGAGAATATCTTTAATTTTGTCCGCGACAAACTGAAATATTTACTCTATTACAACACCCGATACGGTGCCCTAGGAACACTGAAAAGGAATGATGCAAACTGCTGCGATCACAGCCACCTCCTTGTAGCACTCTCCCGGGCTGCCGGTATCCCTGCCAGGTACGTCCATGGCAGTTGTAAATTTGGGGATGGTAAGTTCTATGGCCATGTCTGGGCTGAACTATACGTGAATGGTAAATGGGTACGAGCGGATGCTATCAACGACAAAAACACACTAGGAACTATTACAAATTGGGATTTGAACACGGTTTACAACCGGTATACGGAGTTACCCTTCTAAAAATTCCTTTTTTTAAAATTTTCTGGTGATTTTTTGATAGACCGTGAACAAATAAGAAAGGAATTAGAAGAGCGATTCCTAGGTTTTATTCCTGAAAAATCAGACCTTGAGATGCTGGAAGAGAAGATAGAATTTTCAGAACCAGTTATTAGGGACTTAAAAATATCCGTAAGCCATGCGTATGGTGTCCACCAGGTCCTACTGGAATGGTTGCTGGAAGAGAAGGAAAGAACACTAGCCAGGGCAGAGATCAGCCTGGAAATCCTCACAGCGAAATACCAGAAATTTAATTAATTTTTTTTTAATCATTCTTTGTCAAATTTCTTTAATGATTTTTTAGATAGACCTAAATCTTTTAAAAGCGAATTTAACTTTTACCATTGGAGCAGTTGGTAATATCAGCCCCCTCACTGGCCCCTCCCGGGGGTTGGTGGGGGGTGTTTTTTTTATCATTGTTTACCGGGTTTGTTCTACTGTAGAAAGAATCAGGATCTTCTCCTTGGGAGCAGGGATAATAATTAGTTTAATATAACTAACTATATATACCACCTCTACACACTAATAAAACAATACAATGTGAAGAGGTGAAAAAATAGTATGAAAGAAGACTGCCCACTCTGCACCGACCCCATCACCATCCTACCCGGGCCCCATGGCGGACCCGAAACCTACACCATCCACAATCACCGATTTTACCACACACACCACGCACCCCAAACTGCTAACAAACGCGTGAGAATGCCCAGACAAATCTAAAAAAAATTAATATTTTATTTTTTTATTCCTTCTCAGCCTTCTTAACCTTTAAATGCAGAAAATCACCCGCTCGGATATCTAAATAGTCACGTGCATCCTTATGAATCGTTACACGCCCTTTATCATCAATTTTAACTAGCATTTCAACTTCTTCATCAGACATAACAGTTTCACCAATCATATATACACCTCCACTAATATAAAAATTTTAGAGATGTTTATTCAACATCTCTAAGCTCAAGTAATTCCTCTTTCGTAAAATGAAGCGTCCTCTGCTCTGATTTATTTACCTCAGTGATGCTGCAATGATTCATCTTCTTATCAGTTCGTAGTGTGATTGTTTTATTTTTTCCAAAACTGATTATCATTCTTTTTCCAACCAGCTTAGTTTTTTCTTATTTCAGAAAGGAGTTTCATAGGGTTTTTATTTTCATGTACACCAAGCATTATGATCTTCACAGCGTTTTCCGCATCTTCACGTGTCCGGAACAGAAATCCTTCACCATAAACCAATGTGCCGTTCCTACTCACTAATTCTCCCTTGAATTTGTATTTTGGTTTTTTAATAGTGTTTGCAACTTCCTTTATATTTTTGGGGTTTGTTTCGATTTTCAATGCAATGTAATAGTCCACACCATCGTTTACTTCCTCTAATGTTATATCTCCATATTCTATCATTTTTTCATTCACCTTCTTATCCAATTAAAGTATGTGGGGGTTTATATTCCTTTTAATCCCACTATATTATACTTATTCCCACAGTATTTAAATGTTCCGGTGAAAAGTGGGACAACAGATAAACATAATACACAACAAAACAAATCCTAAAGAAATTTAAAATAATTTTTATTAAGAAAAGATAAATAAAATAGGTTGTTAACAGTCTACTTTTACATAAAAAATCACTTAGAGTTTTGATGGTTGATTGAAAATGAAAGTTGCAGTGGTAGGACTGGGAATGGAAGGAAATCATGCTCTACATTCCCTCCTAGACTTCGGCCACCAGGTTTATGCTTCTGATGTGAATGAAGATTTAAACATCTCCGTAGATAATTTTGATGGCAGATTGGAAGTCGAGTTAGGACGTCATGACTGGGAGAAAATAAACAGTGCCGATGCTGTGGTGGTTAGCCCCAGTCTATGGAAGAGAGATGTACTCGAGAAAATAACATCAAAAGATAAGATATTTTCAAAGGTGTTACCTAAACATAGGGATATCTTCACCATCGGTGTTACCGGAACTAACGGTAAAACCACCACTGCCTTCATGATCAGGGACATATTAGAAAATTCGGGCCATAAAGTTTTAATAGGTGGAAATGCCGGTGGAGGTTTTGATGGTTACACCAGATTGATGTTAGAAGTTACCAGGAAGGACTATGACTATTTGATCGTGGAGGTCTGTGACATGACCCTTGATTTTTCCAGGGATAACTTCGATTTTGATCTTGTGGTGGTAACCAACCTGGGATGGGACCATATGAACGTGCACCGTACAATGGAACAGTACCAGAAAAGTATGTATGATTTTATTAAAGATAAACGTGCCGTTTTAAATAGAAATGATGAACTTCTTTCTTCTTTCGGAGACAAACCTTTTAATGGAGATAAACCCTGTTTCTTTGATACTTATACCGGTAAACTAAATTTAATTGGTAAATACAACCGACAAAATGCCGCTGCCGCCTGTAAAGTAGCTGAAATTCTGGATATACCTAAAAAAAAAATAAAAGAATCCCTGGCATCCTTTAAACCTGTGGGTGGTAGGATTACAGAATTAAGCATGGATGGGTCCCGCATCATAATTGGAAAAACGGACAATGTTTCCGCTGTTTCTGCGGTGTTTGGGGAAACGGAGTTTGACCTGGTCATCCTGGGAACCCCCAGAGAAGGGGAATACTGGAGATTCGATATCTTCAGTGAAGTAGCTAATTTTAACCCCCAGTATATAATTTTATTCCCTGGTCTGGATGATACAACCAGTCAGGCAAAAGAAATCCTGAGTAAAAATGATTATAAGGGGAAAATAAAGATTTCAGGAGATATCTCTGAAATTACAGAATTCATCTCCACACATCACCGAAATTATAAGACCATATTTATAGGTGGAAATGGTCAGGATAAAATCACCGAAATCAAAAGGGTTTTAGAGGAGATCTCCTGAAAGATTCCAATTTAAACTGGTTAAACATTAGTTAAACAAATAGGGAGATTTACTTAAATCCTGTTAGGTGTCAATAAATATAAATAAACAGATAACCAAAAATCTAGATATAATAAATCGAGTTAAAATCACAGGATATCAAATTATTGAATATAAAATTACAGATAACAAATAATAATGAAATAAACAGGCTGTTTTGATATGATTGAATTAGTGTGTATTAGTACTGTAGATGTGAATTATAAATTACCAAAGGCTTTTTTGAAAGGATCTGAAAACATGAGGATGGTGTCGTTATGTCCAGTTTCATAAAACATCCCTTACTGATTATCGTGGCTTTAATTATACTAGGTGCCGTCATGTATCCGGTGGGAATGGCTACAGCTAAATATATCCCTGCACAGAATCCAGAAGAGATTGCCCTCCTTCCCATAGGAGATACGGTGACCAATGGAACCGCTGTGGTGGATAGCAACAAAGTTCGCAAGGTGCCCACAGTTTACCATCCTGAATATTTAGTGGAGTACGCTGAAAAAATTCAAATCTGGGAAATATACTCCAGCCTAGTCTCTGGAGCCACCCCCATACCTATTAAAAATATCACTGGTGGTGGAATTTCAGATACAGGAAAAGCAGAAGATATTAAAGGGCCAGGAATGTTAACTATACAGGATAATAAACTGACAGTGACCAACCCCACTTTTGTTTGGGGATATAAAGAACCATATACAGTAGCTGTTAAAACTAAAGATGGAGTAGATATTAAACAGGGAAACACCACCATAAGATCCGTAGCAGTGAATGATTTCAACAATGAAACCATTCCTAACGAGTACATAAGCTTGACTGACTTTAAAAACTGGTACAACAGTGTAAATGTGGGAAACAGTACTGCACTGGATTACTCCCTGTCCAACTTCAACGACGGCCGGAACACTCTCAACCCAGATGAAATAGCCAAATTTTTCGGTGAAGGAGTGTTTGAGGAAATGAAAACCCGTCCCCTAAAAGCACCCATAACTGTCTATGAAGATTCCGAGAACCAAGTAGTGATCAGTTCAACTTCAACTGCTATGAGCTACTATGCAGAATATGACAACACTGCCCGGGCTCATAACGCCAATCAACTTATTAACGCCTGGAACAACACCATCATACCCCCACACACCGTTGGCTATGGAAGTAGCAATGTTTCTTACTATGGTGTCTTCGACCCAGATCCCAACGCCACTTATAAATGGGCCAGTCACGGTGTCTGCCCTCCAGGAAGAGTATTACGAGCTGCAGCTTTAGGAGCTGGTTTACCTGCACCAGCCGGTACTACAGGTGACTACCAAAATGCTATAGCCCCAGGTATAGACATAGTTACCGGTATAAAGGTGGAAAATACCAGAGATTACCCGATTAAAATAGTCATGTGGAGTGACGGTGGTGCTGATGGTGCCGGTATGACTACCATATATGCCCAGATCATCGAATTAAGGTAACAAACGCTTTTTTTTAACCTTTACCATTTTATTTTTTCTGTTTTAATCAAATAAAGGAATTTATTAAGATGATTTCAGCCATTATAACCGCTGCTGGCAAGAATAGGCGGATGGAAAAAGACCAGGAAAGGTTGGGTATTGAAGTCCAGAATAAATTACTTCTAGACCTAGATGGAAAACCAGTGATAATCCAGACCCTGGAAC
>DAQK01000042.1 GCA_002502855.1 Methanobacterium sp. UBA279
CAGGACAAACCCAACATTACTTCCATGGATGGACAACAACCTATCCCCTTCCTTTACATTAAAACAATTAAGTGCTTCTCCAGGTAACTTGGATATGCCCTGCTTGTTTATTTTAACCCAGGAGTAATATCTACCCTTCCATTTAACCGGCTTTACTTCCGGTAGTGAATAATGCCTGAATTCCGGGTGGTCAATTAATAAACCTTTCATAATGGATTCGCATATCAATCCCTGTCTGGATACGACAAATCCGCCTGAACTTTTACTTCCAAATATGAGAATCAACTTATCTTTTGTAAATAATTTGTATTCATCTATTACCTGGAACTTGTACGCATCCTTCTTTTCCAATTGGGGACCATCCAAAAACGAATTTTCTACCTTTAGCTGTTTGGGGCATGATAAGTTACAATAAACTTCTAAAAAAATAAGGGTATAATTAATTACCCGAATCTTTAGGCAAACGAGGTATCAACCAGGATAAGAATGCATCCTCACTTCTTGACTGTATCCAAACCCTTCCTGGTCCGGTTAATTCAACAACCAATCCTTCACCACTGAAAAATGTTGATTTCAGTCCGCCTATCCTCTTTACCTTGTAATCAACTCCATCATCAAAAGCCACTATGTGTCCGGTGTCTATTCTGCAGGTTTCACCATCCCCCAATGTAATGGGGTGGACTGCACCAAAACTGGAAGCAAACATCGTCCCTGTTCCTTCGATTTTTAACAGGAACAGCCCCTCTCTGGAGAAAAACGTTTTTGATCCTCCCCATTTGGTGTCTATGTCAATATCAACGGTCCCTGCCATAAAAGAACCAGATTGAACAAACACCCTCTGGTTATCCAGATCCATGGCATGAATATCTCCAGGTAATGGAGGAGCCATGGTAACCTCACCAGGGACTTCTGCAATGAATTTATTAATAAAAAAGCTTTCTCCACCAAGCAGGCTTCTTTTTAAACCTTTAAAAAGTCCCCCTCTTATTCCAGTCTCAATTTTTATTCCACTGGACATACTTACAAAAGCCCCTGCTTCTGCATTAACCTGCTCAGACATCTCCATATTCAGTTTAAGCAGAGCATAGGACGGTTGGTACAATATCTCATAGTCCATTTTTATTACCTCATAAATAAATTCTTTACATGATACTGGGTACTATTTGTATAAAAATTATTGCATTTTACGAACTCAATCCCTGAATACAAAAAGCCCTTAAGGGTTTCATTTTCAAGTTATTCTTCTATCAATGAGTACGACAAAAAATTTATATTACTTAAAATTAATGTACTATCACAGGTAAAACCTGGGAGTCAAGTGTACTTTGAGGTGCACGTTTCAATAGTACTTCCAGGTACTGGTTCTTTTTATTCTACTTTAATAAGCCAATGATGAACCCTATGAGCTCTGAACCGTGATGAATGATGGGCGAGCTGAGGCTTACCATATTTATTCTAGTTTTTTTATTTCCTCAACCACATCATCCATATTGTTGTAGACTGTTTTACCCTTCAGTTCATCTACTTCTGGCCGCATAACCATCACTATGTGAATACCCAGTTCCAGTGCAGCCTGAAGCTTTGAAGGAGTTCCACCTGACTTCCCGCTTTCCTTGGTGACCACCACTTTGATATCATATTCCTTCATCAAGGCCTGGTTAAATTCCTTGGAATAGGTGCCCTGCATGGCTACGATATTCTGTGGGGGTATACCTGCTTCCTGGCATTTTTCTGTGGAAAAAGTAGTGGGGAGAATCCGGGCCACTATCCTGTGGGGATAGATCCTCCCGGTTAAATGATGCAGAGTCATAACCCCCGCCAGGTGTAATATGCGGCTGTCTCCTAATTTTACGATCTCCTCCACGGCTTCCCCAAAGTTATTCACTTTATGGATCAATTCATTATCTGGAATATCCAGTGTCGGCCTGTCGAAACGTATATATCTTATCTTCTCTTTTTCAGTGGCTTTTATGGCGTTTCTGGTGGCATCTGATGCGAAAGGGTGGGTGGCGTCGATGAGAACATCTACTTCGTTATCTTTTATAATCTCGGCCAGTTTCGCAGAATCAAAGCGTCCCACCAGGACTTTATCAGCCCCTGCTTGTTTAGCGAGCTCCCCTCCATTGAGGGAGATGGCGGTGGCCAGGATATAGTTACCCGTAAGTGAGAGCTTTTTGATCATTTTCCGCGCGTCACTGGTCCCGGCCATCACCATTAGATTCAATTTTAACACCGAATTTTTTTTTATTTTTTAAAAACTTGTAATAATTTTTTATTTACCTCACGAACCTTTCCACCAGCCAGTCACTTACCAGGATGGTGCTGGCAATCAATAGGATGATAACCCAATCAAACAATCCAAGTGCTGTGGTCCTGAATATTCCCTGTAGGAATGGTAAGTATATAACTCCTAACTGCAGTAGTACAGAAGCTCCCACCGCTATGTAGAGGAAATTATTGGAAAATCCATGTTCAGCACGGCAGTTGAACACGTTGAATATCTGGTACATGACGAAGAGGGTGAAAGCCATGGACATGGCATAGATCTGTTCGGCTCCGTTTGTCAGAAGGTATGAATAGAGTGCCAGGGTACCAATGGTCATCACCACCCCGGCAACCACGATTTTGGTGAGGTTCTTCCGTGGTATGATCTCCTCTTTAAGTGGGGGTCGTTCCATCACATTGTGTTCAGGCGGTTCAACACCCAGTGACTGTGCCGGGGGTCCGTCCATAATTATGTTTATCCATAACACCTGTATAGGGTTAAAGGGAACCGGTAATCCAATTATGGACGAGGAGGTTATGGTTAATATAGCCCCAATGTTAGTTGATAGTTGGAAACGGACGAACCTGCGTATATTATCGAATATGGTACGTCCTTCACGCACTGCCTTGACTATGGTGGCGAAGTTGTCATCCTGTAGGAGCATGTCCGCAGATTCCTTGGCCACGTCGGTACCGCTTCCCATGGCCACACCAATAGCCGCTTTCTTGAGTGCGGGTGCATCGTTAACTCCATCACCGGTCATGGATGCCACGTTGCCTGTCTGTTTAAGGGCGTCTACTATGCGTACTTTCTGTTCAGGGAATACTCTGGCGTATACGCTGATGTCGTTCACCATGTTCAGGAATTCCTCATCACTGAGTTTGTCCAGGTCTGAACCAGTGAGTGCTACAATTTCATCACTGTCTTTAATTTTCAATTCCCGGGCTATGGCCACTGCGGTGTCCTTATGGTCCCCTGTAATCATAACCACTCTTATACCGGCCTTTTTGGCAACGGCGATGGCGTCTCTGGCTTCATCCCGTGGTGGGTCCATCATACCCACCAGACCAGCGAAGATGAGGTTTTTTTCCAGGTTTTCCTTATCTTCCAGGTCTTCATCTGGACTTAATTTACGATAGGCAAACCCAAGGACCCTAAGTGCGTTGCCGGTCATTTCCTTCAGGTTCTGCATCACTTCATCGATGTCTTCGGGTTGTAATGCGCAGACAGCGTCTTCCCCTTCAATCTGGGAGCATCTCTCCAGGAGTACCTCAGGGGCTCCCTTGACCAGGACGTAACGGTCTTCTTCAAACTGGTTTACCGTGGTCATCCTCTTCCGGGTGCTGTCCAGTGGTATCTCCAGTAAACGCGGATATTTTTCCTCCAGTTCCTTCCGGTGGTAACCGTTTGCATCGGCGTACATGAGGAGCGCTGCATCTGTGGGGTCGCCTAATACTTTTTCATAGGAGTAGGTCGCGTTGTTACAGAGGGCGGAGATGGTGTTCACCATCTTGTAATCCTTCACCCTTGTATCCCGGACTATCATCTGGTTCAAGGTTAATGTCCCGGTTTTATCGGTACATATCACGTTACAGGAACCTAATGTTTCCACTGCTAAGAGTTTACGGACTATGGCGTTGCTCCTGGCCATTCTCTGCATACCCAGGGCGAGTGTTAGAGTTAAAATAGCAGGTAAACCTTCCGGTACAGCGGCCACTGCCAGAGATACGGCGGTCATGAAGTTGTTCACCAGGGGTATTCCCTGTAGGTAGCCCAGGGCGAATACCATTGAACAAACTACTACGGCCAGTAATCCCAGGTTCCTTCCCAGACGTGCTATCTTCTGTTGTAGGGGTGTGTCTTCCCCTGCTTCCTGGATCATCTCCGCGATCTTCCCTATCTCGGTGCCCATTCCAATTCCAACCACCACTCCCTTTCCACGGCCACTTGCAACACTGGTTTCCATAAATGCCATGTTATCGGCATCATGATCATCTAAAGTAATTACATCAATATTTTTCTCTACAGGGAGGGATTCACCGGTCAGGGCTGATTCATCGATGAGGAGGTCGTAGCTTTCTACTATTCTGAGGTCGGCGGGGACTTTGTCTCCTTCCTCCAATAACACAATATCTCCCAGGGTGAGGTCTCCAGCGGTTACCTTCTGCTCCTGGCCGTCCCTTATAACCACGGCTTCAGCGGATATGAGTCCTTTGAGTTTTTCCATGGCCTTCTCGGCACGATATTCCTGGACGAATCCCACTATAGCATTTATGAGTACCACAATTAAAATAACAATTGCATCCACGGCGTCTCCCACATAATAGGCGGCTACAGCGGCTATGATCAGGATTAAAATGAGTATATCCATGAACTGACCTAAAAAGAGCCTTACCGGTCCTGCCTTTTTTCCCTCGACCAGCTCGTTTCTACCGTACTTGGCCAGGTTTTCCTGGGCCTGCTTGCTGGTCAAACCATTTATATTAGAATCAAGATTTTTGAACGTTTCTTCTATGCTTAACTTCTTCCATTTCATCATGAAAACTCCATTTCATTATGAATGTTCTTTAAAATCAACAGGTTATCTATATTTCAGTTCGTGAAAAACTGCCTTTTCATAGTTAATTAGCTTAAATTTTTCCTCAGAATTTATACTATCCGTGGATAAGGGTTTGATAATTAAATCTGCCCCTACTTCCCCGGCCACCCGGACCAGATAGGGGTGTAACTCTTCTGGGGGTCGTATAGAATAGATGAGTTCTGCACCCTTATATATTTTTAAGTCAGGATGGCAAATATCATCTTGGACTATACCGAGTGAAGGTATAATATCTGTCATGATGATATTTAACTTAAGATTCTGCAGATCCCGGGCTACCACCGGAAACGTGCCCACACCTACTTCCACTATCTTATGGGCATGACCATAGTTTCTTCCAATGTAATCTGTAAAACTAGTCCACATTTAATCAACATCCTGATATTTATGATGATAAGAGAATTCCGACGGCAGGATATAAACAGGGTCCTTGAAATCGAGGAAGAATCCTTCAAAGACCCTTACCCGGTGAATATACTCATAGATATCTACAACCTGGGAGCGGGATTTTTAGTTGCCGAGTATGATAATATTATAGTAGGTTATATTATATTTTGGATCAGGTACGAAGATGAGGGCCATATCATATCCATCGCAGTGGACGAGGAACACCGCCGAAAAGAGGTGGGGAGCAAGCTAGTAGAAGCTGCCTTAAAAATCTTCAAACGTTATAATATAGCCCATATTAAATTAGAAGTAAGAAAAAGCAATAGAGGAGCGATAGATTTCTATAAAGACAACGGTTTTGTCGAAAGGAAAGTTCTTAAGGAGTATTATGAGGACTATGAAGATGCGGTGCTGATGGACATTGATTTAAGTGATAAATCAGAAATAACAAGATGAGTAATTCTAATTTTTTTTATCTATTAAAAAACATAATTATAAGGTGATAATAAAATGCCGGAAGAAGCAAAATTGGCTCTAGAAGATGGAACCATATACAAGGGGGAAGGATTTGGTTTTAAAACAATTAAACCAGGAGAAGTGGTTTTTGCAACAGGAATGACCGGATACGTTGAATCACTAACTGACCCCTCCTATAAAGGCCAGATACTGATGTCCACCTATCCCTTACAGGGCAACTATGGAATATCCAGGGAATGGTTCCAATCAGAAGGCATAAAAGCAGAGGGATTCATAGTCCGGGAACATAACACCCATCCATCTCACGGTAAATCAGAGGAAAGCCTCACCGAGTTTTTAAAAGAATTTAAGATACCCGGTATCAGTGGTATAGACACCAGGTCCCTGACACTGAAGATCAGGAAACACGGGACCATGAAGGGCGTTCTGGCCACCGAGGAGATAGAAGACCAGGAACTAATTACCATGGCCAAGGAACAGCCCGAAATAGGGGAAGTAGACCTGGTAGACCAGGTCTGCGTTAAGGAACCTAAAGTTTACGGTGAAGAATACAAGCACCGGGCAACCATACTGGACTGTGGTATAAAAAACAACAGCATAAAAGCCCTCCTTAAAAGGGAAGTAGGCGTTCTGGTCCTGCCTTACAAGACGGATGTAAAGGATATCCTGGATTACAGCCCAGAAGCACTTTTAGTTTCAAGCGGCCCCGGCGACCCCACCAGGGTTAAAAAGGCCGCGGAGAATGTGCGGGACCTTGCAGAGAAAATGCCCATATTCGGTATCTGTTTAGGCCAGCAGATCATCGGCCTGGCCTTCGGCGCCAAGATATACAAGATGAAGTTCGGTCACCGGGGTATAAACCAGCCGGTGAAGGATTTAACCACTGGAAAGGTATGTATCACCTCACAAAATCATGGGTTCACCGTTGACCCCAAATCCCTCGAGGATACGCCTTTGAAGATGAATCAATTAAACTTAAACGACGGGACACCTGAAGGACTGGAACATGAGGAACTGTCTATCTCGAGTGTACAGTACCACCCTGAAGCAGGCCCCGGACCCCATGACACCGATTATTACTTCGATAATTTTGTTGAATCACTTAAAAACTACTAAAAATCACTTTAACCATAAAATAACACTGAAAGGAAGAGGATAATAAATGCCCCGGGATGGAGATATTAAGAAAGTTCTTATCATCGGCTCAGGACCTATCCAGATAGGACAGGCAGCCGAATTTGACTATTCAGGTTCACAGGCATGTAAATCTCTGATGGAAGAGGGAATAGAAACTGTACTGGTTAACAGTAACCCGGCAACCATCCAGACAGATATCGATATGGCTGACCGGGTTTACGTGGAACCCCTGACCCCAGAGATCGTAACCAAAATAATAGAAAAGGAAAAACCAGATGCCATACTACCCACCATGGGCGGGCAAACCGGTCTAAACGTAGCAACCGAACTGGAGAAGATAGGCGCCCTGGAAGGCGTTAAAGTAATCGGATCATCTGTGGAGACCATCAGGAACGTGGAGGACCGTGATCTGTTCAGCAGCTTCATGGACAGACTCAACGAACCAATCCCCAAAAACAGGGCAGTAACAACTCTAGAAGAAGCCCTGGAAGCTGTGGAAGTAATAGGTTACCCGGTTATAGTCCGGCCCGCATTCACCCTGGGAGGAACCGGGGGTGGAGTGGCCCATAACGAGGAAGAACTCCGTGAAGTGGCCACCAGGGGACTGGAGATGAGCTACATCAACCAAGTGCTCATAGATGAATCGGTGATGGGCTGGAAGGAATTCGAATACGAGGTGATGAGGGATAAAAACGACACTTGCATCATCGTCTGTAACATGGAAAACTTGGACCCCATGGGAATCCACACTGGGGAAAGCATCGTTGTGGCGCCATCACAGACCCTATCGGATATCGATAACCAGAGGCTCAGGAATGCCTCCATCAAGATTATAAGGGCCCTTCAGATCCAGGGGGGGTGTAACATCCAGTTTGCAGTACACCCGGAGACTGGGGAGTACAAGGTCATCGAGGTCAACCCCCGGGTGAGCCGGAGCAGTGCCCTGGCCTCCAAGGCAACCGGGTATCCCATAGCCAAGATATCCGCCAAGATTGCAGTGGGCATGACCCTGGATGAGATAAGAAACGATATCACCAAAGAAACACCGGCATCCTTTGAGCCTTCACTGGATTATGTGGTGGCTAAAATACCCAGATGGCCCTTTGATAAATTCAAGGGCATAAATAAGGAGATAGGGGTGCAGATGAAGTCCACCGGTGAGGTTATGTCCATCGGACGGACCCTGGAAGAATCCCTGCACAAGGCCATAAGATCCCTGGATATAGGGAGGTACGGCTTCGATGAAATGGAATATACCATTAAAGACCTGGTGGAACCCACTGACAACCGTCTCTTCCAGGTATACACCGCCTTAAAAAGCGGGGCCAGTACAGAGGAGATACAGGAGATAACCAAGATCGACCCCTTCTTCCTCTATAAAATCCTTAACATAGTCGACTTTGAGAAGGAAATAGTTGAAAATAAAGAAAATATTCTAACTACTCCCCTTTTAAGGAAGGCCAAACGGATGGGCTTCTCTGACCGGAAGTTATCCGAATTAACCGGCGTACCAGAAGAAGATATCCGGAAAACCAGAATAGATACTGGTGTTACCCCCACCTACAAGATGGTGGACACCTGCGCAGCCGAGTTCGAAGCAAAAACACCCTATTACTACGGAACTTATGAAGAAGAAGACGAAATACCCGTATCTCATAATCAAAAGGTAATAATCATAGGGGCAGGCCCTATAAGGATTGGACAGGGCATAGAATTTGATTATTGCTGTGTCCATGCTGCCATGGCACTCAAAGAAGAAGGTGTGGAGACCATAATCATAAACAACAACCCGGAAACGGTGAGTACCGATTACGATATCTCCAGCAAACTCTACTTCGAACCATTAACCCTGGAGGATGTGATGGGCATAGTCAACAAGGAAAACCCTGATGGTGTGGTCGTGCAGTTCGGGGGCCAGACATCCATCAATCTCGCAGTTCCACTGGCAAACGAGGGAGTAACCATACTGGGAACGCCCCACGAGAGTATCGACCAGGTAGAGGACAGGGAAAGATTCACCCGGGTTTTAAACCGTCTGGAAATACCTCAGGCTGATTATGGAATTGCTCATTCATTTGAAGATGCCAGGAAAGTGGCAGAACGTATCGGCTTCCCTGTTTTGGTTCGACCATCGTATGTACTGGGCGGAAGGGCCATGGAAATAGTCTATGATGATCTGGAGCTTAAAGAGTACATGAAAGAGGCGGTGCGCATATCCCCAGAACACCCCATACTGGTGGATAAGTTCCTGGAGGACGCCATAGAAATAGATGTGGATGCCCTCTGTGACGGGGAAGATGTATTCATTGGTGGGATAATGGAACATATAGAGGAAGCAGGTGTCCATTCTGGCGATTCTGCCTGTGTAATACCCCCTCAAAGTATACATCCCGATGTAATTGAGAAGATCAAAGAGTACACCGCTAAATTGGCCCTGGAACTGAACGTTATCGGTCTTATGAACATCCAGTACGCGGTTAAAACCGATGATGATGACAAACTCTACATCCTGGAGGCTAACCCCCGGGCGAGCAGGACTGTTCCCTTTGTAAGTAAGGCGGTGGGGATACCACTGGCGAAGATAGCGGCCCAATTAATGGTAGGATATAAACTCCGGGATTTCGGACTGGGAGATGATGTGGAAATAGACCATGTAGCGGTTAAAGAATCCATATTCCCCTTCATTAAACTACCCGGTTCTGATTCTGTGTTAGGTCCGGAGATGAAGTCCACCGGGGAGAGCATGGGTATAGATGAAAGTTTCGGGGTATCCTACTACAAAGCCCAGCTTTCAGCCGGTATGAGACTCCCATGTAAGGGTAAGTTATTCATTAGTGTCCGTGACCAGGACAAGGGTAAAATACTGGATATAGTCAAAAAGGCAGAGGAACTGGGATTCGAGTTGGTTGGTACTGATGGAACGGCTGAAGCAGTAGAAGATGACGTGAAAATCAGTGTTATAAATAAGGTAAGTCAGAAATCCCCCAACATCAAAGACGCTATCCTGAACGGAGAGATTAAACTCATTATCAACACGCCCTCCGGGAAACAATCTGCCGATGATAATTACCTCATAAGGAGGATGGCTGTTGAACTGGGAATACCCTATGTTACCACACTTGCTGGGGCTCGTGCAGCTTTAAACGCAGTTCGAACCATCGAAAAAGGCAAAATTGGGGTTAAATCATTAAATGAATACCATCATAATCTGGAATAGTATGAATAAATGATGGGAATAATAAGAATTAATTTTTTCTATCCCCCGTAACGGGGTTTTGTAAATGATCACCATTCGAGATGCTACTGTTCTCTACGGAGATAACCTGGAAGAGATTAAAGCAAATGTACTCATCTCCGATGGGGAAATAGTGGAAGTTTCTCCGGCAAGTAAAGGAAAAATTATGGACGGACGGGGATGTATAGTAGCCCCGGCCTTTATCAACTCCCATGTTCACCTGGGAGACTCGGTGGCCATGGATATGGGGGATGGCAGGCTCATAGAAGAAATTGTAAAACCACCAGAGGGTATTAAACACCGCATATTAGCAGATACTCCTCATTCCATCCAAACTGTTTTTATGAAGAATTCCATGTGGGAAATGCTTAAAACAGGCACTACTACCTTCGTTGATTTCCGTGAGGGGGGTAAAGAGGGGATAGATATTATAAATGAAGCAGCAGAGGAAGTTCCCATACGTAAAGTAGTCCTGGGACGGGATGAATCATTCTTAAACCCTCACATAACCCCACAGGAAATAATCAAAAGAGTAGAGGAACTTTTAGAAATCTGTGATGGAATAGCGCCCAGTGGTTTGGGGGAGATAACCGATGAAACAGCCACTGCAATCGCCCGGACAACCCGGAAACTGGGGAAACTATCCGCCATACACGTGGCAGAATATGAAGAGGTGCAAACTGATTCAGTAATCACCACGGGGAAAACTGAAGTTCAAAGGGCTGTTGAAGCCGGGTTCCAGCTTTTAATACACCTTACTTCACCCTTAAATGATGATCTGAAATTGGTAACTCTAAGCGGGACCCCTGTAGTCTGTTGTCCCCGTTCAAACGGCGCCCTGGCGGTGGGCATACCCCCTATTAAGGAAATGCTGAATGAGAGTATCCAGATTCTTCTAGGAACGGATAATGTAATGTTCAATTCCCCTAATATGGTTAGAGAAATGGAATACGCACTTAAAGTCACACGAGCCTATTACCGGGAGTATTTCCCACCGGAGGAAATCATTAAAATGGCCACAGTCAATGCTGGTAAGGCACTTAAGTTAAACACAGGCTCAATCAGTGAGGGTAAGTTAGCAGACCTTGTTATAGTAGAGCAAATGTCCGGCAACCCATATCTCTCCATCATCAACCGCACCGAACCGGGTAACACTAAGCATGTGATTAAGGAAGGGCAGATCGTCCCTGTAAAAAGTCAATACTTCTAAATTTTATTTTAGAAAAAAAATATTTGTACTAATTTATATTAAATAGAAACATATAAACAAATATTTCACAGAAATAAATAATAGAATAGAGTAAATTTTTCTTTATCTCACAATCTTTTTCATTGATGATCATATATGAGGTGAATCTATGTACCATAAAATATTGTTACCTACAGATGGTTCAAAATATGCCGAAAAAGCCGCAGAACATGCTATATGGATTGCAAGCCAGAGTGATGCAGAAATCATAGTTTTAAATGTGATGGATACTTCCTCATTGGTAGGACTTCCTGCAGAAGACCTTACAGTTAGAGTTACGGAAATATTGAAGGAAGAGGCCCATAAGTCCCTGGATAAAGTGGATGATCTGGTTCGAGAATTCAAGAAAGAGGAAGGTCTGACTAAGGATATCAAATTAATTAAAGAAACTAGGGAAGGATCTCCGGCTGATGTCATATTGAAAACTGTTGAAGATGAAGGAGTAGACCTCATAGTAATGGGAACCTCTGGAAAACATGGTTTAGATAGATTTTTACTGGGAAGTGTAACTGAAAAGGTGGTAAGATCAGCTAATTGCCCTGTTTTGGCAGTACATTAAATCTTTTTTAAAGGATTGATTCTAATTTAGGACTGGAGTATCAAAAATGCTAGTAAAAGATATTATGTCAGAGAACGTATATCACATTCATGTTCCTGGAAATCGAGCTAATGCAATGGAATTAATGAGAGAAAAGAATGTTTCAGGGTTACCTGTGGTGAAAAACGGTACCAATAAACTGGTAGGTATTCTCACCCGATCTGATCTGGTGAAGAATCCGGATGAAGAACAGATCGCCCTTATCATGACCCGAGATATTATAACCGTGAATCCAGACGATGATATTAAAGATGCGGCAGAAATCATGGTTAAATATGATATTAGAAGGATCCCTGTTGTTGAAGACGGCGAACTGGTTGGTCTGGTAACTGCATCGGATATTATAAACAAGGCACTGTGGAAACTGGATGTCAAGGATCCGGTGGAAGACTACATGATCAAAAACATACCCACCACCTGGGAGAGAACCCCACTAAACATAGCCTTCGAGGTAATGACATATTTCAACCTCAAAGTTCTCCTAGCCCTTAATAAGGATGGTAAGTTGTCCGGGATATTAACAGAAACAGATTTCATAGAAGAAAGTGAGATAATATCTGAGCGAACTGTCCACAACACCTCTGTAGGTACTGAAGGGGATAAATGGTCCTGGGACAGTAAAAATGTACTCTACGTCATTAAAAATCATCTTAAATTCTCAGATAAGGAAGTTAAAGATGTTGCCGCCACTGATCTGGTTATAGTAACCACCAAAACCTCAGTTAAAGAATGTGCCAACAAGATGAGGCAGCGAAGCATAGAACAAGTACCAGTTATAGATGTTGAAGGCGAACTAGTGGGATTGGTAAGGGCAACCGACTTAATTAAGGCCATAAGCGATTAATATGTCTGAAACTCCAAGTCCTGAAAGTAACATATCAGATGCTAATTCTGAAAGTAACATGTCTAAAAATGATATTTCCGAATCTATATCTTCCGAATCTACTGTGTCTGAGATGGAAGCACTGGAAACTCCCAAGCCTGTTTTAAAGATAAAATCCCATGATGGGGACATTAGCATAGTGGCCAAATATAAAGGTGAAGTATCTATAAAGCCCATAAACCTGAAGTTCATCATGGCCACCTTATGGTGGGAAAAAGCCCCTGAACTGGAGACCTTCTTTAATGTCCTGGAATTATCCATTAAAAGAGCATTAAAGGAAGTCTATCCCCATAATAAACTTTCAATGAACTATCGTTACTGTGCAAATGACCACCTGGAAGACGCATCAGAAATAATAGTGGAAATAGAATCCCTCACGGCTGATGATACAGAAGTGAAAGTAGAAGGGGACAGCATAGTACTTATGGGAAAGGATGACCGTGGATTTTTCAAAAAACTCACCAGTTTCCGACGGAAAGTAATTGAAAAAGTTCACAAAGAGATTTAACTGCAAATCTCTGTTCCTATTTTACCTCATTTTTAAAAAAAATTGATTTATAGATCATCATGGGAATCAACACCAAATTAACCGTGATATTGCTTACCTTCCTGATAGTGAGTTACATGTTCATCGAGCCCTACTGGGTGGAAACAAAGGAGATCACCATTGAATCTGACCAGATCCCCCCAAATTTTGACGGTAAAAAGATAGTCTTTCTATGCGATATCCACGCCGGCCCCTACTATAGTAAGGAAAGGGTGGATAACCTGGTGGGCCAGGTGAATGCCCTGAATCCTGATCTGGTTTTACTGGGAGGGGATTATGTGAGTGGTGAAAACACCTACATCAACTCAACCATCGATTCATTATCCAACCTCCACGCTCCTTTAGGTGTTTATGCCGTACTGGGCAACACTGATCCCCAGTCCTTCTCCTGGCAGGCTTTAAAAAACTCAACCACCATCATAGATATTGGTAACCTGGGTGACTGGGTTGGAACGAGCGAGAGCAGGATAAGGATTGGTGGATTAGGAGCAGAAAATGATCGACAGAGCCCTGAAGTTGCCATCGGCAATGCCCAGGTCAGTGATTTTGTCATCCTGTTGAAACATGAACCTGACTATTTCACAGAGGTAGATAAATCCCGGGTGGACCTGGTTTTATCAGGCCATACCCATGGAGGGCAGGTGACCTTCTTCGGAATCTGGACACCCATACTCCCAGCTAATGGGAGAAAATACGTATCCGGTGTTTTTAAAGAGGATAACAGCACCCTAATTGTAAGTAATGGTATAGGCACTACTGGAATACCTATGAGATTCTTCGCCCGCCCCCAGATCATCGTGATTAATCTTAAAAGGACATAGAAATTGTCGAAAATAAAATTAAAGTAAATTATTTTTTAAAAAACTAAACCTAAATAATCCTTCTTATAAGCGGTAACACCCTGGTCATTAATTCCTGGGCTGTATCCTTATCTTTAACCCGTTGAGCTACGATTTTGCCCTTACCGAAGATGGTGATGTTACTTTCATCCAGATCTATCATGGTTACTCCCATCTTGGTTGAGCATTTGACTTCTCCCAGGTTTTCCAGTTGGTGGCAGGTTTCCCTGATATCGATCTGGTAGGGGAGCTCTGTTTCAAACATTATCTTATCGGCCTCGTCCTGGCAGGGTTTATAAATAACCAGTTCCTTATCTGAGCCACCATAGGCAGTTACATCGAGTAAAACCTTTTTAAACCCAACAGCACTTAGTTCTGAGTTTATATGATTCAATATGGAACTGTTTAAGAGTTTATCAACATCAGAGATCTCTATACGTGCTTCTCCATAGTCGTCCCGTACCCTAACCATTTCCAGTCCGGTGATGTTCTGGATGAGGGTTTCTGCATATTCTATCCGGTTGATCTTCTTGGTGGTGAGTTCCGTGCCGGTGGGTATTCTGGTAGCGTAACAGGTTGTCGACTGGGAATAATCCAGATTTAAATGCTTCAGGGTTTCCCTTACTTCCTCAGCAGTGAGTCCAGCATATACCAGTGGTGTTGATATATCTTTCTCGTAATTCACCATCACTCCCGGCCGATCTTCTAATAAATCGCTTATATTAGTGCCGTCAGCTATTGCATCGAAACCCTTATCCTTTGCATATTGCTCGAGTATGGTGTACATCTTATTTTTACATATATAACATCTTTGGGGCGGATTCGAGCGGAATGACTCATCTTTTAAGAAATTTTCCATTAAAACCTCGTGTGGGATGCCTATTTCTTCTGCGATTTTATGGGCTTTATCTGTGAAATTTTTAGGTAGAACTCCACTATCAACCGTTACTGCAACAGCTTCAGGTGCTGATTCAAAGGCCAACTTGGCAAGTAACGTACTATCGGCACCGCCAGAGAAAGCTACCACTACCCGTTTATCCTTCAGGTAATCTCTGACTTCGTCCAGTTTTTGTTGTAGTTCCAAAGGTGATCAGCCCCTTATATTATAATCAGTAGTTCGTAAGGTTAAG
>DAQK01000047.1 GCA_002502855.1 Methanobacterium sp. UBA279
TCTGCTGGTGCTTTTTTCTCAGCCAACTTTAACACCTCCTATAATAGTAGCGGTAGTAATGCGACCAGTAGAATTAACCCAATTATGAATCCGTACACTATGTTGGTTAGTTTACCTGCTGTGAGGTAAACACCTTCTCTTCCAGGGTAAGCCCCTGCAGAGACTGTGGTTGGATCCATTGAAGTATATAAGTCTTCTACTGCCATCTCTAATTCATTTAGTTGTTCGTTCACTCCATCCAGGGATACCAGTACAGCTCCTTTCATAGCTGCTCCCAGTATACCGGTGGAGGGGTCAAGGGTTAAATTGGATTCAGGAGCAATTTGTATTAAAGGTAACATTTCTGCCATTTTCTATTCCTCCTTTACGTCTCCTCTTCAGGCCACCAGCCAGTCCAGGCCACTGATGCTGCATCTTCTGTAGATGCTTGAATGAATGCACTGATTGATATAAACCAGGCTATTGCACCGATTATGGCGGTCACCCACCAGATATCTGAGTATCCAATTCCCATGATTCCTACTATGGCCATGGAAATGAAACCAGTTGCTGCGGCCAGTTTGAGTGTTCTAACTCTGTCTTCTTGTGGTCCTAAACAGGCATTGAATGGATGCTGTATTGCCATTGTATTCATGATGAATAATACACCTATAAATCCAGTTGTTACTACTGTGGTCAGTATATCTGCCATGCTTAAACTTCCAGCTATAGCTGCTGAAAATCCTAGTACGGATATGGCTGCTGCACCGGAAAGTTCCACTGTGCATCTAACCATGATAGGTATTTTCATCTTGATGATCTTGGTACCGACTAGGGCTACTACTGCACCTACGATCATGGCTAAGATTACTCCAAATATTGGGCCTAGTAATTCTAAACCGCTACCAAATATCACAGCACCAGCTAATCCTGCCAGGACTCCTATGATACCTATAGCCAGTGACATATATCCTATGGATGGTACACCGGTACCTAAACCATAACTGGCAACTCGAGCAATAGCGTCAGCTCCCCATATTATGGCGAGCACCGCTCCTAATGCTCCAAATAGTGGTCCTATAGTAGGGATAAATGGTACCAGATAAAGTAGTATTAGTCCACCAATTAATCCTAATGCTAAAATTTGTATTGGGTTTACAGAGGATGTTCCACCTCCTCCTCCTGCTGCTGACATTTAAATCGCACCTCCCTGTAGTAGTAATACCCCTACAATTCCTATAACTATAGAGGCAACGATACATCCTAATGCTCCTCTGGGGAGTCTCTTAAATTTAGGGTCGTGGAATCCTTCTATGGTTCCACCTATGTTGTAGGATGCTATTACTGCGTTAACAAAGAATACTGCTAATGCGAATATTCCAGCAGTCATTGCTGCAGCTGCAGATATTGAACCACCACTGGCTGCAAAGGCGGATATTCCTGATTCTATCAGTCCATTGTATAGGAAGTAATATGTTAATCCTCCACCAATTCCACCTAGTAATCCACCGATTACTCCACTGACAAAACACACTGTGGGTACTCCGTGTCCTTCTGTACCGGGGGTAACATATTTTTCCTGTTCAAGTCCAGTGATAGGGTCTTTGGTCACTTTAGCAGAAACTGGTACGGTTCCTACTCCCCAAACGTATACCCAGTTACCTACCAGCATGGTTATGGCGATCATTAAAGCTGATCCTGCGCCACCTGCCAGTAGTACTAATTCGAGTGGAGATCCTGTGGCTGCTGCTGCGGTTATAAGTCCGGTCATACCACTTCCTGCTGCTAACATTGCAGTACCCGTTCCTACACCTGTTGCTGTTGCTATCGCTGCTGGAGCACCACCTACTGGTATGAAGTGTACACCTCCACCAATGAGGACTCCTCCAATGGTTACAGCACCGATTAATAATAATGGGTCCATCATAAAACCTCCTTATTCCTTATATGGTCCGTATTTGTTTCTGGCAAATACTTCTATTCTGTTGTTTATTATGATCAATAGTATTACTATCACGAATAGGATCACTGTTCCTATGGTCAATGCTGTGTTACCTGGTCCGACTATTCCACCGACTACTGTTGCCCAGAAGCTGAAGAATACTATTAGTCCGAAAGCGAATCCAGTAACCGGTCCACCATACTTGGCACAGAAGTGTACAACATCCATGGAGTTTCTGGCACCAAGTTCAGCTTTCCTGGTGATATCACCGTGATTAGCTACCGGGATTCCCCCACCAAATGGGTATTGCTGATACTCCCTTTCTGCACCGTAGTGAACGTCTCCTGTTGATGAACCTATTGCACCTATCGTAATTCCCCAGAGTACTGCTAAAAACGGCAGTGCAAATGGGTGTCCAAATCCTTGGATTGGTAAGGTCATTAGGTATGATAATCCTACTATTGAGAATGTGACTATGAATCCGTGGCCGGCAATTGGTCCTAAGTGAGTTGTTATTACATCTAAGTACAATGGTTGGTTAAACTGTGACTGGCTAACTATCCTTCCTAAGTGTGATGTAGTGGCATATACTGCGTGAACCAATGCTGCTATGGCTGCTCCTCCTGCTATTGATAATATGACTGGTAGGTGTAGTGAGCCCATTAATACGAAAGCAACCGCACCGGCTATTCCTGCCCAGGTACCGTAGGCAACTGGTTCTCCAGAAACAGCCTTGTTAACCATTCTGTGTAGATTGCCCATCTGGGGTGCCAGCTGAACCTGTGAGTTAGGGTTACTCTGTGAACCAACATCTGATTCAAGGTCCTCTGCAGCTCCTGCAATAGTTGCAGCAGCGCCCATTAAAGCTGCAACACCTAATCCTGCTATTATAGGGTCTGCCATATAATTTCCTCCTCATTTTTTAAATAAAATAAAAAAAATAGGTGTTTGCGTTAACACCTATTTATTTAGCTGGTGTGATAAGAGCTCTTTCACCGGCTGGTTCAAATTCTCGCAGTGCACCTTTAGCAAACTCAGCACGTACTTCGGTGAAGTCGAAGGTCAGGTTTTTGTCTGCAAATGCAATTTTAACCAGTGGGTTAAGCACAAATGCGTCTCCTCGGGCAGAGTGTGCTGCCTGGGATATACCTGCGTATTCTCCCTGGTGACCTACGTTCATTGCGTAGTTTGGATAGTTAGCTCCTCTCAGTTCTAGTGGTAATCCTTCGTCTCCTCTAATTGAGAATACGTTGGATGCACCACACTGGTCCTGGAGGTCGTAACCGTAGAATCCAAGTCGGGCGTGCTGTTCTTTGTGCAGGTACATGGAGAGGTACCATCCGCTTAAAGCAGTTTGGGCGTTTCCAGTTGCAAATCCAGTGGAACATGCAGATGCTGCAGCGGTTACTGCTGCTCTCTGTGATCCTCCAAACTGATCTTCAAGTAGTGATGGGTATTCTTCGTACTGTTCCAGTCCGTAGAAAGTGACTTCTGAAGCAACGTCCAGAACGGTGTCCATGGTGTTAGGTGCTTCGGTTATACCGTATTTGTCTTCTACGTACTCTTTACCAAAGTAGGTGAAGTCGTCCAGTATGTTGTCGGTGTATGCTGCGGTTGCGTACTGGGTGAATCCTACACCACCGGACATGTATGAACCTAGCCAGATCTGGTCGTAGAGCATAGCTCCAGCGGCCACAACCTCTAAGCTTTGTCTTACTATCTCATCTGGGTATTTTCTTGGAGTCTGTATGATATCAGCTAAGAAACCGAAGGCGATTCCACCTGGTTCGTTTTCTCCTCTAGCCCTTCGGACAGGGAGGTAGGTGCCCATGTGTATAACTTCTGCGTGTTTTGCAGCGTATGCGAAGTCACCGGTTGCGGCTTCTCCTGCTGCCTGTTTGTATGCAGAAATCATGGACATACCGATCTGCATAGCAGACCACCGGGAGGTGGTACCACCGTCGCAGGTTCTGGATACTATTGTGGGTATCCTTACTACCTGCCAGATTCCGTCTCCCACTTCATTTTTGAGTACTTCAGCCTGGTCAGCTGGGAACTCTTTGTTTATGTCTAATACATATGCAGGGTCTATTTCATCAGCTACTTCATCGTTACCGGTAAAGACTTTAACGTAACTGTCAGCCACCAGTGCTGGGTGGGTTTCCACCATGTGTTCCTGTACAACTGCTGCACCAGGCATTGCGTGGTTTACAGTTTCCAGGTAGTGAGTTATGGTTTCAGGGCTAACTTCTTTACCCAGTCTTTTTTCTATAACGGTGTGTGCTGTGTTCAATCCTACGATAACAGTTCTTCTAATGTCGTCCCAGAATTGTTGCATAGCTGCGTTGTTTACGAAGTGTAGGTCATCACCTTCTACAAAGGTATCCGTGGTTGATAGCTGGTAAGGCATGAGCACCCTTTGACCTAATGGAGTACCCACATCTGGATCATATTGTGGTATTCCACGTTCTGCTGCTACTTTTTTACCTGCTTCTACAAACTCTCTTTTCCTTTCTGACTGTTTCCATCCGCCAAATTTATAGAAAGTGGTACTCTTATCTTTTGGATCTTCTTCGAATTTCTTTTTCATAGCACGTAAAAATAATCTATCTGCCATTTTTCCACCTCCTTATTCGGGACTGAACCCACCTTGTGATCGTAGTACGTGTATTCTATGGAGTACTTCCACTGCGTCAGCGTCGTCTCGGTAGGCTTCACCATCTCCTCGGTAAATGGTAGTTTTTGCTTTGAGAGTTTCTTCGTCCAATGGCTCTCCTAATATTACTGGTTCGTCTAGTTCGTCACCGATCTGGTTTTTGACTGCTTCCACGTTTCCAGTGTCTTTGTTTAAGATCTGTCTTCTCAGCATGTCAAACATCATACCGTCTTCGTCCAGTCTTACAGCGTGTCCGTGAACAGTTTTACCTTTGGTAGCGGATCGAGCTGGGTCGAACCATTCTTTTTCCAGTAGTTCTTTAGCGTATTTTTCTAGGTCTCTTTCTCTGGTTTCGATGATCTGTCTTCCGGATAGTGTACCTGCATCTGCACCTCTGAATCTCCAGAGGTATGATCTGGATCTTACGAATGGGTGTACTGGAGCAAAGTACATGGAGTCTGAAAACTGTATGTATCGGACTCTGTCTCCGGCTTTTGCACCATCGAGTGGTACTACAGTTTCCCTTATGATATCGTCTGGTTCATCCATTTCTTCCAGTGGTGGGTGTACACTGGGGTACTCTTCACCAGGGGCTCGGTGCCCTAATATCTTAACTACATCTTCGTCGGAAATCTCCCTTAACTTTTCAAGTTCTATATCAGGGTTGTGGAACCTTCTTCTGTTTTCTGCAACCTTACTTGTTCCTGGATAGAATTGTGCCATAATCATGCACCTCCTAATGCTAATTTTACCTTTTTTATTATCTCATCCAACTTTTCCTGTGGAGCCGTTTCTCCTCTAATAACTCCGCTGATAATATCCACGATTTCACCTTGAGTTTTAGGTTCCTCGGGCATTACAGCTTTAGTTTTCACACCAACCTGAGCGAAATCTTCGAAGTCAACGGGATATTCACATATAACGATACATGGCTTGTTTACTTTCCGTAGAATTAAACGGGCCTTGTACACTATGTGATGCTTCACTCCTCCTAGATGCACTACCAATAGACGGAACCTTTTTATCTGTTCTACCTCTTTGGGAGTGAGTCCAAAAAGGCTGCCTGCTCCTGCTGTGGGGGCATCTGAGGGAACTCCAGCGCCTGCATTTAATACTAAAGTGCTGGTAAATATGTTAGCTTCCCGTAGGGCAAACGTGATTTCACATACTGGTTTGGTTATGTGTCTCCGCCCGGGAGACATGGCAATGGCCAGAACATCATTTCCACACTCTGCAAAAGTACCTCTCTGGGCGATTCCTCCTCCTTCACCCATTCCCATGGCTTCTCTGCAATCTACAACGTGTGTGGTCTTGCCAATCATTTTTTGTTCTCTTTTTTTATTATGGTGACTCTTTCGCTGAGTTGTGCGTTTTGATCGGTCAAACCGACGACTTCATCAGACATCTCATCTAAGGTATCACCGTATTTAATCTGGTCTGTAACAGTTTTCTGCTTTCTTATGAAGGTTCCAACATGTATGTTGAAGCCGAAGGGCAGATTATCTTCACAAACAGATCTAACTTCATCGATGATTTCCTCATCTTCGATATCCATCAGAACTCGGCCAGTTTGAACCTGTAAGTCGATTTCTTCGCCTTTAATTGTAATTTTTCTGCGTTCAGGGTTTACGTCTTCAGAAGGAAGTCTTTGTCCTTGTATTACCATTCTCTTTATGCCTTCAACCGCTTCTAAATCATTCAATAATTTTTCAGTGGTATCAGCGCTTAAGAGTCTGTGTGGAAATATTTCGATGTCCATTTAGCTTTTTGCCCCCAAAAGTTGGAAAATTTGTTTATACCTGGTTTTTTATCTCTGCTGCAGCTTCGTTCACGTATTTGAGTGGTTCTCGGAATTCGTCAACTTGGCTGAACACTTCTTTTATTAATCCGGAGGTTGATTCTGGGGAGAACATCTGAGTACCGGCATCTAATGCCATAGCTGCTGCCACAGGTGGTATAGCGAATCCTTTACTGTGTCTTGTAACGATGTGGTTTCCGTTGAAAATACCAGGACCTCCACCACCGTAAATTGAGTGGCTAAAGAAGGAGAATCCTACTGCTACACCTTCTGCTCTACCGAAGTCTACGCTTGGCAGTCCAGTTTCGAATTCAAGTATATCGTTGTAGTACAAGATTGTTGATGAAACACCTTGTGCAGCTCTGGCAGCTCCCTGGTTTACCATGGTTGCTGCTATTAAACCTGCTGCTGCGTATGCGTTCCATTTTGCTAGGTCATCAGTTCCGTAGACGCTGAATCCGTTCAGGTCTTTTTCTACACCAATTATACCGTCTGCTTTGGCTTTTTCTACCATGCTTTCAATGACCGATCCTACGGTACCGTTACCATTGTCTTTAACTAAGTCCAGTACCATGTTGTCGGCGTTCATTCCCTGGTATGCTAGTCCAAGAAGGTGCATCCTTTCAAATTTTCCTACTGCGTCACCCATTTCAAACATTGCAGATTGTTCTAGAATGCTTGATAGAGCGGTTGTTTGCAGTGTGTTTTTCAGGGTTGCTGCTACCACGTGGTTTACCATAATGTTTCTCAGTGCGTAACCTGGGCCTTCTAATTTCTGAGGCAGGTCGAGCATGGTAGCTAAGTTACCACCTAGGTATTCCACAGATTGTGGGTATCTACCGAGGACTGCTGCTTTCACCATGTTTGCATCGTACATATTTATGTCACAAACATCTAGTATAGCCTGGATGAATGCTGAAGCAGTCACCAGAGATGTTGCTGAATATTCAGCTGCTGATTCCAATCTAATTCTTGGGATTTGCACCAGCGCCCTCTTTCCACCACCTAACAGTTCAACGTTTGTGTCGTCATCTTCTTCAACCTGTATCATTGCTTTCGCTTTTTCTGCGATGGTTTCTGCATTTCCTACAATGTCTGCGTCGATTTCTCTGCCCATTATTTTATTTGCGGGCCCACCGACTTTTGCAGTAGCTAATGCATTCTGTACACCTTCTAGGTTCACAGCTACGGTCCTTTTGATACCCTGAACGATACTTTTGATCGCAGGGTTTCTAAGTGGACTCAGTGCTTCGAGTGGCACGTCGGATTCTACAAGATTGCCTCTAGCGTCGTACAAGTCGATCTTATCTTCAAACTTTGCCATTTTTTCCCTCCTACGAATTCTTGTACATCATTTTCTTATTGTATCATGGAATATGCAGTAATAAACTGCTTAAAACTGGTTTTTGATCCCAACGATACAATTTTTGATATACGAGTCTCCATTTAATGACTTATATGATATGTAACTTTCTTTTTGATTCAAGTAGAAAGATTTATATAGAATAATTCTGTTAAAATTAACTGTATTTTAAAGATTTTTTCTTTTAAATTCGAATTATAACGACTTCTTTTAAGGTTAAAAAGTAGATAGATAATATGCAGATAATAGCAGATGTAGGTGGTATGCCCGGCAAAGACTGCAGGGGCTTCTGTAAATATTGCTATTTTAGAAAGGTTATAGATGGAGATCCCTTCGGGTGTAAACTGTGCAATCCTGGTAGAGTAGGATGTGAACACTGCGGCCCCGGGGTACGGGAGATCACCAACAACTTCATACCCCCATTCATGGTAGTTGGCTCCGTCCAGAACACCCTGATGATGGGAGGAGTCAGAGACCAGAATTTAAAGGTTAACATCAGTGGAGGTGGAGATGTAAGCTGTTATCCTAATCTGCTGGAGATTTCATCTGCCTTTAAAGATTTAAGCCTCCCCATCCATCTGGGCTATACCAGCGGCAAAGGCATCGATGATGCCAAGACAGCCGAAGATCTGATATCCCAGGGAGTAGAGGAAGTCACCTTCACTGTTTTTTCAACCGACGCCCAGCTCAGGAAGAAATGGATGGGAGATACGAATCCAGAAGAATCGCTAAAAGCCCTTAAAATATTCTGCGAAAACAGTGAAGTACACGCCGCAGCAGTTATAGTTCCTGGAGCTAACGACGGTGAAGTCCTTTTTAAGACGGCAAGTGATCTGGAAGAATGGGGTGCGAAGGCATTCATACTGATGAGATTTGCAAATTTCAAAAACCAGGGGCTTATCCTTGATAATGAGCCCATAATTGATGGTTTAACACCTCACTCCCTGAAAGAATTTAGCGGGTTGGTAAAAAAAATTGGTGACGAGTTTAATCTGAGAGTCACAGGTACTCCCCTTCTAGATCCACAAAATGATGCTCCTTTTGCCCTTTCAAAATCAAAAAATAAAGAATTTCTGGACATATTACCAGATATAACTTCTGAAGCTACCATACTTACCAGCACCATTTCAGCACCATTTATCGAGAAGATAATATTGAATATGGGGGCAGAGGAACTGGTAAATGTTTACGCAGTGGACAAAGAAATTGCCTGTCTTATTACACAAGAAGATTTAGAATCAGTCGATCTTTCAGCCCTAAAAGACACAGTGATAATACCAGGACGTGCTTTTGTTCATGATAAAGTTGCTGAAAAGATTTTAAGCAAAGATGGTGTTGAAAGGATAGTTACCAGAGGTCCGGATAAATTATCAGTGGATGGGGAAATGAGTGGAACCTTAACCGATGAAAATATAATAGAAAAGGAAATGGAAGCATTTTATGAGCTTATAAATATGATTAATTTCTTCGGAGTGAGAAAGTAATACATATTAATATACAGTAAAATTGAATCAGAATTTTTTTAAATTTCATATTTCATTATTACAGTAACTCCTCAAAAAATTTCGGTGAAAAATATAATGGTTAATAACAATGGAGAAAATGTGAAAATAACCATTTTAACACCAGAATTCTATAATTATGGTGCCCTACTTATAGGGGGTATCTTAAAGGATGCGGGATATGCAGTGGATGTTCAAAAGGGTTTTGAAAAAGAAGTTAACGCAGATATTGTTATTTTGAGTTTGCATTCCACTATCCATTTAATCAAGTATAAATCGGAAATAGAAAAAATCAAGGGTTTCAAAATTGTAGGAGGCCCTGTAAGTAGAGTTCCAGAGTTAATATTCAAGTATCTCCCTGTTGATGTAGTTGTAATTGGTGAAGGAGAGGTTAGTACCCTTGATTTAGTGGATAAATTGGGTAAAGATCTAGATACCGGTAAATTAGAAGAGGTTAAGGGGATTGCATTTAAAAATGGGGTGAAAATTGTTAAAACAAAAAGAGTTCCCATATCATCTATGAACCATTCCCTGCCACTTATACCTGACGATATTTCATCGGAAAACATAAGGGGAGCTAATGTTTATATTGAAACTCACCGGGGCTGTCCTGGTAATTGTGGGTTCTGCCAGGTTTCATGCTTCTTTGGTAGGGAAGTTAGAAGCCGGCCGGTAGATGAAATTGTATCTGAGGTTAAAGAGTTCCTTAAAAAGGGGGCCTCAAGGATAGCGGTTAGTGGTGGAACAGGATCACTGTATGGCTGTAAAAAATTTAATAAAGTTAGTGAAAATTCTTTTGTTGAACTTTTAAAAGAAATAAGCAATTTAACAGGCCCTAAAAATCTTACAATTCCCGATATTCGTGTTGATATGATAAATGATGAAATATTGGAAGCTGTCAGGAAATACACCAATGGTTGGATTTTTTTCGGTATAGAATCGGGAAGTGAAAGAATTTTAAGAAAAATGAAAAAAGGAATCACCCTTGATGAAATCCGAAACGCAGTTGATAATGCAAAATCCCATGGAATTAAAATTGCTGGTTCCTTTATTGTGGGATATCCCACTGAAACTGAAGATGATTTTGAAGCCACTGTTGAATTTGCAGATGAATTGATGCTGGATGATTATTTTGTGAGTATTGCAGAGCCTATTCCTGGAACTGCTCTTGCAGATGAAGTATCTAAAATACCATTGAATGAAAATCTGTTATTCCTGAAAGGAGAAGAGTATAAAAGGTACGATTTAAGTGTAGCAGAAGAAAGGTGCCTTAACTTAATGCTTGAATCATATATTTTCAGGAGAATTCCATCTCCCATGACTGATGAGCTTTTTAAGGCATTAGTGGATGAAACCAGATCTCAGGGAAACCATATAAGAACTGTGATAAAGATGATAACAGGCAATCCGGTATGAAATGTTTCTTTTTATGTGATTATTTATTCCTTTAAATTTAAATTCAATGAGTTTTAGTTCATATTTAACAAGGACTTTAATAGATTAATCTTCTGGAATAACTGATTTTCCCCGGGTCTTTTCATAATTTCTAAATGATTTTATGAATTCCTTTCCTTTTGGATGGGTTTCAATGAATTCTGTAAATATTTGAAATTTATTCACCGTAGATTCACACAAAATGTGTTCCATTGCACACGCTTCCCTATCAGCAGTCTTATTATTCACGCCTAACATATCCAAGAACCTTTTCAGTACAATATGTTTGTGTATAACCCTTTTTGCCGCTTTGATTCCTTTCTCATTTAATTTAATTTTCTTATATTTTTCACGGGATATTAAATCCAGTTTATATATTTTATCTACTGCTTCAACGACACTGGAAGGCTTAACATTAAGTTCTTCAGCAATATCAACCACTCTAATGATTCCCTTTTTCTTTTCCAAATTATACATTACCTCAAGGTAATCTTCCATACTTTTTGTAAGTTTTAAATAATTCATTACTATCTTCTTCTATTATTTTCTATTATATCCTAACTTCAGACCTGTAAAATATCCTTGTTAAGTATTAAATATCGTATTCATATCCAACTTCGCATTTTTTATAGGATTCTGGCATTTTAGTCTTTATTTCACCTCTTTTTTGGGTACAATGACAGGGGATTATTAGAGGAGTGCCCTTTAAAATATCTACATTAGAATCATGGAAACCTCCGATCACACCGTAAATCTCACCAAATTCCCTGGATTTTTTGATGATCACTTCTAGACCAGGATGAGCGCAACCAGTAAGGACGATATTACCCTTTTTAGAGCATAGTACTAAGGACTGCTCTTTAATTTTTTCACCAAGCTCTCCGGTAGTGTATATATTATCACAAACTTTTCGAGCCTGTGAAACCTCTACAATGTTTGCCTGATTTTTTACTTCATTTTTAAGGTTTTCTGATACGGATTCGGGAAAGTAAATATCAGGATTTCTGGTATATTCCAATACATGATTCAAACCTCCAATATGATCCCAGTGCTGATGGGAGATTACAATTGTATCTATTTCTTCTGGGTTGATACCGGCAGCTTTCATATTGTTCAAAAGAACAAATCCATTCCAGCCCGTGTCAAATAATATTTTCTTTTCGTTTACTAGTATAAAACATGAAAATCCCCATCCCGCTTCAAAATTGTTCGGAGCTTTATTATCATATAGAATCTGGAGTTTCATTTTGAATCACTTAAGGTCATTTGAATCACTCATATACGTTTAGAATTATTTCTTCAAGATTCTTACCCTTTGGGAATATCACATCGATCAACTTATCATTTAAGGCATACATAGGTCCTTCACCAACCTCATTACCTATCAAAACATCCACATTTTCTTTCCCTAAAAAGTCAGCCGTTTCAAGTCCCTTCTTTTTTTCCAATTTAACCCCTGGGTTTTCTTTTATTACTATGTCTGTTATTTCACCGTTAGATACATTTGCTAATAAAATATAAGGAGCTCTGGCAAAATGTTCTGAAACCGTGGATTGTAAACCTTTCCTGTTTTCTACCGGGACTGCCACCCTTAACTTTTCTTTTTTATAAGGTTCTATTTGAACTGTTAAAGTATCTAAATTTCTGATTTCATCTTTTACAGTTCTTTTAACTTCTTCTGTTATATCAGATGCCTTTCGTACTGACAATCCTTTTTCTGTTTCCAGATACAGTTCTGCAAACACAAAAGGTCCCGATCTCCTAACCTTAACGTCATGAACATTTTCAACTCCTTCAACACCTTTAGCAATTAGTTTTATTTCGTTAAGCTTTTCAGGGTCCATACTGGCATCTAGAAGGACAAGAACATCATATTTAGCCAATTTTAGTCCCATATAAACGATTAAAAATGCTACTGAAATTCCTGAAATCCCCTCTATACTTAAAAAGCCCAGATACGACGATAATATACCTACAAAAACGATTAACGACGAAAAAATATCAATAAAACTGTGTTTTCCCTCATTTATCAATGCCTGGGAGTCTATATCCCTCCCAACTTTCTCTTTATATCTGGCAAGTAGAAAACAAATCACGGCAGAAAAAGCAGCTACAGAAAGACTTATTAAAGGCATTTCAATTGTTGTAGGGTTAATAAATACGTTGAAAGATTCTAAAGCTATTTCTATACCAGTTACTATTATTATGGCCGATACTATTAAAGAGACAAAAGACTCGATCTTGTAATAACCGTAAGGGAACATTTCATCGGGTTTACGCTGGGAAAGTCTGAGTCCTATGAATACAGCTAAAGATGCAACTATATCCGAAAATGAATGGACAGAATCAGCAATTAAAGCTATACTCCCGGATAATATGCCAATTATCCCTTTAAGGATGGCCAATAACAGGTTTGTTAAGCTGGAATATATGGCGGCTTTTTCTCCCTTCCTTAAATTTATTCGTGTTTTATCATCCATTGAAACACCGAATTTTATATTTCATTGATATGATCTTCTTTAAGCCGGATTTCATGTTTGTTTTTCATATTCTGTCCCAAAAATTAATATTTTTTATCATTTCTTTTAATATTTCCAGAAATTTACCAGTATAATCCGGTTCAAAAATCACTGCTGGTTTTAAATTTACCAGGGCATACACAAATTTCTGGTCAAAAGGAATTTTCCCCAGGATGGGAATTTCATTTACAGTGAAATATTCCTCCATTTCTTCAGTGAAATCACTATTTATATCATATTTATTAATTATAACTCCATAATGGATGTTGAAATGATTAACAATATCTATGGCTCTTTTAAGGTCCCATAATGCTGCGGGTGTAGGTTCTGTAACCAGTACTACGTAGTCACTTCCCCTTACTGACGCTATTACCGGGCAACCAATTCCCGCTGCAGAATCGATGATCATATACTCTGCATTTATGGCCTCTGCAATTTCTGAAGCCCATATTTTTACGATGTTTACCACATTTCCTGAACCCGATTTACCAATGTTTAGCTGTGCTGAAACATTTGGGAATCCATAGTCAGTTTCACCTACTCTTATGCCGGCTATCTCAACTGATTCTAGCTTTAATGCATTATCATCACATACCAGGGTACAGGCACCGCAGCCTATGCACAGTAAATCGCTGATTACCGGGAAGTCTTCTTTATCCACGCTGATCGCTTGAAATTTACAGGCCTCTACACATTCCTGACATTTACTACATTGTTCTTTGATTAATATAGCATTCTGTTCGCTACGAACACGGTCTATTAATTGAGAATTATCTTCTATAACTCCGAGGACCAAAGCCAGGTTGGGCGCATCCACATCACAATCTACTGTAATTAATTTATGGTTTTCTGCCAACAGAACAGCTAGAGAGGCTGTTATTGAACTTTTACCAACTCCTCCTTTTCCTGATAGTACTGTGATTGTTTTCATGACCGGTTCTCCAGGAATTGTGCTATTTCTGAAATCTCTTTGTGTGTAATGGGGATGCCTTTAGAATAATTTTCAAGGAAAGTTTTTGTGTAAGGAACCTTAGAAATGATATCAATACCATGATTAGATTGTATTTCTTTTATTAAGTCAATATCACCAATATCCGACTTGTTTAGAATAATTACAGACTGGATTTTCAGTAATTCTAGAAGTTTTAAAATTAAGTCCAGATCATGTTTACCGAGAGGTGTTGGTTCTGCAACGGCTAACGCCAGATCACTATCCATTAAAGCAGTGCTGACATTACAATGAGTACCTGCAGCTGTGTCTATTAACAGGAAATCATAGTCATCCTCTAATTCAAATGCATAATCGAGGGTGGCCTTTACTACTGGTGAAGTGGACTCCAATCCTACATATATCTCCCCGGATATCAATATTAGATTTTCAGCAATTCCTGTATCGAAAACAGGTTTGCCCAAATATATGCATCCAATTGTTTGTGCATCTTCAGATATCGCCCTGTTTGGACAGGCTAAAAGACACGCTCCACATCCATTACACTGTTTATCAACTAAAAAAGGAAAATTATCCCTTATTAATACAATGGCGTTCTCTTTACATATTTGGGAACATTCACCACACTTTAAACATCTTTGTTTATCAAATTCAGGGAGGAATATCTCTACTTCTCTGATCTTCTCCCTTTCAGTGGACAGGATAATATGATCATCTGGACATTCAACATCTGCATCAACCAATATGGTTCTATGTTTCTTGGCAAGTTCGGCTGCTAAAGCTGTTGCTATAGTTGATTTACCTGTACCACCCTTACCACCAGTTATTGCGATTCTCATTTTTATTTACCTGCACTTAAAAAATATAAAAGATTTTTCGAGCTTCAAAATTCGATTAAATATTGCAGTGATAAGGAAAACTTATCCTACACTATTGATTGAAAGTTAAATCGTGACGTAAAACATTTTATTTTATTCTTCTTTGACTTTGATTGCTCCATTTGGACATATATCCACACATATCTCACATAAACTGCATTTATCCCTATTTTGGATGATTATTTGGTCTCCCTTGATAGTAAAAACTTCCATCGGACAGGCGTCCACGCATTCTGCACAGTCTGCCCCTTCACATTTATCATAGTCTATCGTAATTTCAGTCAAATAATAATAGTCTATCGTAATTTCAGTCAAATGAATATCCCTCTTTAAAATTTATTTAATAGGTTGATTTTCCAATTTTGAAGTAAATTGTGGGCTTGTTTATATCTGTCTTCCTCCACCCATTCCTCCTCTTCTTCCAGGACCTCTGCCTCCAAGCATTGGTCCTCCAGAGCTGGATGAAGTTATCTCATCCATTCTATTTTCTGTAAAGAGTTTCAAATTTTCTTTCACAGTGCCGGATTGGAGCTTATATACTTTGATCCCTATCTGTTTTAGTATATTGAATGCATTTGGACCTACGGCACCCGAAATTAAAGCATCAACATTTTTATTGGCAATAAATTGGGCTGCTGATATCCCTGCTCCCCTTTCATTTTTTGATGGATTTTCAACTGTTGAAGTTTCTTTAATGTCTCCGTCTTCCAAGTCTGCAACAATAAAATAAGGACTTCTTGCAAATACAGGACTCACCTCGGAATCCAAGTTATTTCCAGTGGATGCAATTGCTATTTTCATAAAATCACTCCTTTTTTATTATTTTTTCTATTTTATCTGCAATATCTGACATTTTAATTGAAATTTCTGATTCAGGTTCTTTAATTACGATTGGAGTTCCAATATCAGAGGCCTTTGGTGTGTTGAAATCTAAAGGCAGTCTGCCCAGAAAGTTGATACTCATCTTATCTGCAATTTGAACTCCTCCATCTTTGCCAAATATCTGAACTTCATTTCCACAATGAGGACAGATAAAACCGGACATATTCTCAACAACTCCAATTATTGGAATATTCAAGTTCTTTACAAGATTAATACTTTTTTCTACATCCTCCTGTACCACTGATTGGGGTGTGGTGACAAATACAACACCATCTAATGAGGGGATGCTCTGTAGAATCGTTAAGGGTATATCCCCTGTACCAGGAGGGTTATCAACAATTAGTAGATCCAGATCATCCCAGTTAATCTCTGCAAGGAATTGTTTTACCGCGCCGGTTTGAGCAGGACCTCTCCAGATAACAGGAGCCTCTTGAGAGGGCAATAAAAAACCTATTGACATTACCTTTATTCCTCCCTTGGTTTCAACCGGAATTATACCCTCTTTATCAAATTTTAAATTTTTTCCTTCAATTCCAAACATTTTGGGTACATTGGGGCCGTGAATATCGGCATCCATGATACCTGTTTTGTAACCCTTTTTTGCAAATGCTGCTGCAATGTTGACCGATACAGTTGATTTACCAACACCTCCTTTGCCACTCATAACGGCAATTTTATGCTTGATTTTACTCATTCTCTTTATAATTTCCATTTCCTGCTTCATCAAAGCCAGTTTATGTTCCTGATTTTCCTGCTCTGCTATCATTTTTATTTTCCCTTGGAATTAATCTAAAAATACCCCAGATAATTAAACCTAAAATAAACCCGGTTTTAGCATCCTTTCTCATTACATGAGTTTTCATCTGCTAAACTGAGTTTTCCATTTCTCCATTCTCTCAGGGTTTCTTTTACTGTTCCTGATGCACCTGAAAATACTTCGATTTCACTGTCACGTAACATGTAAACAGCTTTTTGTCCTAAATTTCCACATATAAGTATATCTGCCCCTGAATCAAGTATTATTTCTGCTGGTGTCTTAGAACCGCCTTTATGTTTGCCAAAAGTTTCTACTACATCTACATCCTTAATTTCACCATCATCGAATTTAATGAAAGTGAAGTAGGGGGTTTTTCCAAAGTGCATAGAGGTATCGGCTAGTAAACCTCTCTGGTCTAGTGTTGGTATACAAATTACAGTGATTTTCATCATCTCCTTATTTTTGATTCTATTTAATCTGCCCCGCATAGTGGAGTACCACACTGTGGACATTTGGTATTTCTACAGGGGATTCCAGGAGTTTTTTTTGTTTCGTATCCACAATTTGGACATTTACATACTCTTGGTGGGCCTGCCCCAATTCCACCTCCACCATATCCTCTTCTTCTTCCCATTCCGGGCTGCCCAGCTGGCTTTTGAATTTCCTCATCGAGAGTTACCAGTGAAATTTCTAGAGAATCACAGTTGGGACACTTTTTATATTCCTTTTTGGGGTTGAACCATTCGAATCCACAATTTTTACATACATATCGTTTTTTGTCTATCACGTAATTTCCTCCTTTAATTTCGATAATTTTGCCTTCAATAAGAGCATTAGCTATTTTTCCCCTGGCTGAATTCAAAATTCTATGAAATGTGGGTTGTGATACGCCCATTATCTCAGCAGCTTTATTTTGTTTGACATTTTGGTAATCTCTAAGCCTAATCGCTTCAAATTCGTCTAAAGCTATTTCAATTGAAATTGATTGGGCCAATTCTTCATAGTCTTCTGAATTAGGGTTAAAGCATCTTATTTGAGGCTTTTGGAATATTTTTCTAAACCGTTTTGGTCTTACCATGTTATGAATATATATTCATAACTATTATATAAATGTTTTGCTAACCTCAAAAAATGAAAATAAAATGAAACATTATCTGAAACTCTTCCGGCAATCGAACGGATTTTCTTTGTTGCTGTTTTTTAGAATTTTCTGCCACAGTTCTCACAGGTAAACTTGTTTATGAACGATTCCTTCCGTTTTAAGAGTTTGCGTCACCAAAACATTTAAACCTGTCAGGTTATGGTTGAATGTGGTGCCCTGGAAGTTTGCATTGTTCTGGATAACATTTTTCGCTCCCACTTTCTCTTTTTGCTGCCCACTCAATAAGGGGAATTACAGCCTTTCTCAACTCTATTCCATCTTCTTTTAACGTATATTCAACCCGTGGAGGTATTTCCTTGAATATTTCCTTCTCAATCAAGCCTTCGGCTTCAAGAACCTTCAGTGTATCAGAAAGGGTTTTGGGGCTAATTCCTTTGAGTTCTTTCATCAGTTCATTGAATCTGAGCTTTTCATAATTTCCAATGGAGCATATTATTAAAAGGGTCCATTTTTTGCTCACAATATCTATTATTCCCTGTATGGGACAAAGACATAATTGCTGACATTCTTTATCCATGTTTTCACTTTCCTTAATCATAGCTACTATGTTGGTATAAACTTTGTAATTTAAATACTTTATTTTTTATAGTAAATATAAAAATAGAAGGAGTGATATAATATGTGTAAAGACAGTTGTTCAATGGAACCGACCCAATGTAGTTGCCATTCTCATTTCAGAAGATTCTTAACCAAAGAAGAACAAATAAAACAATTGGAAGAATATGCTGAGGAATTGAAGAAAGAATTGGAAGCGGTAAATGAACACATCGAAGAGTTGAAAGGAGAGACTAATTGTTCTTCAAAAGAAATTTAACTATTAGATTTCTCTTTTTTCTTTTAATTACATTTTTAAACTAGGAAATCATTATGGATCACGTGGTTGAAGTTCAAAATTTGACCAAAATTTATAATAAGCTAGTCGCTGTTGACCATATAAATTTTGAAGTTAAGAAGGGAGAAATATTTGGTTTTTTAGGCCCTAACGGGGCAGGTAAAACCACCACGGTTAGAATGCTAACTGGAATAATCAAACCAATTGAAGGTCATGCCATTATTTTGGGCCATGATATCCAAAAGGAACCTTTGAAGGCAAAACAGAATATAGGTGTGGTGCCTGAAACTTCCAACGCATATGTTGACCTTTCCGCCTGGCAGAATATGATGCTAATGGCCGAACTCTATGGAATCCCCAAAAAAGAAGCAGAAGCAAGAGCTGAAGATCTTTTACGTAGATTAAGTCTTTATCAAAGAAAAAATAGCAAAGTTAAGGGCTTCTCCAAGGGTATGAAACAGAGATTGATTTTATGCATGGCTTTAATAAATGATCCGGTTCTTGTTTTCCTGGATGAACCCACCTCGGGATTGGACGTCCAGAGCAGCCGCATGATCCGGGAAATCCTTTTGGAATTCCCGAAAGAAGGAAAAACTATTTTTTTAACAACCCATAACATGGATGAAGCCAGCCATCTCTGTGATCGGGTGGCTATAATTAATCATGGAAAAATAGCGGCCATAGATCGTCCTGCAACACTTAAAAATACTATTAAAAAGCTCAATTCCATTGAAATAAGCTTTGATAGTACCATTAAAGCCGAAAATTTATCTAAAATTCCCCACATAATTGAGATAAGGAAAGAAGGCGATAAATTCATCATATCCACCGATGATGTAGATGATTTAATCCATTCTTTAACAGATTTCGCTGAATCCCAAAAGTTAAAGATAATCAGCCTGAATACCATGGCACCCTCCCTGGAGGAAGTTTTCGTAAAACTAACAGGAGAAGTTTAAATGACTTTTCAATTTTTAGATCAATTAAAACGTTCCCTCGGCATCATGAAAAAAGATATCCGTATCTACTATCTTAAAGGACCTGTGGTCATATCTGGATTTTTAATGCCTTTATTCCTGTTTTTAGCATTTTTCATAGGGAGTAGAAATTTGTCCATCGAGTTTTTGATATCTGGTTTAATAGGAATGACCGTATTTTTCACAGCCACTGCAGTTTCCCCGATAATAGCACCATGGGAAGCTCAGGTGCAAACATTGGAAAGGTTGATATCGTGTCCCATATCCATCACCACCCTTATTTTTGGGGATATGCTGGCTTCCTTTATATTTGGAATTTTAATCGCAATACTACCTATTGCCATAGGACTAGCTATGGGCACGCATATAACAAATCCAATAATCCTTATATTGGGATTACTCCTAGGAGGAGTTTGTTTTTCATCCTTTGGTTTGATATTATCCTCACCTCCATCTAATGCTCCTTCTAACATCATGATGATCTCATCGCTGGTCAGATTTTCACTGGTTTTCATCAGCGGAATATTCATTCCCCTTGAGAATATGCCCTATTGGGGCAAAATAATCGCTTCATTCTCTCCTTTGACATACTTCACGGATCTAACCAGATATACGCTTCAAGGAACGAATTATTATCCAGTATTACTAGATTTTATACTTCTTCTGGGATTCTCAGCTCTATTTTTCATTTTAGCTGTGAAACTGCATCAAAGGACCATTTATAAACGGTTATAGATGTATCATTATACTGGAAATTTAAAATTTCGATGATTATTTGCCCCTATAATATGAATTTACTTAAAAAATAGAGAAGATCAGAATTAGGGGTAAGAAATAAGGAGATCAACCCCAATTAATGGGAGAAATTTCTTTTGTCATGGTTAGAGGTATTAAAAATGTTCAGTGTTTCATCTCCAAATTCTGCTGTTTTTATCTTGACTTTCCCTAAAACAGGCAGTATTTGATTAGCTATCTCAATAAGCTCACTCCGAGGAGGATTAGGTGTATCAAGCAGTTTTTCATCCAATACCACGCGGTTTCTGAATTGTTGAAGCGTGTAAGCATCACACGTAATTTTCTGTGCAATTCTCATGATATCATCAGCATTCATTAAAAATGGGACATAAGTGGTTCGACATTCTAAGAAAATATGAGGCGTTTTATGGCAAATTTTCATACTTTCATTAACTGAATCTCCTATATCAGAGCCGATGATGTCTTTATATTTATCGAATGGTGCTTTAACGTCAAGAGCAACATAATCTAAAAACTTTATAGATCTTTTCAGTCTTTTTGGATAGGAACCGTTTGTATCAAGTTTAGTCTTTAAATCTAGCTTACGACAGTATTTCAAAACCTTCAGAACATCGTCAGGTTGAGTGAGAGCTTCACCACCAGTTATCGTCACTCCGTCAATAAATTCAATTGATTCTTGTATTGTGATGAATATTTCATCGAGAGGAATATCATCTCCACCATCTATGAGCTCTGGGTTGTGGCAATATGGACATCTCAAAGTACAGCCAGCCGCAAATATAACAAGAGACATTATACCTGGAAATTCCAATGAAGATATAATTTGACCGCCAATTTTCATGTTCTTCCTCTTATTTAGGTTTATACGTTAAAATAATCCCGCTACGTAATTCTTGAATTCAAAAAAGAAACAAAGAAAATATTTATGTATATTTATTTGTAACTATTATTTGTAATGAATATATATTTAAAACTGCTTATCAACATGAACAAATCGGATATGATGGTGAATGAATGCAAAAGCTCTGGAAAAGAAAACTAAAGAAGATAAAGAAGAAGTTCTGAGAAGAAAATATGCAGAGGAAGCTCTAGACAGGAATGCGAAAGCAGCAATCCAATCCAATAATTACAATTGTTCCGTTAAAATGGCCAAGTTTCAAATGAAAAAGAAGTCATTAATTAAAGAAATAGCCTGTAAAAGTTGCGGAAAGACCTTTAAAACAAACAGCGAATCAAAATTATGTTTTGATTGTAGGAAAAATTATGGCAAAATTTGAACCCTTTGAAAGATATGCAGAGAAATACGACGAATGGTTTGATAAAAATAAGTTTACTTATGAATCAGAGCTTCAGGCCATAAAAGAACTATTACCGAGAAATCAAAATGGTATTGAGATTGGTGTAGGCAGCGGTCGTTTTGCAGCTCCACTTGGTATTAAGTTAGGGCTTGATCCTTCCGTTAAAATGGGAGAAATAGCTCAAAAGAGAGGTGTAGAAGTCGTTGAAGGAGTTGCTGAATCGCTTCCCTTTGATGATCTGCAATTTGATTTTGTTCTAATGGTCACCACAGTATGTTTCCTGGATGATATTGAAACTGCATTTAAAGAAGCAAGTAGGGTGCTTAAATCTGGCGGCTATCTGATAATCGGTTTTATTGACGCTGAAAGCCTCATAGGAAAATTGTATGAAAAATATAAAAGTGAAAGCACTTTCTATAAAGATGCAACATTTTACTCGGTAAAAGAAGTTATTTCACACATGAAAAAGGCTGATTTCAAGGACTTTAGTTTTAGACAAACCTTATTTCAACCTTCAGAGAAATTAAAAACCACTGAGCCTGTAGAAAAAGGATTTGGGAAAGGTTCATTCGTTGTGATCAGAGGCACCAAAACCCGGAAAATTAATCTTAATTACATCTTCTACCATTTACCAATTATTGTCTTTTTAACGAAGTCTTTTTTTAACAATGAATAAAGAAAATGAGGCCTTATAAAAACATGGGCTAAATTTATACGAAAAATATTGCAATAAGTCCTACTGCAATAATTACAGCAAAAATATGCCTATTAATTTCCCGAATTCCCTTGTTCCGAAGAATAATGCAATTAAAAATTTTCTACGGTATTTGAAATTGCAGCAAGTGTTATTGCAGTAACTGCATATCCAGAGATACTGTATCTTTGACAAGAAGTGCTACGGATCTGGTAAGGCCACTTTTTAAGTATGTACTGTGGACATGGATTTGGTAGTTACCATGAGTATGTAATAGCAGGAACCAAAGAAGGGTCTGGTTGAGTTGGTAGAAACTTAAGTTATTCTTCAGCAGATTCAATTCGCTCCTCTCCAGTACCATGCTTCCCGGTAAGTAGACTATGCTTCCTTCCATAGAAATAATATATACATAATCCTACAGCCAACCACACCAAGAATCGTAGTTGAGTTATCATTGGTAATTCAATAACCAAACCGAGACTGGATATAATACCCAGAATAGGGACCCAGGATAAAAATGGCGTTCTAAACGGCCTCTCTATATCAGGTCTGGTTCTTCTTAAAATCAATACCGATGCGGATACTATTATAAACGCCGCCAAGGTTCCAATGTTCACCAATTCGGCTATAGCAGTTATGGGGAGAAATGCTGCCAAACCTGCTCCTACAACTCCAACCAGAACTATACCATTAATTGGTGTTTTAAATATTTTATGAAGTTTAGCAAAGAAATATGGTAATAAACCATCCCTCGCCATGGCATAGAATACCCTGCTCTGTCCAAAGAAACCCACCAATATCACACTGGTAAGCCCTGCTAATGCACCCACTGATATTACTATATCAGCCCAGTGAACACCAACAGCATTAAGAGCGAATGCAACTGGGGCAGCGCCTCCTAACATGTAATAGGGAACCATGCCATTCAACACGGTGGTGACTATGACGTAGAGTACGCTGGCTATCAGGAGGGATCCGATAATGACAATGGGGAAGGTTCTCTGCGGATTCTTAACTTCTTCAGCGGCGGTGGTTATGGCATCAAAACCTATATAGGCAAAGAATATGATAGCAGCTCCTTTAAATATGCCTATGTAACCAAATGGCAGAAAAGGATGATAATTCGCAGGATTAATATAACTAACCCCTATAGTGATGAATAGCAGTACAACAAAGAGTTTAAGCACGACTATTAGTGAATTGACCTGTAAACTAAACTTTGTGCCACGAATCAGAAGCAGACTTATAATGCCTATTATAATTACTGCCGGAAGATTGATGAATCCACCCGCAACACCAGGAGGATTAAGGAGTTGAGGTGATAAATTTATTCCTAATGTAGATATAATACTGACCATGTAAGCAGACCAACCCACAGCCAGAGCAGTTACAATTAACGTGTACTCCAACACAAGATCCCAGCCAATGATCCATGCAAACAACTCTCCTAATGTAACATAACTATATGTATACGCACTCCCCGTGACTGGTACCATAGATGCAAATTCCGCGTAACATAAGGCTGCAAATAAGCACGCCATCCCAGCGAATATAAAGGACAAAACCAGCCCAGGACCTGCATAATGAAGCTGAGGCAACACTGGTACGTATAAAGATTCCTGCACCAAAATAGCACCTAAACCCATTAATAAGAGAGCAGGTGTTCCTAGAACTTTCTTTAAACCTTTTTTACTCTCACTAGCCTCTAATAAGTGACTTATGGGTTTTTTCCAGGAAAATCCGCCTCGTGATAATACATCTTCTTCAAAAAATTTAGAATTTTTAGTCCTGATTCATTCCCCTGAATATATTTTACGAAAATGAATTGTTTTATTATAGTTACCTAAACAATTTTAATGTTTGGATTTGGTTTTTAACGCTCAATAAAAACCATTTATAACACATTTTAAAGTTAGATAAATAACATATTGTTAATTAGATGTTCATATTGATGATCTTGAATTCAGAAAAAAAAGTGAATTATCTTTGAAAAATGGAGGTATAACTCATTTGAATTTTAAATTTAAGCAGACATCTGAATTCAAAGATAAATCCGTGGAAGAAACCCTAAAATCCTTAGAAACATTATTAGATGGTCTCAACAAGTCTGAAACTGAAAGACGTCTTAAGTTATTTGGTCTAAACGAAATAGTCGAGGAAAAGAAGAACCCTTACATAGAATTTTATGCATCGTTACTGGGGTCCTATGCCCTGGTTACTGGAATTCGCGATGATTCTTTCCTTCGCGTTGAATCATATTCTCGAAGGCTTCATAATATTGATTCTTTTAACAATAAATGCTATTATAGGTCAAATACAATCTAACAACGCCCAAAAAGCAGTACAACTTCTAAAAAAAGAGCTTGCAATCAAAGCAAATGTATTGAGGGATGGAAAATGGACAGCCATCAGCGCTATAGAAATTGTTCCCGGTGATATCCTGATTCTTAAGCTCGGCGACATCGCACCCGCTGATGTCAAAATAATCAGTGGCGACCTTTCCGTTGATGAATCTGCTTTAACAGGAGAATCTTTACCCAGAGAAACCCATCCATCAAGTATTATTTATTCGAGTTCAATGGTGAAGCGGGGAGATGCCAGATGCGTAGTGATCAACACAGGAACCAGTACCTATTTCGGCAAGACCACAGAGCTGGTTAAGATAGCAAAGCCCCAATCTCATCAAGAAGAAGTGATGATGGCCATGATCAAATACATGATGTATGTGGGCATAGCAGCGTTAATTTTAGTTTCAATCTACGCTTTTCTCTTGAATTTTGGAATAATATTGATACTACCTTTGTTGTAATTTTTCTTATAGGTGCGGTTCCGGTAGCACTACCCGCTGTTCTTACCATAGTACAGGCCGTGGGAGCAATGGAACTAGTCAAGAAAGGAGTTTTGGTAACCCGACTTAATTCAATTGAAGACGCGGCCTCCATGGATGTGCTATGTCTCGACAAGACAGGTACCATTACCCAAAATAAACTATCAGTTTCCGACATCATAGCATTCTCCGGACATGAAAATGAAAGTATCATTCAAACAGCTGCATTAGTATCTCAAGAGGAGACTATGGACATTATAGATCTTGCAGTTATTGATTATGCTAAAGATAAAGGAGTTAATTTTAATGGATATAAACAAATTTCATACACACCCTTTGATCCGGCTATCAAAAGAACAGAAGCAATCATTGAACACTCAGGTCATCAATTCAAGGTCATTAAAGGTGCAACCCAAGTTGTAGTGTCTTTGTGTCGTGGGATCGATGAAGGAATCTTAATTTCTGTAGACAAAGCAATAAAAGATTTTTCTAAGAAAGGATACAGGACAATGGCTGTAGCAAAGTCAGGAAATGATGATTTAGATAATCTTAAACTCATGGGACTTCTGGCATTGATTGATCCACCCAGAATTGACTCAAAAATTATGATAGATAAAGCTAAAAGTCTTGGAATAAAACCGATAATGCTTATGGGTGATAATATAGCTATCGCAAAGGAAATAGCCAGCCAGGTAGGAATCAATGGTAAAATTATCCGATTAACAGATATGGAAGGTTTAAATGACGATGAACAAGTAAGTGTGGTTGGAGAAAGTGGGTTTGCTGAAATATACCCCGAAGATAAATAAGGATCGTTAAGCTTCTACAATCCAGAAACCATATAGTCGGAATGACAGGAGATGGAGTTAACGACGCACCGGCGCTTAAACAGGCAGAAGTTGGGATCGCAGTAAGTAATTCCACCGATGTCGCCAAAGCATCTGCCAGTCTGGTTTTAACAGAAACCGGTGTGGGTGTAATTATCGACGCGGTGAGAATAAGCAGAGGGAAACCTATCAAAGAATGCTTTCCTGGGCCATAAATAAAGTTACCAAAGTTATACAGGTTACAGGTGTGCTATTAGCCGGATTTTTCTTGTTAAACAATATTTTAATTTCTCTTTTAGGCATAACTCTGCTTATATTTGCAAATGATTTTGTAACAATGTCCCTGGCAATAGACAATGTAAGCCGGATCACTTTAGCAACATTTTTTATAGGATTAATGCTGGTTGCAGAGGGAATTATTGCAATTTTGGTAAGCGTATATTACTTTAATCTTGACCTTCAAAAATTACAGACCTTTGTGCTGTTACTGCTTGTATTCACCAGCCAGTTCCAAATTTTCATTTTAAGGGAAAGAAGGTTCTTCTGGTCATCAATACCTGGAAAAGCGTTGATTCTTTCAACTACACTGACCATAATCTGATTTGTATTTTTAGTAGCCTATGGCATCCTAATCTCTTCCATAAATCTAAAGCAGATCCTCTTTTTATTGATATTTTCATTCATCTTTACATTTGGTATTGATGTACCGAAATATGAATTATTTAAAAGATTTGGATTAAAGAAGAAACGAATTAGAGTTCTAGATTTAATTTAAAAATCTAATGAAACAGCCTCTTTATAAAATTAAAAACAGGAAAATTAGAGATTTCGTGAAAACTAATTTCATGAAACAAATCACTAACTCATTAATCGTTAAAACAAGAACTTGAAGTTATCCTATTAATATATTAATATTTATCCATGTATGGGGAAGTAAGAATAATGGATAGAGCAGAAATAGGAAATAGAGCATCTAAATTTGCCATAATAAGCAATGTTATTCTTATAACTTTGAATTCTGCAGTGGGATTATTAGGTGGATCTAGTGCTCTAGTAGCTCAAGCTGCCGATAATGCAGGCGACCTCATATCTAATTTAGTTGGACTTTGGGCTTTTCGTTTTGGTTTGAAACCAGCAGATACAGGCCATCCTTTTGGGCATGGTCGTATCGAACCTCTTGTTGGCTTGCTTATTTCTTTAATTCTTTTCTTTATTGCTTACCAAATATTTCAGGAAGCCTATAGTAAATTTTTGATGATTGGTTCATTAAGAGCTCCAAGCTTGTTTACGGCAGTAATGGCGATTGTTGCTTTTATTATTAATTTTTTTATAATGAATTACCTTTTCACAAAAGGAAAAGAAATAAATAGTCCAGTAATATTAGCCACTGCTAATCAGAAGAAGGTAGATGTATTTACATCTGTTGCAATTTTCTTTGGTATTGTAGGTTCTCATCTAGGTTATCCTATTCTAGATCCAATTTTGGCGGTTGTAATAGGATTCCTTGTTATTAAAACAGGATTCGATGTAGCCCGGGATAACATTAATGATATAATGGGTAAAGTGCCGTCTAATAAACTCGTAAGTGACATAGAATCTGCAGCAGTATCTATTAAAGGGGTGTGTGAAGTTCATGACATTAAAGTAAATTATATGGGACCTTATGCATCGGTTGAACTTCATATTGAAGTTAAAAGTAATTTATCATTTAAAGAAGCAGATGAAATAGCAGATAATGTTGAAAAAACTATTATCAACAAAATAGAAATTATAACTGCAGCAATAGTGCACGTAAATCCCTCAAAAGAAGAATAAAAATAGCTAAAGTAGTAGGTGTTCTTTGAATAATCGTCGGATAATATGATTGATGATTCAAGGAAGATAAATCAAAAATGATACCAATATTTATTTTTTCTGGTCATTAACTTAACAGAATCTAATACATAGCGATGTTGTAATTTATATGATATGAAGTAAAAATGAGTCATTTAAAAATAATTTTTATACGGCTTTAATTGTGCCTTGGATATCTGCTTTTACCGCGTGATCCTCTAGGTAATTTTGCAACATTTCTACTGCAAGAACATCTATTTGTTCTCTTTTTCTGCCATAATGATTGGGCACACCTTGACTTGTAACATAAGCAGCTGTATACGTTTCATTTAACTGCAACTTCTTCCCTCCTACAAATAATTGTTGTATTCGGTGTCCTTTAGGATTTTCCACTTTGAAATACAGATTTATCCCCATGCACCGTTTCACATAACCACCCATCTGATTGTATGGATCTCTGGAAAATGTATGCTCTAGATTCTCTTCCATCATTAGCCAGATTTCTCTTCCAGTTAATTCAACGGTGAATACGGGGGGATTTACAGGAATTATGTTGTACAGGTCATTTATAGTTATCTTTCCTGGTGGAACAGGGGCTCCATACCTCCAACCATTAGAAAATGCTATTTGAGCTTCATTTTCCTCTATAATGCTCTTTAAAAGAAAATTATCCATGGTTGATTCTAATATGGTGTTACGATTAAGACCAGTAGACGTGTAACCGACTATCTGATTCAACCAATCCAGGTAAGGGTCCAATGTGCGGTTAACAAGATCTTCAACTTGTGGATCGGGTTTAATTGATTCACTAACCGTTATGAGTTGATGTTTGAATCCTGTTATCCTATCTTCTTTTATAATCAGATCTAACCTCCCAATAAATGAACCATGACATCCGGATTGGATTAAAATAGTGTCATTTACTACAGCGGGTTTATACAGTCGATTGTGCGTATGGGCGCTTAATAAGACATCGATGCCCTCCACTTCCCCTGCCAACTTCATCTCCTGGGGAAATCCAAGATGCGAGATCACGATTATCAAATCCACTTTTTCCTCATCTCGAAGCTTTTCTATGTAAAATGGAAGCTCCTTGTTACCAAGAGTGAAGTATATGCCTTTACTGTAGGATGCAGGCATGACTTTATCAACTATGGTGGCAGCTATGCCTATGATGCCGATTCTAAGTCCGGCAACCTCTTTGATTATCCAGGGTTCAAAAACGAGTTTGTCATTAGATTCATAATAGCAGTTAATAGCCAGCATCGGATAATTCAGTTTTTTAGACAACTTCTTAAAATGTTCAGGTCCGTAGGCAAATTCCCAATGAGCGGTCATGGCATCAAAATCCAGATAGTTCAAAATAGGTATCAAAGCCCGACCCTTACTCTCAACAGCCGGGTAAGTGCCGTGTATGGTATCTCCGCAATCGAAAATCAAAGTATTATCAGGTCTCTCACCCTTAGCTTCATTGAAAATGGTTGCGATTCTGGCGTAACCGCCTGCCAACTCATACCTAGCATGATCACCATCCCAAAACAATTCTTGATGCAGATCCAGATATCCATGACTATCATTCATCTGTAGAATTGTTAATTCATACTCTGACAAAATATGAACCCCTTATAACTGATTTAAATGATTCTTAAAAGAAAGAAATGAAGAATAGTTTAATGAATTACAACATCTTAGCTATCTCACTGAAGGGTTTGACTTCTCTGACTTCGACTTTCATTGGCCCGAAAAAGCCTTTAACGGTTTTTTCATCAGGAGCTTCTATTATGAAAAATCCCTTATGATGCGAGGTTTCATCAGCAGGACAGCTCATATACGCTCCAACCATTTCAATACCTGCACTTTTTATATGTTCCTCTGAAAAAAGCTCTTTAATCATCTCTTTTCCACTTGGAGTATTCATTGGACACTCAGAAGCAGGGTGGGTATGCTCTGCAACAAACAACATTTTTTTCACCTATATTGAATTATGGTTTTTAGGCGGTAAAGATTTAACCATAAGATAATCACAAAATACACTTACCAATCGGGACTTATTTTGGCTCAAAAAAGCTTTGATAAACTTGAAACATACAAATCCATTGAATATCGCTCTAATTTTTCCTTTTACAATCGAAGCAGATTTTGGTGTTGCTGTTCGTTTTATAGGTTTTCCAGCATCTTTCACAGGTTACTTGCCGGATTAATGATTTCTTTTTTAATTGAAATTTTGCTGCTTTAACTGAACAGTTGTAATTATTGGCTTGGATTCCTGTTTTTGCTTTCCTGTCTAAAGCTTCTTCCTCGTGTTTTCTTCTAAGAGCTTCTTCCTCTTTTTATCCTTATTGGAATTATTAGGTCTCATTCAAAATCTGTTCAATTTTATTCAAAAACGAATTAATCATACAAATATTGGATATATATTAAGAATAATAAATTGCATATTACTTACCCAATTAAACCTTACTATATTAGAGCGATAGTTATATTATTTTTAAAGCTATCTTAGGTTAATCAGTGAAAGAATGACGGATATAGTTGCTATAACGTCCATCATATCCAGCATTGCTTCAATTGTACTGGCAATTTTTGCCCGTCTGGTTTTCCACTCGAGTGGAGAGAAGAATTAAGAAGAACTTTTTGAGGTTAAAGGATGTGATGGACAACAACCATGAAAGGACCAAAGAACTTCTAGCAAACATCGATCGGGAGTCAGATGCAATAAAAACAACCGTATACGAATCACGAGCAGAACTTCAAGAAACACTGGAAAATACCTTGAAACGGGCATGATATTTCTGATAGAAATAATGAGAGGAAAAATAGGGACTAATAAAATAAAAGAAGAAATTCCTCTCATCATTAATATCATAGAACTTGCAGGGTAAATTAATCAAACTAACTTATTCAATCTTATTTCTAAATTTTTTTATGTCCCAAAATGATTAAGAATTTTCAAAAATATTTTTCCATCATCGAAATTTAATTAAAGTGAAGTAGGGGGGTTTTTTCCAAGGTGCATGGAGATATCGACTAATAAGCCTCTTTGGTCTAGTGTTGTTATACATATTACTGTGATTCCCATCATCTCCTTTGATCCTATTTAATCTGCTCCGCATAGCGGAACACCACTCTCTGGATATTTAGTGTTTCTACATGGTACCCCGCGGGTTTTACCTGCTTCATATCCGCAGTTTGGGCATTTACATACTCTAGGTGAACCTGCTCGCATTCCACCACCATATCCGCAGTTTGGGCATTTACATACTCTAGGTGAACCTGCTCGCATTCCACCACCATATCCTCCTCTTCTTCCTGTTGATTGCTGTCCTGATGGTCTTAGACTTTCATTTACCGCTATTAATGAGATATCTTCAGAGTCGCAGAGGGGGTTACTTTTCATATTCTTTTCCATCTTGGAACCACTTAAATCCACATTTTTTGCATATATATCTTTTTTCATCTGTCATGTAAATTTACTCCTTTATTTTTGATAAATATTTACCTAATTCAATATAGTTTATGAATCTGAGGTGAAACATCTGGTTTTATGGTGCTTTGAATATTTTTTTTGAACTTTTTCACATCACCATGTTATGAATATATATTCATAATCATTATATAAATGTTACACGAGTATTAAATTTAAAAGAAAATTCACCCTATTTGTAATACTTTTATCTGGAATACTAATATTTAAATAGCATAAAATAAGATTAGACTATTTAGAAAACTAAATTATCAAACAAAAATTAGTTTCAAACTATTAAAAAACATTGATGAAGTGATAAAATTGGATAACAGCACTATAAAGCCAAAAATAATCCCCTTTTCAGAAGTTACCAAATTTCACGGCCATATATGCCCCGGAACTGCCATAGGATATCGTGCCGGAGAAATAGCCATTAAAAAACTTCGTTCTCCAAAGGCCTTAGATGAAGAGTTTTTAGCCATCGTGGAAAACGACAGTTGCAGTGTAGATGCTATACAAGTCGTCACCGGATGTACTTTCGGTAAAGGAAATTTGATATTCAAAGATCATGGAAAACACGTATACACCTTCTTAAACAGGGACTCTGGAGAAGCTTTACGCCTTTCTTTAAATACTGGAATAGATGTGATGAACCATGAATTCGCTGCAGTTAGGGAAAAAGTATTCAGTGGAACCGCCAGTGATGAAGAAAAAGAGGAATTTGAAAAACGAAAGAATGAAACATCTCAAAATATTTTAGACATGCCTGAAGATGAGTTATTCAAAATAGAACAGGTAGAATTGGAAATTCCCGAAGAAGCGCGTATATTTCAGTCAATTAAATGTGCTAAATGCGGTGAGTTAGTTGCAGAACACCGGGCGCGGGTAGAAAACGGTGCATTTGTCTGTATACCCTGCTTTGATGATTATTCAAGAACTTAAATTTCTCTTTTTTCTTTTTTTATCATGAGAAAAAAAATTAGTTTTTTAATACATTCACTACTTAATCTAGTGTTTATTTTTAGTCTATATTTGAATCTTTTTAAGATCATGATTAGTATTATTATAGATGGAGATAAAATAAGTCTAAAATACTATAAAATGGGGGTTTATATGAATTGTGCTCTATGCCCGGAAAAAGAATGCCACAATGGAAAAGATTGTCTGAAACTTAAAGAAGAAATAAAAAAACTTTATGGTGAACATGAAAAATCTTTAATTAAGAATTCTGCCTTTATCGAGGCTAAATATTACATGAAAAAAACTCGAATAGAGGAAATAATTCTTTTTTCCAAAAAAATGAATTACAAAAAAATAGGCATGGCGTTCTGCATTGGCTTAGAAAAGGAATCTAAAGAAATCTATTCTATATTTAAAGAACATTTTAAGGTGTACACCACATGTTGCAAAATCTGCGGTATTGATAAAACGGAGTTTGAGCTAGACAAAATTGACAAAACCCGTTATGAAGCTATGTGCAACCCCATTGGTCAAGCATCATTTCTCAACCAGAAAAAAACTGATCTTAATATCATTATCGGTCTTTGTATAGGTCATGATATATTATTTACCGACCATTCAAAAGCACCCGTGACCACTCTAGCTGTAAAAGACAGAGTACTCGCCCATAATCCGCTAGGAGCAATATATTCTAACTACTACCGAAATAAAATCTCTAAAAAATGAAGATATTGAACCAAACGAAAAAAAACAGCGATAAAAAAAAGCCAATTAAGGGTATTTCAACCATATTTAGATTTAAAAAAGCGTTAAAAGATTCTAATACCGCTTCTATACCTGTTATTAATTATCAAAACGGATATTATTAAGAAACGAATATTTCAACCTTATAATAACCATGAGGAAACATTTCATCAGGTTTTCGCCTGGAAAGCCTAAGTCCAATGTATACTGCCAAAGATGCGACTATTACAGGCAGAACAGTTCAAGTTCCAGCTCAGGTGAACAGAGTCATAGGAACAGGATGTTCCTGTAGAGAAATAGTGTATTTAAACGCCAGTGATAAGATAGTGGGGATAGAACAGTCTGAATCTAATTCAACAGGTGGAAGTGGGAAATTAATGGCTTACATGGTTGCACGTCCTGAATTAATGAGTTTGCCTGTAGTTACAAGTGGAACTACCATAAATTATGAAAAAATTGCAGAACTCCATCCTGATGTTGTATTTGCTAACAGTGCAGAAGAGGCAGACACTATACAATCAAAAACAGGTATTCCCACTGTTGTTGTCTACATATATGCTGTTGGAACACCTGAACAGATGAATAAGTACAAACAGTCTTTAAGAGTAATGGGCAAAGTGTTAAATAAAGAAGAACGGGCAGAAGAACTCATTGGTTATATTGATTCTTATGAACAAGACCTTAAAAATAGGACTAAAAATATGTCCAGTAATAAAACTGTTTACATGGGAGGACAAGCTTATGGAGCAATCCATGGTATCACAGCCACCAATGCTTTTTACCCTCCATTTGAAATGGTGAATGCAACTAACGTTGCTGCAAACATTAATACTTCTGATGCCTCAAAAGGTTTTCAGGTAGAAAAAGAACAGTTAATAACCTGGAACCCTGATGTAATTTTCATTGAAGAAACAGGTCTAAAAACAGTGATAAATGATACCAGTAACAATCCGGAATAATATAAAGAAATTAAAGCATACAGGATGGAAATGTCTATGGATTATTACCTTACTGTACTTATGCCTATAATAAAGAGGAAATGATTGCTGATGCCTATTACGTTGGAAAAGTTCTCTATCCCGAGCAATTCACTGATGTAGATCCAGAAAAGAAAGCAGATGAAATTTTTGTAAAATTCTTAGGCAAAGTAATTTACAATGATTTAAAAGCACAATATGGCGGATTCAAGAAACTTGACCTTTAAATCCACCTTTTTCTTAGATATAAAATAACAAATTGTTTGAGCAAATTTGTATATGATTTAATCAGTGCCCAGCGCTATCACTTATATAATCTGTTTCTCATAACTCAGTATCTTTTGTCCAAGTTCATTTTTACAGATCAACTGAACTGTATTTTATTCAATTCGATATTACGATTTTCCTAATTATATATAAAGGTGTTATTAACTATTTAAAGAGTATTACTTTTTTCGGGTTTGCTTATAAATGTATTAATACTTCAATAGAAAGTATTATAAATGATTTTTTAAAATCTAATTTAGAGGTGGTAAAAATTATAGGAAAAAAATCATTAGGTATTATTTGTGTTGTAAGTGCAGTAATAATCATCTTTGGTTTGTTTTATATTTTTAGTGAAGACACTGCACGTTCAAGCTCAGGTACTGTTTCCGTTACCGATGTTGCAGGAAGGACAGTCCAGGTTCCCGCCCAAGTAGATAAAGTCGTAGGGACAGGATGTTCTGACAGAGAAATAGTATATTTAAACGCCAGTGACAAACTGGTTGGCATAGAACAGGTGGAATCAAATTCTACTGGAGGATCCGGTAATTCATTACCCTACATGATCGCTCATCCCGAGTTAATGAGTCTCCCCATAGTGGGTGATGCCAGTAAAAATATAATCAACTATGAAAAAATAGCAGAACTCAAACCAGATGTGGTGTTTGCTAGAAGTGCAGAAGATGCAGATGCTATACAGACTAAAACTGGTATTCCTACTGTTGTTGTATACACTGGGGCTGTTGGAACATCCGAACAGATGGATAATTATAAAAACTCTTTACAAGTAATGGGTAAGGTGTTAGGTAAGGAAGACAGGGCCGATGAACTGGTTAACTATATAGATTCCTGCCAAGATGACCTTAATAAACGAACTGCAGGTGTCTCCAGCAACAAAACAGTATACATAGCTGGACAGGCCTACAGAGGAACACACGGCATCACATCTACCAATCCGTTTTACCCCCCCTTTGAGATGGTGAATGCAGATAACGTGGCCAGTGCCATGAACACCACCACCAATGCAACCCTAAACGCCATTCAGATAGATAAGGAACAGCTTATAACCTGGAATCCCGACGTAATCTTCATTGAAGGAGGAAGTTTAACAACTGTGACCAATGATACCAGCAAAAACCCAGAATACAAGAATATTAAGGCTATACAGGATGGTAATGTCTATACAGTACTGACTTACTGTTTATACAGCTATAACAAGGACGAAATGATTGCTGATGCTTACTACATTGGAAAAGTTCTCTATCCAGAACAATTCAGTGATGTAGACCCCGAAAAGAAAGCAGATGAAATATTCACGATGTTCGTGGGTAAACCAGTCTACACTGATCTAAAGGGACCGCTTGGTGGATTTGAAAAGATAGAGATTTAATTTTTTTCCCATTTTTTGAAGGTACTTTAAGGATAAATTAAGGGTGATTTTATGGATAAAAAGTTAATAGCTGGTATTATTATCATCGCAATACTGGTTGGCGGAATTTTAGTCTACACCTTTGGTGGAGATATTCCAGTTTCAAGAGAAGGCAACGTTTCCATAACAGACGCAGCAGGTAGAACTGTCCAGGTTCCAGCCCAGGTTAATAAAGTGGTGGGAACCGGATGTTCTGGTAGAGAAATTGTGTATTTAAACGCCAGTGACAAAATGGTTGGAATTGAACAGATGGAATCCAATTCAACAGGGGCGTGGGGAAATCAGTTGCCCTATATGATCGCTCATCCCGAACTTCTGAAATTACCAGTTGTTGCCAATGCAAGGACCGATACAGTATACTATGAAAAATTAGCCGAAGTTGACCCCGATGTGGTGTTTGTTGGCACTGCAGAACAGGCAGATAACGTACAGACCAAAACGGGTATTCCTGCTGTTGTGGTATACGTTGGCGCGGTTGAAACACCTGAACAGATGGATAAGTATAAGGAATCTTTGAAGATGATGGGTGAGGTGTTAGGTAAGGAAGACAGGGCCGATGAACTGATTAACTATATTAATTCCTACGAAGAGGATCTTGCTAAACGAACGGCCGGCGTCTCCAGCAACAAAACAGTATACATAGCTGGACAGGCTTATTATGGAACACACGGCATCACATCTACCAATGCATTTTATCCCCCATTTATAATGGTGAATGCAGATAACGTGGCCAGTGCCATGAACACCACTACCAATGCAACTTTACATGCAATTTCAGTGGATAAAGAGCAACTAGTAACCTGGAATCCTGACATGATCTTCGTAGAGGGGAGCAGTGCAGAATCGATAATCAACGATACCAATCAGAATACAGTTTATCAAAGCATAAACGCTGTAAAAAATGGCGACGTCTACGATGTCCTTCCATACTGCTTGTTCTCTTACAATAAAGATTCGATGATTGCTGATGCTTATTATATCGGTAAAATTCTCTATCCTGAACAATTTGCAGATGTAGATCCAGAAGAAAAAGCAAATGAGATATTCATGAAATTCAATGGTGGATCGGGTGAACTGGTTTACAGCACGTTGAAAACTCAGTACGGCGGATTCAAGAAGATGGACATATAAAGATGGACATCTGATTTGACCTTAAAGAATCGGGTGTGATAAAACAATGAACATTAATGATCGTCCGGATGTTTCAGCAGAAAAATTACAGGGTACTGTTGAGAATGCCTTAAATGGCTTAAAAATATTTAATCTTTTAAAAACTTCTATAGAACTTGGGATTTTTGATTTTTTAAACGAGCCAATGTCTTGCGAGCAAGTTTCTAATAAACTGGGAGTTGAACCTATTTTAACTTATTATCTCTTGGAAATACTGGCGAAACTAGGTTTAATGGATAAAACAGGGGAATTTTATAAAAATTCAAGGACAGCTAAAGTTTTTTTAAATTCCGAATCTGATTACAACAGAAATAAATGCATACTATCCTTAGAAGGAAACGTTGATCTCTGGAATAATTTAAATAACACCTTACATGGCAAAATATCCCGGGAAGATGAATCTTTCTTTCCTGAGATCATACAGGTGATGGCTGAAGATTGTTTATCTGGTGAATTACATGATACAGTTGATTTAGTAGCAGATTGTGATGAATTTAAGAGTTCTAAGACTTTGCTTGATGTTGGAGGAGGCCATGGATTGTATTCTATAGCTTTCAGTCAGATGAATCCGGATTTACAGTGTTATGTTTTCGATTTTCCAGAGGTTTTAAAGGAAACACAGAAATTCATTGAAAGGTACAGTTCCAGCGTTTTAACTATCCCCGGGAATTTTTACAGGGATGATTTTGGCGGTAGTTATGACATGATCTTTTCTTCATACAATCCGGGAGGAAAAAACCCAAAAATAGCCGAAAAAATTTATAATTCCCTGAATTTGGATGGATTATTTGTAAACAAACAGTACTTCCCAGAAGAGAGTAAAAATTCCCTGGGAGACCTCTTAGATAACATGGAATGGAACTTCACCAATTTTGAGAAGTCCAATAAAGCAGAAAGACGATTCAGCTTTAAAGGTGACTTAGGTTTCGAGGAATATTCAGAGTTTTTAGAGGGTCTTGGATTTTCAATCATAGGTACTCATGACATAAGCCATCTCAACACGTCATTTGGTACAAGATCAGAAGATAAAGTCATAATAGCTAAAAAAGTGAGATAAGTGAGCTTCAAAGACGAAACAGTATCAGGTTACAGATCTTACCTGAGGAATAAGTTATATATTGGGGCAGTTTTAGTCGTAGCCTTAACTGTTACCATTATATTTTCCATTAAAGTGGGAGCTGCAAATTTATCCGTATATGAAATATTAAATGGCTTAGTTAACAGTCAAGCTGCCGGGGCTTCGATTATATGGAATATCCGTATTCCCCGTATCCTTGCCGCTATAATAGCAGGGTGCTGTATGGGTATTGAAGGATGTATAATGCAGAATGTGCTTAGGAACCCATTGGCAAGTCCATATACAATGGGAATTTCACAGGGGGCTGCTTTTGGAGCTGCATTTGCCATCATAGTCTTGGGTGCTGGGGCATTAAACAGTACCCAGGCTGATGCAGTTATCGTGAACAACCCCTACCTCACTGTTTTTGCAGCATTTTTAGGGGCGATGATCGGTGTTAGTATAATCCTTTTAATAGCCAGGGTCAGGAGTGTAACACCTGAAGCGATGATACTCGCTGGAGTGGCCATGAGTGCCATGTTCACCGCGGGGACTATGTTTTTACAGTACTTTGCATCGGATACCCAGGTGGCAGCCACTGTCTTCTGGACTTTTGGAGATGTTGGAAGGGCGGTGTGGAGTGATGTCTGGATCATGTTCATACTCCTGATACCGGCACTGGCATATTTCATGTATCATGCATGGGATTATAACAGTCTTGAAATTGGTGAGGAGACTGCGAAAGGTTTAGGGGTTAATACGGATAGGATAAGGTTATATGGAATGCTTATCTCTTCATTTACATCGGCAGTGACAGTAGCGTTTCTGGGAGTTATCGGTTTTGTGGGGTTAATAGCACCACACATCATGAGGAGAATTATAGGAACCGACCACAGGTTTTTAATTCCCACATCCGCTATCCTGGGCGCTCTAATACTTCTGGTATCTGATACAGTTGCCAGGGCTATATTAGCTCCAATTGTGTTACCAGTGGGTATTATAACTTCATTTTTAGGTGCACCGCTGTTCTTCTATATAATAATAAAAATGGGGCGATAAAAATGGTTCTTTCAGTAGATAAAGTCGAATTTTCCTATGGAAAGGCAAATATACTCAAAGATATAAATTTTAAGGTTAAAAAAGGGGATTTTGTTTCTATACTGGGCGTTAACGGGTCTGGTAAGTCTACCCTGATGAAATGTATAAACAGGATTTTGAAGTTTAAAGAGGGAATGATCTTCGTTGAGGAGAGAGACGTCCGAGAAATGAAGGAAATCGAAATTGCAAGGAAAATGGGCTACGTACCCCAAAGATCAGAAACAGGTTTTATCACAGTTTTTGATGCTGTTCTACTGGGTAGGAAGCCTTACATAAAATGGGATGTTTCCAGTAAAGATATTGAACTAACAGAGGAAATATTGAAGGTTATGAATCTGGATGAGTATGCGTTACGTTACATCAATGAGTTGAGTGGTGGAGAACTTCAAAAAGTAGTTATAGCCAGGGCTTTGGTTCAACAACCCCGAATTTTACTTTTAGACGAGCCTACAAGTGACCTTGACTTGAAAAACCAGCTGGAAGTAATGAAACTCATAAAAGAAGTATCGTGTGCTCAAAATATCGCTTCCATCGTGGTGATGCATGATATAAATCTCGCCCTCAGATACTCTGATAAGTTCATAGTGTTAAAGGATGGTCAAGTATTCACCAGCGGTGGAAGGGAAGTTATAACTCCAGAACTTATTAAGGAAGCCTACGGCGTTGATGTGCATATTAAAAATTTCGAAGGAGTTCCCCTGGTGATTCCCAAGTCACAATGATTCAAAGATTTAAATCGCCATACATAGTTATTAACTCCAAATAGTCCTTTTTTACACTAATTTACTTTATAATCTATTTAATAATGCTTAATTTAAAATTTAAAACTTAATTTTAGTAGTAGTTTTGGATTATATATCACTTTAAATTTTTTTTATCGAAAGGTTTTTATACCCATTGATTCAATTTTAGTTTAATTTTTTATCAAGTTATGTTGAATAGTATGCGAACTATCCCTGGAAATTTCTATACAGATGATTTTGTAGGTAGCTACGACATAATTTTTTCTTCATACAATCCTGGGGGTAAAAATCCCGAAATCGCCAAAAAGGTTTATAAATCCTTGAATTTAAATGGATTGTTTCTAAATAAACAGTACTTCCCAGAAGATGAGAAAGATACATTGAAAGCTAATCTGGATAGCTTAGAATGGAATTTCACAAACTTTGAAAAAACGTCAAACAGCAAGGAAAGGTTTAGTTTTAAAGGAGATTTATCATTTGAAGACTATATAACTTTTTTAGAAAATTTAGGGTTTAATATAATTGATATTCATTATATAGACCATTTCAATTCACCATTTGGACCTAAAACAGCGAATAAATTTATAGTTGCTAAAAAAATGATATAAACGAACTTAAAAGATGAAAAATAATACTGGTTATTAAAAAAATTTGGAAAAAAATTTGGAAATATTCCCCAATTATTCCAAAATCCTGAATAAACCCTTTAATTATAGGCATTAAGGTTTAATTTATTTTACCACAGTTTGGAGGGTGGTATCAATAATTATATCGAAGTCTAACTTTTTCTCCCAACCAGAATTTTCAAAGATGTTCATGAAACAAACACCTATAATTTTAGGCTTTTGTCCTCCTGATATCTCCTGGATCATGTTATCCACTTCTTCTGGAGCGCATCCAAATTTAGGCATGGCCAATCCTCCCAGTACCACTACTACATCAGGATTCTGTGGATCCGCTTTCTCATCAACTACACTGAACCCAATATTCGGTAACATCTTTATTTGTTTAGCATTAGCTATATCTACTTTTGGTACATAAATTAAGTCAAAATTTTTATCCCTGACTGTGTAGGATAGTAATTCTATAAAAGGTGTGCATACTGCCACAGAACCAGTGAAAACTACCTTTGAATTCTTTTCTATATCCTTTATACTTTCTCTAAAGCTTCCTGTGAATCCTATAATACCAGTTTTCTTTTCCATTATTTCACCCCTAAGTCCTTAGGATGGTTAATCTCTTTAGAAGCACCACCTAAAAAACATATTCATCACCAAAGAAAAAAATTTGAATTTTATATTTATGTTTAGCCAAAAAACACTTGCTCCAGTTGATAACTTGTTTGATCAGGGTTATAAACTTTCCTATTTTTGTGAAGGTTTATCGAAATATGAAGAAAATCATTTAAAATCGTTTGAAAGAAATGATAAGGTATTTAAATCATCAGTAGTTCATAAGGTTAAGTTATTATATTGTGCAGGGTGTATTATTAATTTATGATAACAAAAAAACACCCTGCGTGGTAAGTTATTGAATGGCGATGTATTAAATCTTTCGATGGATGTAATTAAAGACATGTTAGGCCTGGATGCAGCGCCAAATGCAGAGTACAGCGATAAAACAATTATTTACCACTTTCTAAATGCTTGTACTTCCCAAACCAGCATCCAACCAGGTTAGCAATATTTGCATTGACGGCCCATCAGAAGGAACCATCAGATACAGACTCCGCAACCTTAATTTAGAAGAAGTACAAACGACCATAAAACAAAAATTAAAGCATAATATAGTTAAAACCGTGCCTAGGAAATCACAATCCTTCGCAAATCGATTTCGTTAACATACCCTATTACGGAGAAGAAGAAAACCAGGGAGACACCATCAAAACCAAACCCCGGCAGGGAACCCAGCCGATTTTATGCTTACGCCTCCATTATACCTAATATTAAGTAATAAACGCTACACTTTAGCCGTGAAATACATACGACAAGGAGAAACTCTAAAAGACACCATAAACTTCTTATTAAGGGAAGTAGAGAATATGGGGTTTAAAATTAAAGGAATTTACCTGGACCGGGAGTTTTTCACCGTAGAAGTTATAAATTATCTTCAAAAAAGAAAACACACCCTTCATAATACCCTGCATCCTGAGAGGACGCAGTGGAGGAATACGAGACCTGTTCATTGGTCGAAAAAGTTACTCCACACAGTACACCATGCATTCTAAAAAATGGAGAAGCAACCCTCCAGGTAAACATAGTGGTTAAGTACTCTAAATGCAAATACAAAACGAAAGGAATCAAATATTTCGCATACGCTACGTATGGTATGGACCTTCCCATATCCAAAACTTTTAAGGAGTATCGTAAGCGTTTTGGAATAGAATCCCGTTACAAACTAATGAACCAAGCACGCCTACGCACCAGCACCAAAAAACCCGTCCCACGACTACTATACGTCGGATTAAGCCTCCTACTGGTCCACATCTGGATCTACATACCAATGGACACGTCTCAGCATACCACGAAGAGGAAGCCGCCAACCACGAACCTAAACCTTCAAAACCATGTTAAGACAAATCACCCGAAATAACAGAGGAAAAAACTCGGATTCCAAGACGGAATACCCATTTAAAAATCCACTAACTCCAACGTCAAATCCCCCCAAAAAACCAAAGAAAAAAAGCTAAAAACACAAATTACACATCAAAACCGCTTAAGACCAGAACAAAACCAAAAAGAAACCATAAAAGAATTTACAAACAAAAAAAGGTGTTAAACACCCAAATCCTGAAACCAAAAAGCATTTTAGAACAAAAATTACAAAAACACTTTACGAACTACTGATCATTGAATACATGGTATAAAAAGGGGGATGTTTTTCATATTGAGATGTTGATTCCTTGTTGTACGGAGGTGTTTCAGTAAATTTGTGATTAAAGATGGATTTAAAGAACGGAAGCTTTATTTTTATTATAGAAGGGGGTTGTTAACACTGAAAATTCAAATGTATAAGTGCAAGAAATGTGGTAAGAAGTTTAAAACAGATATTTCAGAAGTTGTTGATGATAATAGTAACTTTTACACACGAATTTAAAGAAAAAGTGCATGGAATTAGCTGGTTTATTCTTCGGATCCATCCGTAAAATAGCTTATAAAGTTAGAAAAGATACAGAAATCAGTATTTTCCAGACAAACAATATGAAAACTGGATACTCGAATATGAAAATCCCCAAAAAAAGAAAGAATCGTTATAGTGGATATTACATCTTTGACATGGGAGTGAATTAAAATTAGCGACCTCTGGAATTACCGATTCACTTTATTCGACAGTAAAAAACAGAATATCATCGTTGCTGATAAAATATACTCATGAAGAGAATTCCAAGAACATAAAAAAGTTTTTTAACGGAATCCACCAGGAAATAAAGAAAAAATAGCAATAACAACTGATTTAGATGAGAAATATAAGCCAATTATTGAAGGATTAAGGTTTAAACACCAAATGGTGCTTATTTCACGTGTTTAAAAATATAAACAAGAAAGTTCAAGAGTATATACGAGATAACGAACTATCTGATGATGAGATAGACAAGATAAGGCGAGAGAAACTGGAGTTATTCAGTTTATTCGATAGTGAATCATTTAAAAGTGCTAGAAACAGGATGAATGAAATATTAAATAAAATAAAAGATTATTCAGAGATCAAATCAATTATCGTGGATTCATTAATGCCTTACTTCCAAACATGCTTCTCGTACCTGTTAGATGCAAAATATCGAACGAACCTCAAATAAATTAGAAAAAACAAATTCCAAAAAAACATTCCCTAAAAGCATTAAAAAGATAATGAAGATAAAAAAAGACGGCAATGTCACGAATAAACATCAGAAAAGAAATCCTAAACCAGAAAAACGTTTTCGACAACCCAAACCCCAAGTTTTTGACAGAGCCGTATATTTAACGAAGGAAAATTACTTTAAAATTTAACCATATAATTATTACGGTGATGTCTATATGGAAAAAGAAATAATAGCTGCTATAATGGCTTCGACTTCAGAAGTAGATTTAATGACCAATGATCGTATAGAAGCCCTTACCAAAGGGCATGGTATGTTGAATATCGCTGCGATTTGCGCAGCCAATTCAATAACTGAAGATGTCCTGAAAGGGATTGAAATCAGGTTGACCGATGAAAACAGGCAATATCTCCCCATCGATGACGTACTTAAAAAGGCTATAGAATCTGCAAAAATGGCGGGTGCTGATGCAGCCAATGCAGCATTGATAAGTGCAACTTTATGTTACCTGGCTGGTTCTAATGCACAAGCAGGAGTACCCGCAGGGAACAGGAAATTAGGGGCCATGGCCCGGATGATTGCCGGAGTTGACAGATGTGGCGTTCTGGCCATACCCACCTCAAAAGCGAACAATAAAATATCGGGTTACGCCGCTGTAAAAGCAATATACGATGATATTTTCACCAATAAACTCACTGAAATTGATGGGAGCATCGTTCCCTTAGGTGTAGGGGGAGGTCCCCTATATGGACACGGAGCACTTGGTGAAGATGAAGGTTTCCCTAAAGTGGCTAAAAATGGAGCCGCTGCTGGAACCAGAGGCATGTTAACTGCCTATGCCAATGTAGGAATGCCACCCAGCCCTATCCTGGCAGCTATATTTGGAGTGGCCGGTATACTGGAAATCGTTCACCCTGACTCTGAAGTTGGAGAATATTACAGAGAATTCTTTAAAGCCAACAGCGCATATGTTGCTGGATTAGGAGCGGTTGAAGCGGCCGGACTTCCAGGAAAACTCCATATCAGGGGAACCGGTGAGGAATATGATACCGCCCAGTTGGTGGGTGATTTAGGGGTGATTTTGAAGGACATAGGAGGACCATCAGTGATAGGTATGATGGTTTTCGAGGAATTGCTGGCTGCATTTGAGGAATCCCTTGCAATCGGGGCTGGTTTTTCAGGTGGACCTCTGCAACCACCATTGGGCCATATGTCTGCCGATGCCGTGCTCGCCATGAAGTTAATCATGGAAAATGGAGGAGATCTGGAAAAAGCTGCAGATAAAATAAGGGAAGTGAAAGAACAGTTCTGGTTGGAACCAGAAGTGGCGATGATAGCCACCAACACCATCTCCAGAAAGGCAGAACAGGTACAGAGAGGACCAGTTACCCGAGTATGTATACTGGCCACCGATGGTGCGCGGGCTAAAGGAATATACGACCGGGCTAAATTCACCTACCAGCAGCTGGAAGCGGGCAAAGAACTGGATGAAGTAGTTCGGATGCTGGATGATGAAAAACTAAATGAGGTAGAAACGGCCTGCAGTAACTTATTAAGCGGTATGACTGGTAAAGACATAAAAATCAAGGTCACAAAATTTGCAGGATGCGCCAGAAGAAAACCCAGCGAATTTTTAATGAAGTACTGTGGATTTGACACCGATGCAGATCTGGAAATAACCATCAACGGACAAAAAGTAATATTCGAAGGATTGTCCCACAAAGTAATACCTGACGCTGTTTTAAACAAAAAAACAGATATACTTGAAGCCATACCTTTAGGTGCAGTTCCTATTACTGAGTTACAACTTTCTGGCCATAGTATCATTAATATCATCGTACCAGCTGCTGTTGCTGCAGCTATGGGTAAATTATCAATAGATGATATAGGTACAAAAGTTATCTCAGGGGCCTATATTTCTTCAGCAATACCAGGGGGAAGTCCCAGAGCAAAAGAAGTTGCAAAACGTGCTAAAAGGATTATGTCCGAGTTATGATCATCCGGTGGGAAAAATGCTACTCATGACCACCATAGATGACCTGCCACCGGAAAGTCTGTCACATATCATCGATCGGACTCTGGAAAAAGGTGCAAATAACATTCATATTCTAAATGCCATCACCAAGAAGGGGAGGATGGAACATATCGTCCTGGTGGATACAGATGAAATCTACTTGGATGATGTTTGCTCTCTCCTGGCCCTGGAATTCGGCACTTTAGGGATTAAAACATTTAAATATGAGCATGTGAAGTTTCCTTTTGAAATCAAGAGCAAAAAGGTGATGATAGAAGCAGATGGTGTCCCTTTAGAGATGGAAGTAGGGGTGAAATTTGTTAAAAAGGATGGTGAAATAATCTCTCTGAAGGCAGAGTATGAGGATCTAGAGTCCATGATAGTTGCACTCAATTCAAGGGGGATAGATATTCCACTATCAAAACTCAAGACCTTAATAGAAGCGGAAGCCTATAAAAATGTGTTAAAGGACAAAAAAATCTCTATTAAGGTCAATTAAAACAAAAAAACCTATAATTGTAATTTTCTTTAACCTTTCTATTTTTATTAAATTTATATAGTTATGAATATATATTCTTTATATGAGTTCTATCAATTTTTAGTGGAGTAATATTCATGAAAATAGCCATTACAACAGAAGAAAGGGGATTAAATTCTAATGTAAGTCCGGTATTCGGAAGAAGCCCCTATGTAACAATTATATATTTAGAGAATAACGAAATTAAAAAGAAAACCACCATAGAAAACCCGGCAAGACTTGAAAAAGGAGCAGGAAATTTATTAGCAGATTTCTTGGTAAACAAGGAAATCGATACTGTAATTTCTGGAGAAATGGGTCCAGTAGCCTTCTATATCTTAAGAAACGCAGATATCACCGTCTATAAAGCCTCCCCTTTAGACACCCTGAAAAATCTGAAACTCCTTAATGAAGGAAAATTAAAAGAAGTAACCTCACTTTCATCGGGATACCCTTAAAAAAGAAAAAAAGAAGGAGGGATAAGAGGAATATTGTATATTCTTAGCCTATTTTTTAAACATCTTCTTTTTCTCTGTGGAAGTTAAATCATCCACAATAGAATCAGGTAAACCTGTTTTAAGTATTCGTCCACCTCTCATGAGGGAAGCGCGATCACATACATCCAGTACGAAGTCCA
>DAQK01000041.1 GCA_002502855.1 Methanobacterium sp. UBA279
TATAAACCCATACGCGGTAAAATCGAAGACTTTTTTAAATTATGTAAATCAGGACTAAACTTAAAGAAATTACATAAATACACACCCGAATCAGCCGAAAGAACCACCATACTAACTGTATTTTTAGCAGGACTCATAGTAACACAAGGCTACAACTCAAAAACAGCCCTACAAAAACTCTCAGAAAACTAAAAAATATAAGACCCTAGACATGTTAAATCTGGTGGATCTGGTGATTGAAGCTGCATCTCCCCAAGCAGTGATAGAAACTGTTCCTCAAATCCTTAAAAATGGAAAAGATGTCATCATCATGAGTGTTGGTGCTTTAATAGACTCAGAATTTAAAGCTTATCTGGAAGAATTAGCTGAAAAAAATGATTCTAGAATATATGCACCTTCCGGGGCCATTATAGGATTGGATGGTATTAAAGCGGCATCCATTGGAAAAATCCATAGTGTGTTTGATCACTCGTAAGTCTCCAGAGTCATTAGGAATCTCTGCAGATAATGAAATGGTATTATATGAAGGTAAAGCTGAGGAGGCAGTGGGGTAAATTTCCTATGAACATTAACGTGGCGGCTACTTTGAGTGTTGCTTGTGATAAAGAGGTTGATGTAAAGATCATAGCTGATCCTGCTGTAGATCAAAATTATCATGAGATACATGTAGTTGGAGATTTTGGTGAGCTTATAACCATTACTCGAAATACAAAATGCACCACCAATCCGAAAACTAGTGTTTTAGCTGCTTATTCTGCCATTAAACTCCTTAAAAGTTTAAATGATAATTTGAAAATCGGAACTTAGATATTTTCTATACTAAACTCCTCAAAGTATTTTAAAACTAAATAAACATGATTTGCTATTATCTTTTAACTAAATGCAGTGAGGCAGAGTTCATGCAATACCTTTTCCCGGTAGGGGTGGTGACCAACATCAAAAACATGGCCCAGATAGGCACCACAACGGGCGCATAACGCATCGGACCTCACCATAAAATGGCTGGTGTCAACTGCAGTGGCTACATTTTCCTCTGCAATGGGCTCCCAGAAACTGGGCCATCCAGTCCCTGAGTCAAACTTTGTTTTAGAGTCAAATAGGTCTGTGTGGCAACAAACACATTGATATATCCCGTCCTCATGACAATCATGGTATTTACCTGTGAACGCCAGTTCAGTTCCCTGTTTTCCTGGCCACATCGTAGGATTCTGGACTGAATTCCTTTTTCCACTCTTCATCAGTCTTTTCTACCCTGTACACCAGTTCAATCTTCCCGGTTTTTGCAAAGTAGATGGGTATTTTTCCAGAAGACATGATATAATTTATGAGCCTTTAAAATTAATATAATTGTTGTTTCCTCCCTAAATAATAAAAACCATTGGATTTATGACCATTCATAGTCTCATAAACAGTTTTTTCAAATACAACCTTCTTATAATCTTTTACCAATTCTAAAATATGTTTTTCGGTATGGTGCCTTAAAACTAGGCCTTCATCAAGTTTGAAAACCCCATAAATCCCGTATTCATCTTCATATTTCTGGTATCGTTTAAGATTCCTTTCATCCTGGTTTATCAGGAAATCGGCGATGTATAAAATTCCAGCACCTTTTAGAACCCTTGAAATTTCCGAGATTAAATTTTCCTGGGCATCATCTTCAACATTGGAGGTTAACACACCTATAAGAAGCACAGAATCAAACTCACCATCGGGAAATGGGATCTTATCTCCATCATTTTTTATGAGATTTAGATGGGGATACAACTTCAATCCCCTGTCTATCATGCCCTGTGAATAATCTACACCGGATAAATTCTTAAAACCATTATTGTATAACTTATTCAGGGTTCTCCCGTATCCACAACCAACGTCTAAGATATTCATATCCCGGGAAGCATATTTTTCGAACTCCTCAATATGGAATGGTGTGGGAAATTCCTTTTCTTCTGCTAGTTTATCCCAGTATTTTTCCTGTTGAGAACTTTTCATCCCTTTTCCTCAGATCCGAGTAGGCTGAACTCGTTTTCTCCAATCCCGGCCACTCTTGTCATGAAAATCTCCAGGGCTCGTATTTTTCTCCGGTATTCATATACATTGGAGGTTCGAAGACTACTCCCCAAATTCTGCAGAATATATCCCACATATTCCACAGTTTCCTTGGGAAATTCCAGGTCAAATATCCCTTCTTCCACTCCCTGTTCAACGATCTCCGTTATTAAAGGCATAATTATTTCATGGGATCTTTTCCTGTATTCTTGATACATGGCTGCGTTCCCTTTTTTCTCGAAAAACTCGTTTATATTCTGTTTAACAGTGGATGATTCGATACTCATCTGTAATATGAGTTGCATCTTCTCTAGGCCATTCATCTCTTCATTTGCCGCCAGATTATCCATAAATTCCTTCCAATAGTTTAGTATATCACATATCACTGCTTTCATCACATCATTCTTGGATTTGAAGTAGTAAAAGAAGGATCCATGGGACATACCCATTTTACTGGTGATATCGCTTATAGATGTTTGTTCGAATCCTTTTTCCATGAACAGTTCCCTGGCTACTTCAATGAATTCTTTTCTTCTTGTTTCCGGGTTTTTCGTTATTCTTGCCATGATTTCACGTTAGGTTTTACATCCTTATATCCCATTCACCGTCACGCTTAGCAGGCTCTCCATGAGCGGGGCATATCCATTTATAGTCTGCGTCATTGAAAATTTAACAATTTGTTTTTATAAATTTTTTTATCCATCCTTCGTAAAATGATTCATTTCTGACAATTTCATCGTAATAAGATTTAAATTTTTGAATTAAGAATGTTTCATCTTTTATAAAGATTTTAGACAGTTTACGTTTTATTATTCTCCAAACTTGTTCTATAGGCATTATTTTTCTTCCTCCTAATATATTTGACTTACTATCAGTCAATCTTTGACTGATTGTCAGTCAGTTTATAGGGTTATATTATTTAAAAGTTATGGGTGTAGAAAAAATAAATTAAAAAATTAAAATCTATAAAAAAGGAAAATTAAAATATATAAAAAAGGGATCTAAGCAAATTCAATGGTACTAGGCGGTTTATCACTTACAGAAAGCGACACATGGGTAACTTCAGGTATTTCAGCAGTGATACGCTGGGAAATAGCCTTTATCATGGGCCAGGGTAGTTCAGGCACGTGGGCGGTCATGGCATCTAGGGATTCCACCATCCGCAGCACCACCAGGTATCCGTAGTCCCTTATATCTCCTTTAACACCGGTAACCCGGGTGTTGGTTAAAACTGCGAAGTACTGCCATAAACTATCCTCTATACCTTCCTTTTTCACCTCTTCCTCAACGATGGCGTTTGCCTTCCGGCAGATTTCAATTTTTTCCGGGGTTATGGGGCCCACGATGCGCACGGCCAGTCCCGGACCCGGGAATGGCTGTCTGTTTATTATCTCGTCAGGGAGACCAAGCTCGGATCCCACGATCCGCACCTCGTCCTTGTAAAGTTCCCGTATTGGTTCCACGATCTCCAGTACCAGTCCGTGGGGCAGGGCCAGGTTGTGGTGGGATTTGATGTTTCCCTGGCTTTCAATCCAGTCCGGGGCTATGGTCCCCTGTACCAGGTACTCGGCACCCACATCCTCGGCTACCCTCTCAAAAACGTTGATGAACACTTCCCCAATGATATTTCGTTTTTCTTCCGGGTCGCTGACCCCCTCCAACCTGTCTAAGAATTCTTCACTGGCATCAACTGATATAAGATTAAGCCGGTCCTGGAAGGTCTTCTCCACGTATTCAGCTTCACCTTCCCGTACCAGGCCGTGGTCTACAAAAACCGCGACCAGGTTATCTCCAATGGCCTTTGAAGCCAGGACAGATGAAACAGAACTATCAACACCACCAGATAATGCTATTATAGCCTTTTTATCCCCTATGGTATTTTTCATTTCCTCAATGGATTCTTTTATAAAATCAGATGGATCTAACATGTATGCACCCTTTTTAAAATCATGATAAGTATTTATTTTTGATATCTACAAAGTAATTTATATCTAGCTCTATATATTTATTTCAATGGCTGGTTTTAATTTGAAAACTGTTACTAAATTTAATATAATATTCTGCCTTTGTTTAGTTTTATATCTCATTTTAAGTATTTATCTTCTAAAATATTACCACTATGACCCTATAAGCAGAGATTTAATCAGTGTAATGTCCATTGCCAAAATATACGCCGCTGGTGATTTAGGTAATGCTGTAAATGGATACTGGGGGCCTATGTTTTCATGGCTCTTAGTTCCCATCATCTACTTTAATCCAACACCCCAGTTCACCTTATTTGCCACCAAAATACTGGCCATCATGGTAGGATTTTTCACAATTCTAGGCATAGGACTTTTATCCAATCGGTTTAAGTTGACTAAGAGCATTCAAATGAGCATCCTTTTTGCGTCGGTGTTCATCGTACTATTCTATGTCTTCGGCCTTAATCCAGTGGATTTACTACTGACATGTTTCCTGATTTACTATCTCTATATCATTTACAGTTCTAAATATCCCCTTACCTGGTATAATGGAATGGTTTGCGGGATACTGGGTGGCCTGGCATTTTTAACTAAAAGTTTCGCTCTACCCTTCTTTCTCATCACCTTTATTTTATTCAACCTGTTACACTACTTTAAAGATGCAGAACTAAGGAAAAGAATATTTAAAAACCTGTTTTTAGGTTTAGCAGTGTTTTTCATCATATCTGGTCTCTGGGGTGGAGTTATCAGCGAAAAATACGGCTATTTAACCCTGGGTACCTCTGGGGAATACAACTTTAAAGAAATCGGTCCCATTCAAAAAGATGTGGGAAGCCCTATATGGCACGGTTTCATCAAACCCTCTAATAAAGAGGCCACCAGTGCCTGGGAAGATCCCACCTATCTTAAACTCAGTTCATGGAGCCCGTTGCAATCACAGAATTCCTTTAAACACGAGATAGACATGATATCAGGTAACATCATAAAGACTCTGATGTTTCTAAATGAACTCTCCTATTTCAGTCTGCTTATAATCCTGTTTTCCCTGTTGTTCATAATCTGGCAACTTAAAAATCATTCAGTTTTAAAACATCACCAGATATTTTTTGCTTTTTTAACGATAACCGTGTTTATTGGATTGTATGTACTGATCTTCGTGGAATTTCGCTATTTTTACCTGGTATACTTTTTAATAACCTTGATGGGCGGCTATTTACTTCAGTTACTATTTAAAAAAACCTACTGCACCAGGGAAATTAAATCTATTCTACTGGTTGTTTTCGTCGCCTCTTTAATAGTCATGCCACTGACTGGCCTTTTAGAAAATAAAGATGGTGGGGAAAACATTTATGACCTGGCGAGTACCATAAATGACGAGTATCATATTCAGGGCAACATTGCTTCTAACGATGGATATATGGCGTCCCTGTATATGGCCTATCTCTGGAATTCCCATTACTACGGCACGTCATTAAGAAACTGGAACAACATAAGTGATTCTGAATTAGAAAAGGATCTACAGGACTATAACATTGATTATTATTTATACTGGGGAGATTCAAACTATAACTCTGACGTACTGGTGAAATATAAAGAAATAACCCAGGGAAAAATTGAAGATCTTAAAATATACAGTATTAAAGAGAAAATTCAGTGAAAATTAAAGTAAGAGGCCGGAAATAGTTAAAAACTATTAACCCCATAATAATTTAGAAATAACAAAGTGATCAAACATGTCGAGGGAAACTGTTCACAAATTATTAACTCAAAGCACGGACAAAACAGGAATCCAGTTTTTCCGCTACATCTTCGTGGGTGGTGTGGCGTTTCTGGTTGATTTTGCTTCATTATATGTTTTCACAGATTACATTGGAGTATTTTATCTTATTTCCGCTGCAATTGCATTCATCTTAGGTTTAATAACCAATTACATTCTGAGCATAAACTGGGTTTTCAACAGGAGATCCCTGGATAATAAAACCATTGAATTCAGTGTTTTCGCCTTTATAGGAATTGTAGGTCTGGGATTAAATGAATTATTAATCTGGTTCTTTACAGCAGAAATAGGCTTATTCTACCTATTATCTAAAATTTTAGCAGCCATAATCATCCTGTTCTGGAATTTCTTCGCCCGAAAATTAACTCTATTTAGATAGGTAAAAAACTATGAAAGATGAAATAGCGGTCATCATAGGCGCTGGCCCGGCGGGTCTAACAGCAGCCTACCAATTACTGGACAAGACCACCATAAGACCAGTGATATTTGAGGCAACTGGTGATATTGGTGGTATTTCTAAAACCGTGAAATTTAATGGCAACCGCATGGATATTGGGGGGCACAGATTCTTCTCCAAATCAGAACAGATCATGGACTGGTGGAAAAACATCCTACCCCTCCAGGGAGCCCCCGCCAGGGATGACATCCTCCTGGACCGTGAAATTCCCCTATCTGAAAGTTCAAGTATAAAACCAATAGGAAGTCATGAAAGTAGAACATACCCCTCTCCTGACCCGGAAAAAACTGATAAAGTGATGCTTAACCGGAACAGGGTATCCAGAATACTTTTCCTGCGCAAATTCTTTGACTACCCCATATCCTTGAACCTGAAAACATTATCCAACCTGGGACTGGTTAAAACCATCAAAATAGGGTTAAGCTATATTAAAACATCCATAAAACCTGTAAAAGATGAAAAATCCCTGGAAGACTTCTTTATAAACAGGTTCGGCCGGGAACTCTACGAAACATTCTTTAAAGACTACACAGAGAAGGTCTGGGGAGTTCCCTGCAGTGAGATCAAGGCAGATTGGGGTGCCCAAAGAATTAAAGGACTGTCCATTTCAAAAGCCATAGCCCACAGTATAAAAAACATTTACCAGAAGGATAGATCGATATCACAGAAGAAGGTGGAGACCAGCCTCATTGGACAGTTCATGTATCCTAAATACGGTCCCGGACAGATGTGGGAAGAAGTCGCCCGGCAAATAACCGGTAACGGCGGTGAAATACACCGCAACCATGAAGTGGTGGAGTTATCCAGGGAAAAAGATAGGATAACTGGGGTGAAAGTAAAAGACGAAAAAGGTGATATAAAAACCTACCAGGCTGATTATCTCTTTTCCACCATGCCGGTGAAGGATTTGATAGAATCCTTACCAGGAGTACCGGATGATATCCGGGAAATTGCCCGGGGTTTAATGTACCGGGATTTTATCACGGCAGGTATACTTTTAGATGAATTAAAAATTAAAAACCAGTCAAAAATTAAAACTTTACATCGTTTGATCCCTGATAACTGGATATATGTCCAGGAAAAAAATGTTAAAATGGGCAGGATCCAGATATTCAACAACTGGAGCCCCTACATGGTCCAGGATGATAAGATCTTACTGGGACTGGAATACTTTGCAAATGAGGGTGATGAACTGTGGAATATGAGTGATGAAGATTTCATCTCCTTTGCCACCAGTGAGCTATCCCGCATCAATGTGGCAGATAAAAAGGATGTAATCGACAGTTTCGTGGTAAGAATGCCCAAAACCTATCCTGCCTATTTTGGTTCGTATGAGAATTTCGACGTGATACGTAACTACACCGACAGGTTCGAAAATCTCTTTTTAATCGGTAGAAATGGGATGCACCGCTACAACAACATGGACCATTCCATGCTCACCGCGATAAAAGCGGTGAACAACATAATCGACCATATAACTACTAAAGATAACCTATGGGCAGTTAACGCTGAGGAAGATTATCATGAAGGGAACTGAAATGAATATCACCAAGGAAATTAAATAATTACCAAGGAAATTAATACAATTTTGATTAAACATGCGGTTTTTCAACACCATCGACAAAAAACTGGTTATAATTCTAATCCTGTACCTGGTACTGGGGTTAACTCTCCTGGGCTACTACCAATACCAGATAAACCCAGATGGTGTGGGTTACATACAGACCGCTTGGAAATACCTGAGCGGCGACTTTTACGGAGCAGTAAATGCCTATTGGGGGCCCTTACTCTCCTGGCTTTTGATTCCTTTCCTCTATTTTAATCAGAACCCAGACTATGCACTTTATTCAGCTAAGATACTTTCTCTTATCCTTGGATTTTTTACCATAATTGGGGTTAGGCAGCTTTCCTACCGGTTTGAGCTGGATGAAACGGTTCGCACAGCAGTACTTCTGATGATGATGCCCGTTCTTATTTACTTCGCTTTAAGTGTTGTTACACCAGATTTACTGGTAGCATGCGTATTGGTTTACTATCTATCAATAATATTCAACCCGAAATATCCGGATAAATTATCAAATGGTCTAGTATGTGGTGTCCTAGGTGCAGTTACCTTTTTTGCTAAAAGTTTCCTGTTTCCCTTCTTTATTGCTCAATATCTTGTACTTAATCTGTTACACTACCATTACAGGGGAGATTACCCCCGGATTAAAATTACCAGGAACATGCTCATGGGATTCCTGGTATTCCTACTTATAAGTGGGGTATGGATTAGTTTAATCAGCTCTAAAGAGGGTGAGTTAACCTTTGGAACATCTGGAGGGTATAACCACGCCCTGGTAGGTCCAGAGTCAAGTGGATTTCCCCAGTTTTACCAGGGACTCTCCGCTCCCGGGGAAATAGATCAACAAAAGGCCCTTAAAGAGTGGAGCCCCTTCGAGTCCTGGAGTAATTTCACATTCCAGCTCCGATTAATCTGGAATAATCTGTGGCAAACTATATCCATCTACCAATTCTTCTCCTGTTTATCGGTATTAATCATTTTAAGTAGTTTGTTCCTCTTATTATGTCCTTTTAAGAAGTTTACAAGTAAGAGTGATAGGGAAATCATCATATTTTCCCTGATAACTCTCCTAATATATTCTGGAGGATACCTGCCTGTTTTAGTAGAGGATAGATACTTATGGCCTATGTATCTACTCCTAATGTTGATGGGTGGCCTTTTTATAAGTTTAACCTTTAAGAACCTGCCAGCTTGGAAAACTAACTACATAAATATCTTAAAAGGAGTTATAATTATCTTATTTGCATTATCCTTCACCTTAATGCCTGTAAATTTCTTACATACTAATATAAACACTGGGAAGGACATATATACTTTGAGCGATACCTTAAAAACCCAGTACGGGGTGCAAGGCAACATAGCCACCAACGATAGGTTAATAGACACCCAATTTTTATCATTCTACCTTAACACCACCTCCTTCGGCCAGTCAAAGAAGGATATTCCAGATGCAGAGCTCCAACTACAGCTAGAGAAATATAGAATCGATTACTACTTGGTATGGGGCAATTCAACACCCCATTTAGTCGGTTACAGGGAAATAACAGAGGGTAAAATAAGAGATTTGAAGATTTATAGAAGGAATTTGTAGTATTATAATGGGTTTGGAGTTATTAAAAAATTGGAACTGACTTATTTTTTAAATTCCTGACAGACCCGGTGGAAGTTTTCAAATATCAGGTGGCCCTGTTTTGTGTGGTGCACTTCCGGGTGGAACTGGATTCCATAGATGGGTTTATCCTTATGTTTCATGGCTTCTATATCGCACAGGGATGATGTAGCCAGTAATTTGAAATCTGGGGGTAAAGTTCTGACTTCGTCTTTATGGGAAGTCCATACATCCATGGTTTCCCCCAGGCCCAGGAATATGTCGTTTTCATCCAAGATGGTGATGGTGTTTTTGGCGTAGCTTTCTATTCCTGCGCTTCCTATTTCTCCACCATAAACCTGAGCTATAAGCTGGTGGCCCAGACAGATGCCTAATAGAGGGAGATCTAACTCTTTAATATATTGAGGGGAGTTTCCAGCTCTTTCTATAGAGGGTCCTCCGCCCAATATGATTCCTAATGGCTCTTTCTCGTTTATCTCTTCTATAGAGGTTGTATTTGGCACGATTTCCGCTGGGAATTTTAGATAGTGAAGGCTCCGGTAGATGCGGTGATTATACTGTCCATGATTGCTGATGACCAATATTTTCATATTCCATTCTCCTTGAATCTATTATAACCTAGTTTGTAATAAAATTATCATATCCAATTTCTGGAAAAATTTATATCTTTAAAACCATAAAGATAGTGGTATGGAATTAAGAGACATCCTATTTATAATCGTGGCTATAATACTCGCGGTCATCGTGTTTTATGTGTTTATATGGCTGTTACCAGTAATAATTATCCTAGTAATAGCGTATATAATCTATCTGTTTTTAAAGGGACCATCCCGGTATTAAAAGGCCCTAAATTATTAAATTTTTTTTAATAATTGAATTAATCAAGGGAATGTATACTTAGAGGTTTAAAAATCAAAATTTATACTCAGAGGTTTTAAATTATGCTGGATCTTCACTCCATAAGCATGAGAAGGGGAATGCTCTATGAAACAATTATAACCACTGTAAATTCTGATAGAACACCAAACGCAGCACCTATAGGGGTTATATGTAAGGATAAAGATGAGATAGTGGTTTATCTACATGAAGGATCCCGCACCATAAAAAATATAAAGAATAGCAGGGTCTTCGTGGTCAACATACTTAAAGATCCCCTGGTCTTCGTGGAGTCCACAATGGGAAACCTGTCTCCAGAGTATTTCCTTGAATTTAATGATAATTACGCCATCCAGGAAGCAGATGCCTATTTCCTTGCTAAGGTAAATGATCTTAAGGATATAGAGAGGAAAGACCAGTTCGGCATCGATAAAAGTTCCATAATAAGGGCAGATATAGAGGAAATAGTCAAAAATAAGGATTGTGTGGAACCTTTAAACCGTGCTATGTACGGTGTGGTAGAAGCCCTGGTCTATCTAACCCGGAAAGACATGGTAAGTGGAGAAACAGAGAAACTCTACAACCTCCGTATGAAGGAGATATCCCGGATAGTAAATAAAGTAGGTGCCAAGGAACATAAAGAGGCCATTAAAAAGGTAATGACAGCCTGGAACGAGGATAAATAATAATTCTCTTTTTTTCAGATAAATTGATTTAAGTGTTTCACCATATTTATCGATATGAAGATATTAATGGTGTACTATTCAAGAAGCGGACACACAGCGAAGATTGCCCAGGAGCTTGCAAATGCTCTTGAAGGCGATATAGAAGAGATTATAGATACAAAAAACCGATCAGGTATCTTAGGCTGGTTACGCTCCGGGAGAGATGCCATGAATCAGTCACTCACCATTTTAAAAGACCCAGTAAATGATCCAGCAGACTATGATTTATTAATAATAGGAACCCCCATCTGGGCCAGTCATGTATCCACCCCCGTCAGGACTTATATACATCAAAACCAGGAGAAATTCAACCAAGTGGCATTATTCTGCACTGCAGGTGGAGATAACCATAGTGGAACCTTTAATGATATGAAAGAACTTAGTGGAAAATCTCCGGTGGCAACTCTTGGCGTGAGTGGAAAGGAAATCAAAAATGGAACTTACGGATCCAAAATAGAGGACTTCATTAAAGCCCTCCCCATGTAAAAGCCCTTTAATAGATATAAAATAGGAGTTTATTCTTTGAAACTTAATCAGATCGGGGTTATTAAATCTCCGTATAAAATTAGAACTGACACCCCTCGTCAGGGACGTTATTCTGAGGAAATAAGTGAAATAATCGTTTTTGAAGATTATTCAGATGGATTGGACTCGATAGGAAGACATGAATATTTGTTTGTACTATATTGGCAGGACAAAGCTGAGAGAGATAAGCTTAAAGCAACCCCGCCAGGCGAGTTAGAGGAGAAAGGAGTGTTTTCCATCAGATCATCAGCACGACCGAATCCCATCGCACTCTGCCTGGTTAAGGTACTGAAAATAGAAAATAACAGTATATTCGTAAAATGGCTGGATGCACTTGACGGATCACCACTTCTGGATATAAAGCCGTTTATAAAGGAATTGGATTGTGCGTGAAGTTCTCTGTTAAAAAAACTTCTTTTTATTTCTCCAAGTAAAACTCCTCACGCCGGGCCTCCAGTAGATTAGGCTTTTTACCTACCAGTTCTGATGCCACCATCAATTTATTTTCTGATTCTTCCTGCACCGATTCTATAAAATCAAAACAGCGGAGATCTCTTAGAAGATGATGGTCTACGACTACTTGTGGTATCTCCCCTGAGAGATCAGTCAAGTTGCCTTTAGCGTTATCAATATCCTCTTTAGATAAGGCAAATCCAACCAGATAAAGTGGAGGTCCACTTAAAATCAATATATCTGGTGATTCTTTTAGAATATAATTTTTAGTCTCCTCATAGATAGGTCCCTGCACATCCGAGGCATGCATCACCGTTTCATTCTTATAATGAATGGTTACAGTTACTAAATAGCCCAGTTTGCTTCCCTGTGAGCCGTGGGGCAGGGCATTAGAAAATTTAATCTCAGTATTGGCCCACCTCGAAGGAGTTACCGTCGCTGTAGGTGATGTCTCGGTTTACATTCTTTAAGTCTTTGAGAAGTTTACGGGCCCCACCCTGTTGGCTCTTGTTTATATTTTCTTCCGGGCTTTTGATGAACAACTTCTTATCCCGGTAGACATCTTCAGCATATTTAGGACTTGAATCAAGGAATTTCCCAAAACTGAAGGGTGTGAAGTGGTCATGGTGGTAGTGGCTGATGGTCACGATATCAGCAATCGGAGCATGTTCCTGTATCGCCGCCCTGGTCTCATGTAGAGCATCGAACTCTGTTTTCCACGGCGGTAAGCCGAACCTCTTCGGTCCCAGAGAAGTTCCGGGATCAACCAGTATTTTCTGGTCGGTTTCAATGAAGGTGGCCATGGATCTTACACCCAAACTTTCAAAGGCTAGTGGTGTGATTTTCAAAGTAACATTTCTCCTGATATAATTTAATTATCGGAAACAACTATTTATTTTACTCCTCAACGGATTCAAAAATTATTATCTTACTACATCAACGAATTCAAATTTTTCCCCATCGAAAAGTCCCATATCACTTATCTTTAATTTAGGAATCACCAGGAGCGCCATGAAAGATAAGGTCATGAAGGGGGAGTTCAGTTTGCATCCCATTTCTTTAACCCTTTCCTGCAGAATCTGTAATTTAATAGAAACATCCTTCACACTTTCACTACTCATCAAACCACCTATAGGGAGTTTCAGGGAATTAAAACGTCCATCTGAAGTAGCAACCAGGCCTCCATTATTTTTTACCAGTCGATTAACAGCACGGGCCATGTCTTCGGTATTGGTACCTACTACCACGATGTTATGGGAGTCATGGGCAACACTGGTGGCAATCGCACCATCTTCCAGTCCAAAACCATGTATAAATCCATTGGATACCCGATCATGGCCGTATCGTTCCACCACGGCGATTTTCAGGATATCCTCTTCCAGATCCGGTTGGATGTTACCTTCATCAACCCCTAAAATAGCTTCTGATTCTCCAGTGATCAGCTGCCCTTCAATTACCTGGATTACCCTTACAGTTTCTTCCCTGTTTCTGGAGGTTATTTCAAAATCAACGGAAGTTTTAAGGTTTAATCTGAATGAACTTCCTAATTCAATGGGTTTAACTGAAAAGAGTGTTTTATTATCCCTGGCAACCAGTTCCCCTTTAATGAAGACTTTTTTAACATTTAACTTTTCGAGGTCATCCACCACCAGGATATCAGCCGCTCTACCTGGAGCAATTAATCCATTATTTAGATTGTAATGGGTGGCGGGGTTGATGGTTACCATTTTAACTGCTTCTACCTGATCCAGACCGTATTCGATAGCTTCTCTAAGCATAAAATCTACATGGCCCTTTATCAGGTCTTCGGGATGTTTATCATCCGATACTATGAAATCTCCGCCAGTACCTACCAGGTCCTTTAAATTCCTGGCTGAAGACCCCTGTCTCAGCATTACCTTCATTCCCAGTTTCCTTTTCTCTACAACCTCTTCTCTGGTGGTGCATTCGTGATCAGTGGAGATTCCGGCAGCTATATATTTACAGAGTGCTTCCCCAGATAGAAGTGGGGCATGTCCGTCGATGGGTTTTCTATGCTTTTTTGCCGAGGATATTTTGGCTAGAACTTCTTCGTCATCTGCGAGGACCCCTGGAAAGTTCATCATCTCTCCCAGTGCAACCACATCTTCCTTATCAAGTAATCTATCTACTTCTTCTGCATCAATGATTGCCCCGGAAGTTTCAAAGGGGGTTGCCGGAACACAGGAAGAAGCGGTTAAATAAACGTTGAGTGGAACAGATGCAGCATCCCTTACCATGTACTCAATTCCCTCAGTACCCATTACATTGGCTATCTCATGGGGGTCACTGACCACTGAGGTTGTCCCATGGGGGACCACCGCCTCTGCAAATCGGGAGGGTGAAAGCATGGAGCTTTCGATGTGCACATGGGCATCGATAAATCCGGGTAAAATAACATCCTTAAAATTCTCTTTAACTGCTTTAACACATTTTATAAGGCTATTTTCCGTGGAGATCTCTGCAGGATAAATCTCCCCGGTAAAAACGTTTAACAGATTTCCTTTAATCATAATTATCTATTAAAAGGTTAAGCTTCATTATTTAAAAACGTTATTAAACATTTTAAATTCAGTACTCATCATTACTTGTATTGGAAAATTTAATTGAATCGAGTTCTATAAAAATACTTTAAAGCATTCTATATTTTTAGATGAGGAAGAATAGAAACCCATGGAAATTAAAAGATTATTTTTTCTAGGTTTGGGCACCACATTTCTGGGAATAGGGGTAGTTGGAATAGTTCTGCCGGTACTACCAGCCACTCCCTTCGTTATAGTCTCCGCTTTCTGTTTCGGTAAAAGTTCAAAAAGATTTGAAAACTGGCTTTCCAACAACCGATACTTTGGAAGCTATATAGAGAACTATAAAACAAAAAGAGGAGTTCCTTTAGATGTAAAGTTTAAAAGTATAGTCTTTTTATGGGTAACGTTAATTGTATCCGCAATCTTATTTTCTAGTGCTTGGTACATTCCCCTAATTTTAATTATCGCAGGGATAGCGGTTACATTGCATATTACCCTTCTTAAGACCATGATTGATTCTTAATTTGCTTAAAAATAGTTTAATTTTATTTGATCTGTTTAAAATAGGTTATTTATATCTTTTTTTCCTTTAAAATTTTGATCCATATTAAATTCTAGTATTTTATTACTTTTTATGCAAATTTTAGGCATACCTAATAAAATGGCAATATTTATATACCATAAAAAATTTAGGTAAACCTAACAATGGATTTAGGTAATCCTAAACTTTCAAAATGGAGGTAACTAAAACTATGATAAACACGTTGAACGAACTTAAAGTCGGAGATTCGGGAGTTGTCGTATCTTTTAAAGGTAAAGGCAGCTTAAGAAAGCACCTTATGGAAATGGGTTTTGTAAAAGGGGCTAATGTAGAAGTGCAAAGAGTAGCGCCCATGGGAGATCCTATTGAAATAAAGGTTAAAGGATACTCCATATCCCTCAGAAAGGAAGAAGCAAAAAATATCGAGATTGAGATAGTATGATGACTTTAGCTATGGGGAATGCAGATGAAAAATTAAAAATTCTCCAGGTAGGACATGGGGAGAAATTTAAGAAGAGATTATCTGATATGGGAATCTACAAAGATGCCCAGGTAAAGATAATTAAAAATGATATTCCAGGGCCGCTAATCATTGACATAAAAGGGTCACGGCTTATTTTAGGACGTGGACAGGCCCAGAAAATAATGGTAGAGGGAGTATAATATGGAAAAATTAGAAATAGGCCTGGCTGGAAACCCTAATGTTGGTAAAAGTACTCTTTTTAACGGTTTAACGGGTATGCGACAGCATGTGGGTAACTGGCCAGGTAAAACTGTGGAGAAAAAGGAGGGTACGTTTAAGTACAACGATTATGAAATCAAAGTAGTGGACCTTCCAGGTAATTACAGTCTTACTGCTTATTCTATTGAGGAAATAGTTTCCAGAGATTATATCGTTGATGAACATCCTGATGTAATTGTTAACATCGTTGAAGCTGCTAATCTGGAACGTAACCTGTATTTAACCGTGCAGATGCTGGAATTAGGAGCTAATGTGGTACTTGCATTAAATATGAATAAGGCTGCTGATGATAAAGGTTATAAAATAAATGCTGATAAATTATCAAAGCTTTTGGGAATACCAGTAGTTAAATTCGAGGCAATAGATGACACTGGTCGTGAAGAACTGCTACAAACTATAGTAAAAGCTTCAAAATCACCTAATAATGTTATAAATAGGTTAGAATACGGTTCTGAAATAGATGAGCATATTGGGCAGCTTGAAAAAATTGTAAATGAAGACATATCTGGAATAGACGCACCTTCCAGCTGGATAGCCCTTAAATTAATGGAAGATGATGATGAAGTTGTAGAAAAGATAAAGGAATCTGGAAAGGGACAAAGAGTTTTATCAGAGGCCAAAAAGATCCGTGGACATTTGAGCGGCATCTTTGGTGATGATGCCGACGCAGCCATCACCGACGCCCGATATGGTTTCATAGCCGGACTCATGCAGGAATCGGTTAAAAAGCCTAAGATAGATAAGGTCACCCGGTCAGATCTTATAGACCGAATTGTAACCAATAAATATTTAGGAATACCCATATTCCTGTTGATAATGTGGCTCACATTCCAGATAACATTCACTATAGGTGATCCATTAGGTGGTTACATTGAAGAGGGCTTTGGCTTGCTGGGAGAGGCTATAACAGCCAGTTTAGGTGAAGGATTTTTAACTTCGTTCCTAGTTGACGGAATAATAGGTGGTGTAGGTGGGGTATTGGTATTCGTACCCATAATCTTCCTACTATTCCTGATACTGAGTGTATTGGAAGATAGTGGTTATCTGGCAAGGGCAGCATTTGTGATGGACCGATTCATGCATAAACTGGTTGGACTACATGGAAAATCCTTCATACCCATGATACTGGGTTTCGGATGTGCAGTACCGGGAATAATGGCTACCAGAACACTGGAAAATGAAAGGGACAGATTTTTAACCATGTTAATTGTGCCATTCATGTCCTGCAGTGCCAGGCTGCCTGTTTATACTCTGATCGTAGCTGCATTTTTCACGGCATATCAGGGATGGGTTATATTCTCACTTTATCTCTTAGGAATAGTAGTAGCAATTATAGTGGCATCTATTTTCAAGAAAACCATATTTAAAGGAATGTCGGCGCCATTTGTTATGGAACTTCCCCCTTATAGATTACCAACTGTTAAGGGTGCTATTATCCACATGTGGGAGAGGGGAGTACTCTTCCTGAGGAAAGCAGGTACCATAATTTTAGCAGTATCTATCATAATATGGGCTTTAAGCAGTTTGCCTATAGGAGTAGATTATGCTTCACAGGAAAGTGTCACTGGACAGATCGGAACAGCTTTATCCCCAATCTTCGCCCCACTAGGATTTGGAGAATGGCAAGCCACAGTGGCCATAATCTACGGATTCCTGGCCAAGGAGGTGGTGGTAAGTACCTTCGGTATCCTCTATGGTGTGGGTGAAGAAGCCACCACTGAAGAGGATGCTGGATTCATTGCCGCAATACAGAGTTTATTCACCCCATTATCTGCTTACGCCTACCTGGTATTCGTACTCCTGTACATACCATGTCTGGCTACGTTAGCCACCATAAAAAGGGAAACCAACTCCTGGAAATGGCCGGCTTTTGCCGCAGGATACACGTTCGTTGTAGCTTATATGGTTTCATTCATCGTATTCCAGGGCGGATCATTGCTGGGATTTGCGTAAATTAAACGTTTAGAAGCTTTTTTTAAACAAAAAGCTTTTAAATTAATTTTTTTTAAAAGGTGAAAAAATGACGACAAAAAGCTGTATAAAAGGTATAAAAACGGAAAAAATAGAATCATTAGAATTAATTTGGAAAACCATAAGAATAATGGAATGAAGACCATAAATACAACCAAACGTGATTAAAAAAGATTAAGCCCCATTTTTAACTTAACTAAATTTTTAGATAACCTTATTTTTTATAGGTTGTATTATTATGTATTTTATGGGGGAAATTCAATCACTGAGAAAAAAACACGATAAACACACAACTTAAGATAGATAAAGAATTTAAAGCTAAAATCGTGATTATTTTCCATTGTATTCTTTGTACTGTTATCTGAAAACATAGTGTCTGTTTCATGTAAAGTTTATCATGGCGTAGATTTCTTGGATTTCATTGTAGCCCTGGGAAATAAGTATTCCTAGTAAAAGTACGTTTGGATAGGGTTTTTTTATAGATTGATCGTTTGGTGTATTGTGTGTATATGGCCTAGGCCTAGGTTTTGTTTGAGATAATTGGAATACCTTTTCGATTTTCCATCTTGTTCGGCGGAAATCCTCCCATTTGGGGAAGTAATTTGAATAATCGTTCTCTTAATATCTTGTATGTTGCTCCTGATTTATTATTATGGTCGAAATAATCTAATGGATTGATTATTTTGTCTTTTAACACTTCTAGGGTTGGTTTTTTTCTTGGAAATATTAAAGGAACTAATTTTGTATTTGTTTATCCCGGATTAAGTAATTGCTTGCGCTGTAGAATCCTTTATCAGCAACTATTAGTTGTCCTTTTCTTAGTAATCTTCTTCTTTTTAGTTCGCTCATCATTATTTCATCAAATACTTTAGCATTATTAGGTGAACCCAGGATAAATTAATATTGCAAGTGGTCTTATATGTTTTCATATTCTACTTTTTATTGTCCATCTGGAAGCCTGCATAAATAGCCCTTTAGAGGTGGAAAATCCTCTTTTGTAGTCTTTATCAAGGCAGGTTTGCTTTGAAAATATACCTTCCCCATTAAAACTTCAAATCATTTCCAGGTAATTTTTTGTTCATTTTGTCGTGAATAAACCTCTCTCACTTGTTTCAAAGATAACATGTCGTTGATGTTTAAGAATTTCCCGGAGCTTAACCCCCCGGTTTTCTACCTCAAAATGAACACTTCTAAATTACTATTTTTTAACATGATTTGGTATCTTTTTATGCTTTGCA
>DAQK01000036.1 GCA_002502855.1 Methanobacterium sp. UBA279
CCGTAATAGGGTATGTTAACGAAATCAATAGCAAACACCTGAGATTTCCTACGTACTGTTTTAACCGCATTTATCTTCAGTTTATCATTTAAAGCCTGTTGAACAGTCTCTAAATCAAGTTTACGAAGCCTGTACCTGATATCTCCTTCCGAAGGACTATCATCACAAACATCACTAACCTGACTAACACTCGTTTGAGACGTACAAGCAATTAAGAAGATGATAAACAACCATTTCATCACTGTACTCTGCATTCGGCGCCGAATCCAATCCCAACATATCTTTAATTACCTTCATCGAAAGATTTAATACCTCATCATTCAATAACATAGCACGCGGGGTGTTTTTTTGTATCATAACTAAATAATACATCCCGCACAATATTAAATACTTACATTACGAAGTACTGATAATGGTTTTATGAGTGTTTTTATCCAGTTATATATTAATTAAAAAAGGTTATATTAGTAATGGTCAAATTTAGAGATATACTAATATTTACAGTTTTAATTGTACTGTTCTTTATCGGTTATATGATGGGACAGGAACATACACTCCTTTATCTATTTTTACTCATCTTTATAATCTTTAGTCTCCTTTCTTTAACTGTTTCACGTAAATACGGTGCTAAAATAATGGGATGGGGGACTATTATTAAATATAGAGATTATACTTCTCTTTTTATTAATATCACTCAAATGGGTATATGTTTTATTCGTGTTTTTGTATGAAGATTATCAACCAATTCTGGTATTGATTGGTTTTATTGTCATGTTAATGGGTATGGTATTCAATATCCTAGTTAGAAGAGAATTAGGAAAAAATTGGGTTCCACTCTCAAAAACAACCGAAGAACAGGAGCTCGTAACCAGCGGCATCTATTCTAAAATCGGACACCCATTCTACACATCGATATTAGTCTTATCTCTCGGAGTAACCATAATGGCTTTAAATCTTTACGCGCTTCTATTTTTCATCTTATTCATTATTGCCGTATTAGTTAGAATAAGAAAAGAGGAAGAAGAGTTAATTGCTAAATTTGGAGATGAATATAAGAGATATAGAGATGAAGTACCTCTACTGATGCCTAAATTTTAATTAATCCTTGTATTTATTTTCCAAAGCCCTTAACAAACTCCTCCAACAATTCATTGCCACCAGAAAGAACTGGTTCTGTATGTCCTGTGAAAATAACTTCTATATCATAGTTGAGGAGCTTCTTAATGGATTCTTCATACTTTTCAGGCACCACTTGGATTAACTAGTCAGTTTTTATGATTGACTGGTCAGTCTATTCTTCTTTTAAAGAATTTTCCTCCTACTAAATCTTAAAAAATCGAAAATTACCTGGAAATTCCATCCCAGAAGAGCTCAAAGGACTGGTCCAGAGTTTCAGCCCCTAATTTTTCCGGATACTTATTGATGTAATTAAGTGTAGATACTACGTTTCCCCAGAAAAACTCCAGTATAATTTCAAATGGTACTTCTTTAATCTCTTTATCCTGAATACCCTTTTTATAAACATCTAAAAGGGCATCTGTTTGAGTTTCCAGTTGTTCCTTGGTTAAGGTGGTTATATAGGGCGATGTATGGAAGGTGAGTATAAATTGGAACTTGTGCGGGTTTTTAACTGCAAAATCAATGAATTTACACCATAATTCTTTTGAATTATCCTTTAAAGGTGCTTCACCATGGAACTGTCCTTCAATCTCACAGTACATGCCTTCCTTGGTGTACAGATAGAGACTGTTGATTAAGTCCTCTTTGGTTTTAAAGTAGTGGAATAGAGTTCCAGTAGCTACTCCGGCGGTTTTGGCGATTTCCGCTGTAGATGTGCCATGAAATCCCCTTTCCACAAAGAGGATCAGTGCTGCGTCCAGTATTTTCTGTTTTTTCTCTTTCAAGTTGGCACCCAGGATAATGTTCTATAGACTGATTAGTCAATTTAGTATTTAAATATATCTTTCCACAATGGTTTTAGACTTCAAAATCTAATCCCAACGAACTAGGTGGGGGCATCTGATGCCCCCACCGGGACTAATACCAATAATGCAGGAGAAAAATTGAACATGAGGTTACCCGGTCTGTGCACATACAAAACGAAACCAGATTTGAAGCTGATTTTTGTCAGTGTATTCCCTGGATTTGATACTGTTTACATGTTTTCTTACGAATGACAAAATATAAATAGTTTGCTAAAACAGAATTAAATTTCACATTTAAGGTACTAATTTAAGGAGTATGAACAAAAATATTGAGAAAGTAATTATACGAATCATTTATATACAACCAGCCACAATCTATTATTAAAGTCGAATTCTATTCTAATTCATTAATAACAGATTTTCAATGTTTTTTGACTATTTAGATAGATTTTAAACAATTTAATAGATTTTTACCTAATTAAGCTGATTAATTATGAATTCCAAAAATGAACTTACCGACGGGGTTGACCAGCGAATATTGATGGTGACTGGAGACCCTAAACGCGCTATCCGCGTGCTATCCGTGCCCATGATTATTTCCATGCTTCTTATCATGGCCTATAACTTGGTAGATAGTATATGGGTAGCTGGTCTTGGCCCGGATGCCCTGGCTGCTTTGGGTTTCACCGCCCCCATCTTCATGATAGTTACAGGATTAGGTAACGGACTAGGCGCCGGTGCAACCTCATTTATAGCCCGGTGTATAGGGGCGGTTAATAAGAAGAAGGCCGATAATGCTGCCATGCACTCAGTGATCCTTTCCTTGGCAGTATCAGCAATTTTCACCATATTGATTTTAGTATTTCTCTCCAATATCCTTCTGGCCATGGGGGCGGGGAGTACTGTTAATTTAGCAGTAGAGTATGGTCAGGTACTCTTTGGTGGACTGGTATTAATGATATTTTCCAGTGTGGCTTCCGGTATTTTAAGGGCAGAAGGAGATGTAAAGAGGCCCATGTATGCCATGGCAGCCACCGCTATCTTGAACATAATACTGGATCCTATATTCATCTACACTTTTGGATGGGGAATAGCCGGAGCTGCCTGGGCTACCCTACTTTCTGCCAGCATATCATGTGCCTTAATGATTTACTGGATGCTTATGAAGGGAGATACCTATGTAACATTCTCCCGTAGTGATTTTAAACCTGAATGGTGTGTGGCCCGTGACATCTTAATGGTGGGACTGCCGGCCAGCGCTGAATCCTTCGTGATGTCCTTTTTGGGAATGATCCTAAACCTGATACTGGTGGTTACCGGAGGGGCAGCAGCAGTGGCAGTTTACACGGCAGGATGGAGGGTGGTGATGATGGTCATGATACTGCCTATTGGAATTGGTACCGCAGCTATAACTGTTGCCGGAGTGGCATTTGGGGCTAGAAAATATGAGAACCTTAAAACTGCCCTGACCTATGCAGCTAAGTTGGGTTTTATAACAACCACGGTTGTTGGGTTGTTATTATCCCTATTTTCTGGATTTGTAGCATCCATATTTACTTATTCGCCGGAGACGGCCTATCTCACCCCGGAAATTGCAACATTCCTCCAGCTGATGTTCCTGTTCTACATGCCTGTCCCATTGGGTATCACGGCCAGTTCAATCTTCCAGGGCATGGGCAAAGGAATAACCTCCCTAATATTAACCATTCTTAGAGAATTAGCGTTCATAGCAGTTTTCGCCTATCTGTTTGCCTTCATATTTGACCTAGGTTCCCAGGGGGTATGGTGGGGACTGGTGGTGGGAAGTGGAATTGGATGTACACTAGCCTACGTCTGGGCCAACATATACGTGAACCGGTTGAAAAGATATTTCATTGGAGAATCAGGAGCTGAAAATGTTTAAAGGAGTTGAAACGTTAGAGGATAGAACGCTAAAGATTCAAACGTTTAAAAAATAAATTTAACTATATTATCTCCCCTCCTATGGAGATGGTATAATCCTTAACAATAATATTCTTTTGAGCCTTTAAGGCTCGTCTGACTATTACTTCAATACCAGAGCAGCAGGGGACTTCCATATGGACGATGGAGATGGATTTTATATCCTGTTTTGTAAATATCTCCAGCTTATCCACGTACTGGTCTATGACTTTGTCTAGTTTGGGACAGGGAATTATCAGTATCTTGTCCTTCAGGAATCTCTGATGGAAGTTGGCGTAGGCGAAGGGTGCGCAGTCTGCAGAAATCTATAGATCTGCATTTTTAAAGTAGGGTGCATTTGGATTTAGAAGCTGCAACTGCACTGGCCAGTTTTTAAGTTCAGCACTGAAGATCTGTATATACTTCTTCCTGGCTTTTCAGACGGCTTCTTTCTACCTCCTGGGCCATTGAACCGGGACATCCACATGCCAGTGTTGCTTCTTCTTCATATTCAGGTACCTCGATGTTGTTCTCCTTTAAATAGTCTATGGCCTGATTTAGATAATCTGTCTGGCCGTGTTCCTGAAGGTGTTTCAGGTGGGCCTTTACAACGTTAGATCCGGCTTCTACAATGTTTTTCATGACCTTCTTTTCGTCGTATGGTTCTGCTTCCCTGGTTTCAATTTCAATAGCACCCTCAGGACATTCCCCTATACATGCCCCCAGACCATCACAGAACAGGTCGCTCATTAGTCTGGCTTTTCCATCGATTACCTGCAGGGCTCCCTCTGGGCATCCTATCATACAACCCCCACAGCCTGTGCATTTTTCTTCGTTAATTTTAATTATATTTCTTTTCATCTAATCCCTCTAAACATATTATATATAAAAATAAATTCATAAAATTACCTGAAGATAGTAAAAATAAATTTTAAACATTTTTTTATATATAAAAATTATCAGTAGTTCGTAAGGTTAAGTAT
>DAQK01000029.1:0-104892 GCA_002502855.1 Methanobacterium sp. UBA279
TGTAGAAATCATTATCAAAAGTTGTTGATGAAATTTTAATGCTTTGAAATATTCGTGATTATAAGACAGTAAAGATGTTTTAGCACTCTAAATACATAAATAAGCTTTAATGGATATTGCTTCGACCAAAACACCTATAGATCATCTTAGTTGATACTAGCTTATGTACAAATTTATATGTTTTCTACAGAGCCTTATTTTACTATCTCCTGTACCCTACCTACTCGTCCATCTTCCAGCCTTACTTTAATTCCATGAGGATGATACGATAAGCGCGTTAGTATATCTTTAACTACTCCTAAGGTTCGTTTTCCTGTGCGGCGCTGATCTTTCTTTAATATTATATAAACTCTTGAACCTTGTTTAATGTCCTTCTTGTGTTGCCCATTCATTATTTAAAATCTCCAAAAACCTTTGTTTAGACTTTTTATCATTTATTTTTTATATTTGACTCCCCTTATAATACAATGCATCGAACAATCCATATTTACTTGAAATTTAATAATGGATTCCATTTAAGCCTGTTATTATAGCATTAGAAATCTTCATTCATATGCCAAATAATCAGTAATATATAAATATGTATAAGCATATAGGATATGTAGAAACATATCATTATTTTGGGGAGTGGTTTATATGAGTTCCGAAAAGGTTAGGACTACTTTAAACATTGAGAAAGATTTAATGAAAGCTATTAAATTAGCTGCAATTGAGGAAGAAAAAACTCAGACAGAAATTATTAACGAAGCGCTTAAAAAAGAATTTATTGACATTCAAAAACCTAAAAATAAAGCTAGAAAGCCATTATCTGAGATAGCAGGACTTTTTAAAGCAAAAGAACCATTTGATAGTGTTAAATTAGTAAAAAAAATAGAAGATGGTGATGACCATTGATATTTCTAGACAGTAGCTTCATAATAGGCTTATTTGTAGAAAATGACCAGTGGCACGACGCCGCCTTAAAGTTATCCAGATATGTTGACACCAAAGACGAATTAGTCATTTCAAATCTAGTTCTAAGTGAAACAATAACCGGAATAAACAAAAAAATAGGCGTTGAAGCCTGTAAAATCGTTTTTAACTATATTATGGATAACTTTAACATAATAACTGAAACAAAAAAATTATATCCTAAAGCAATGCAAACCCTAGTTAAATACCACAACCTGTCCTTTGCAGACAGTGTTTCCATAGAAATAATGAAATTAATGAATATCCATGAAATAGCTTCCTTCGATGAAGATTTTGACAATAAAGGGATATTAAGGTTACATTAACAAATTTCTATTTGTGTAAGAATTTTTCTATGAGGAGTGTGAAAATCTGGATTCTAAAGAGGACTCATTAAAATTAATTGCCGAATATTTCAATCAATACTTCGCTAATTGGAAGATTGTTTTTCCTGAAGAGAACTTACAAAAAAGAAAAAATGGATTCATTACGTATGCTGGCTGGTTAATACAGTATTGTTTTGGGGAAAACGAAAAAGGTGAATACTTGGATTTCTACGCAGCCCATAGAATGACCAATGATAGACATGCACGAATTTACTCAGATGGTAAGGCTGAAAATCTTCCTGCACTTTGGCCATGTTACGTAATTTCTCCTAATGATACTGAAAATGAAAAACAACAAAAGAAGGAAGAGTTTGAAAAGCACAATGAAGAAGTTGTAAAAAATGATGGCTGAAAAAGGATTTGACAAATTCAGTTAAATATGTGCCTACAAGCAGGATTTATTGAATAAAATTTTAATCTTACCTACCTATAATATTTCCTCAATAAAAAAAAACATTTTTCAAGATATGTTCAAGTTTTTTACAATCAAATTATTTTATTTTATTATCTCTTGTACTCTACTACTCGTCCATCTTCCAGTCTTACTTTAATTCCATGAGGATGATATGACGAGCGTGTTAGTACATCTTTAACTATTCCTAAAGTTCGTTTTTCTGTGCGCTGATCTTTCTTTATATTTATATAAAATTTGAGCCTTCAATAGCGATAATTATGAACAATAACGAAAAATAAATTTCAAACTAAGTAAAATATAGAACTAATTAAGTAGGAGCGGAATTAGATTAAGTTTCAATTCATGAAACTTTGATATAGAAAAAATAGAGGACTTTAGAAAAATTCAGAAAGGATAAGCTTTTAAGTGTCTTGAATATTAGGAAACCTAAAATAAATTAAGTTCATATTTGACACAATATCAGTTTGGTTAAAAAATACTAAACTGTATATATTATGATTTACTAATAATCATTATGGCTAGTGTCGATGCAGTCGAACTCAGCAAATATGGAAAGAGGGTGTATATCAATATCGCGTCGTGGTTGGGCGATAGTTATAATGCCTGATGAAATAAGGATAGATAATTATCATAAAGAGCCGCACATTCACTTTAAACTAAAAGGCATGCACATACCAATAAAATATAAAGACTTGGAAGATGTAGCGTTAGTAGTAGAACTTCATCTTGACAGAAATAGGGGTATTGATAAAAAAACACTGGTAGAGGAATTATTATGATTAAAATAAAGTTAATAAGGAAAATAAGTGGGAAAAAACTAATTCAAGAATTTGAAGAAAAATATGGCTCCATAGACAACCTTAAAAAAATATTTAAAGAAGGCAAAGGAGATATGAAAATGGAACTAGACCTAGAAGACTGGGAGTATTTCCAAAAACACCCTGAAGAAGAAATGGAACAAAGAGTATTGTTATATAATGACCCATCATTTTCCATGACCGACCTAAAAATACTTGATTTTATTAAAAACGAAAAACCAGAATCAATCAGTGAACTTGCAAAATTAATGAACAAAGACGTTGGAAACATCGCTAAAAAAATAAATAACCTCAAAGAAAAAGGATTTATTGAACTAGAAGAAAAAAAGTTGAACAACACCAAAACTCCAACATTCAACTACGACAAAATAGAAATAGAAATTTAAAACACTCTCTTTCTACTCTTTCATTCCATAAACAAATCAAACTTCGCAAATTAAACGCTTGAAAAATATACACAAACTTATAACACTTCTGAAAACCTATTTGGAGAAATGTGGCCGCATAACTTCGCAATATCTTATTCAATATTACCCATAATTAAGACAATATTTAGCATTAACAGGGTTATCATCTCCGCATTATAATAAATTAATTCAATATACACATATAAACTTACAAAAAAAATCATTTATTTATTATCTCTTGTACTCTACCTACTCGTCCATCTTCCAGTCTTACTTTAATTCCATGAGGATGATATGACGAGCGTGTAAGTATATCTTTAACTACTCCTAAGGTTCGTTTTCCTGTGCGGCGCTGATCTTTCTTTAATATTATATAAACTCTTGAACCTTGTTTAATATCGTCCCGGTACTGCCCGTTCATAATGAAAATCCTCCAATACGTTTTGGAAATTTAAAAAAATGTATCCAAATAAGAAAGAAGTGAATGAACTAAGCAGTTGCCAGTCTGGCATCCATAAAAGGAATGTTGATATCGTTGGTCGTAGTTGCATTGGTAGCTTTGATTTCTTCATGATCTTTTACAGGTAAAGTGAATATGGAGTTGATAAATATCTGATAATCATTTACTTTAACGGTTAAATCAATATTAGTGATATTTTCTAAACTTTCTGGTGTTGTGTCCAATACATGGGGAGCATTTAATATTTCTAATGCTATAAATTCACCCTTTTCATTCAAATCCATGATAATATCATCAGTTAGAGGTACGCTTGTTTCATGCTCATATTTATCTACTTTAATCATTAAAGCATCAACCGTAATATCATATTTATAATTTATGGGGATTGTTTCGGTAATCATAAATATTTTCCTCCTTTACTTAGTTTTGTTGGGAACGTTGTTACTAATCTAATTTCATCAAGGTTCCTAATAAAAATAACAACAACGATATAATATCTATAGTTTGAAGATGGTTATGAACTATTTCTGGGTATTCTCTAAAAAGTGCTCTGAATCAGTTATAACCACGAAATCTTTGTTTTTTATTCTTTTAAGAATTTTAATTAGTCATTTGAAGAATATTTCTAATTTATATCACCCCTCACCTCAGTAACAATATTACTTATATTTAATTATTTATATTACTTTTATTATATTTAGTATTAATAATAAAAACGGATACAATACTTATGGAACATGCTCTTTCAAAAAATGGTATATCAATACGTTTGACCAACGAAAGATGGATCCATATTATAATAGGTCATCCCGAGCTCATAGGATATCATATCGAAGTTTTAGAAACTATAAAAGACCCTGAAGCAATATATGCCGGTAAATCTGGAGAATATATTGCAATAAAAAATATAAAGAATAAAAAATACATGGTAGTTATATATAAAGAGTTAAATAATGATGGTTTCGTGATTACTGCATTTAAAACAAACAATATAAAAAAATTCAAAAAAAGGCGAGTGATATGGGGGAATTAAAGGTAAAAAAGATACTAAACATCGTCCCTGAATTACTGGAATTACCATCTTCAAGGATATGGACAAATTACGATAGGGAAGCAGATGTACTATATATTAATTTCAAAGAATCCCACAAAGCAGATGACTCCGAGATCACAGAAGACGACGTTATCATCCGGTATAAAAAAGGGAATATAATAGGTCTAACAATCACAAACGCAAGTAAAAGAGGCATCTAATAGAAATCTAAAATATTAAGTAAAAGCCATAAATTAATTAACGCTCATCTCCCGAATTGTGTGCAAAAATTTATGTAGTTGATTGCGCATATTATTATGTATGAAGGGTCGAAACTTAGCTTGTGAGTTGTGTGTTCCGGAAGATGAGAGGGCTTTAGATGTTTTCAGATGTATTAGATGGTCTGACGGTGTTTATTGTCCTGTGTGCAAGTCATTTGAAGTGTATAACCGCGGGTATTTGAATAAAACTCGAATTAAGCGTTATTCTTGTAAGACTTGTGGAAAGAATTTCACAGATTTGACCGGGACCATTTTCGCAAATAAAAAGCTGCCACTGGGTGAAATGTTCTATATAATTCTGAACTTAGATAAAAAAAGCATTAAACGTTTAGCAGAGGAATTGGGACATAAATGGGATAGTGTTTATCGGATAGCCCAGGAATTCAGGGAATGTCTGGTTGACGAGTCCAGTGATCCGGTGTTGTCCGGAGAAATTGAATTCGATGAAATGTACCAATCAGCAGGTGCCAAAGGTTTAAAAAAAACATCCGAGGATTAGAGGACTGAAATTACGCGGAAGAGGTACTTATGACAAGGATAAACCTCCAATAATCTCCATGATAGAAAGAGGAACAAGGAACACCATCCTGGTCGTTGAAAAGAACCTTTCCAAAGATTTAATACGTAAAAAGATACAAACACATTGTGAAGGATCCGTAAAAGTTTTTACTGATGACTACACAATTTACATGGGATTAGAGGAACATCCGCAGGTCAAAGAACATCAGACAATTAATCATTCCGAAAAAATGTATGCTGATGGTGAAAATCACGTTAATAACTGTGAAAACCGACATTCTTTACTAAGACCACACTTGAACATCTTCAGAGGCGTTTCCAAGAACAATCTTAACACATATGTAAAATTTTTCCAATTCACCTTCAACAAAGGAATAAACTGGTTTCAAAAAGCACTTAAACTCATCCTACAATCATGTACACATACAGGGAGATGAGCGTTAATTAAAATAAATAATTTGACGCATATTAAAAAAATCTCTGTTATCTTAGGTTCTGCATCATCAGATTTTTAATTCTTCGACTTTTCTTCAAATTCTTCAATCGTTCCCTACCAAATATATAATTTCCTTGACTGCTGAGTGTGGCATTATAATTTCATGATTACATCTCGCATTAACGTAATTACTCCAGGTTTACCAGTTCGTCAACAGTTTTTTTCATTTTGTAGTCATTTCCTGTTTAAAAACTTCCCAAAATAAGAGAATATATAAATATGTATAAGCATATAAGATATGTATAAACATATCATTATTTTTTGGGAGTGACTTATATGGGTTCCGAAAAGGTTAGAACTACTTTAAACATTGAGAAAGATTTAATGAAAGCTATTAAATTAGCTGCAATTGAGGAAGAAAAAACTCAGACAGAAATTATTAACGAAGCGCTTAAAAAAGAATTTATTGACACTCAAAAACCTAAAAATAAAGCTAGAAAGCCATTATCTCTGGTAGCCGGACTTTTTAAAGCAAAAGAACCATTTGATAGTGTTAAATTAGTAAAAAAATAGAAGATGGTGATGACCATTGATATTTTTAGACAGTAGCTTTATAATAGGCTTATTTGTAGAAAATGACCAGTGGCATGACGATGCTTTAAAGTTATCCAGATATATTGACACCAAAGACGAATTAGTCATTTCAAATCTAATTTTAAGCGAAACAATAACCGGAATAAACAAAAAAATAGGCGTTGAAGCCTGTAAAATCGTTTTTAACTATATTACGCGCAACTTTACCATAATAACTGAAACAAAAAAATTATATCCCAAAGCAATGCAAACCCTAGTTAAATACCACAACCTGTCTTTTGCAGATAGTGTTTCAGTAGAAATAATGAAATTAATGAATATCAATGAAATAACTTCCTTCGATGATGATTTTGATGGTAAAAAAGGGATATTAAGGTTGCATTAACAAATTTCTATTATTTAAGAATTTTTCTATTAAAACCCGCGAATTGATCTTTCCTTTTAGGAGTAGGGCATATTCCATTATCTCAATAACAATTAATCCCTGGATTTTCCTGTTTTATATGGAAGTATCCTTTTCTCGTTTATCCGAGTCAGTTATGGGTATGTTTATTGGGCCTATCTGTTTCTCATATAGTTCAATCTGTTTCGTTAACCATACCGCTACCTGTTTTGCTGCCAGTGGAGATAAACTTATTTGGGCCTTGACTTCTCGCATTACCTTGAGTTTTACAGGATCAAATGGTTCGTCTTGTTGTACTGGTTCTTCGGAAAAGAAAAAAATTTTAAAATCAACGGCGCTAACTCCCCCAAATGCACCGGTAGCATAAATTTTTGGGGTTTCTGATGGAATCATGACTGGCAATTCCACTGGTTTTGAATTTAATTTTTTTTCATTCATTTTGCTTCAGCCCCCATATTGGAATATCGAATAGTATTTGGTGCCTTTAAATCTTCAGGGTGGGTGGTGTAAACTTCAAAAAAAGGTTTTTGAGCTACTGGTTTTTCTTCCCCTAATTCTTTCGATTTCCTGAGATATTCCGCACTTTCAAGAATTGCCAGTGTTACTGCTCTTTTGTCATCTTCTTTAAGTTTAAATTGTTTTGGCTTTACACCTATATGTTCCAGGATGCCTGTCTTTAACAACTCATTTATGTGATGGTATGCTGTTTTTGGAGATGTATCTGCCATCCTTGCAATCTCTTCAATGGTCAAAAACTCCCCCCAGTTTTCAACAAGCTCTTCCAAAATGCCTATCCTTTTTGTATCACCAAAAATTTCCTTTAACAGCGTTGCCATTCTATCCCCTTTTACCTTTTTTACCATTTATCATGTAATTTATATAATCTATAATATTAATAATGTAAATATCCCCCCTAATATAATTTACTTAATTTCTTAAAAGGTAAAAAATTACCAATTGAATGCTTATATATTATTACTAATATAAGTAAAAGCATGTCTGATCCTATCCCTTCTATCAATGAAATAATTACAAGTCTTGATAAATACGAAAGAAGGGTTCTCCGTTTTTTGGGTAAAGAGCATATATCAAATAATAAAAACGTCAGGTTAGAAACAATAAAGAAAAATCTACCAAATAGGTATGGAAAAAATGTTGATAACGCATTAAAATCACTGAAAAGCAAAGGATATGTTTATAATTACAGACATAAAAATTATGGGTTAAGTCCTTTAGGAAAAAAAGTTGCAGAAAAGATATATGATGATTTTATGAAGGATAGACATGCAGATTTAAACAGGATATTGATGGTACAGATATATGGAATCCGCCCAAGATCCTAAATATCTTTCTTCACCAATATTTTCAGGAGTCCGTGTTTCAATCTAACAACCAACCTACACATTCCCTTATCAACTTATGAAATAAACGTTCTATTATCTTTAGCTCACATCTACCGGCCATATTATGTACCAAACTTAAATCTAATAGTCCGTAATCATTTCATTCTACTTTTTATTCGAATTAAAAATTAATTCATATTCTTCTTGGGGAATTTTGGTATCTACATAAGCGACATCTCCAAATAATTGTACATTTACTAAATTCCCGTCATAATCTATGTCATATGTATCGAAAGGTTCTTCTAAGAAGGTTCCTTGAATAAAACCATCTTTAATTCTTTCTGTTCTAAGCCAGATTAATTCAAAGCTATATTTTTTAATATCACCATGAGGATGATTATTTTCTTTTACTAAATGAACCAGAATATCATCCGGGAAATCAGAATGTCTAAACTTATCTATTTTTACACAGTTCCTTATTTCGTTAAGATTCTTTAATTTTGATGGGTCATTTCCATGATAAAATGCAATAATATCTTTAATATGCTTATCAAAACATTCTAAATTTAAATCTTCAGGTGGAAATGTAAATGAAGAATCTGCTAAAGCTTCTTTTCTAAAGATTATTCTTTGATTTAAAGGAGCAACAATATCCACATTATCTTCTTCAAAATTACAGAACCCCAATACATCAAAGGTTATACCTGCATCTCGATCTATATACGCAAATACTAAAAAGCTATTTCCTCCTTCAGGAATCAGATCATCGTCACCCATTTTTTTAAATGCTTCATTCATCTCTTTAAAATCAGACATAGCTTTTTTAGAAAAGATGATTATGGGTTTAGCTAAATATTCTCTAAATGAATAATCGTCAAAAGTCATTAACCTTTTATCTATTTCCATATAGAATCTTCCCTTATTTTTTTTCTTTCTTAACGCTTTTTGTAAATGTTGTAATAGAGTAGATATTTGGTGGGGGTTACTAAATTGAATGACCTGATCTTTTTATAATTATTATTTAATGATGTATAAAACTTCCATCCCCATTTTAGAAAATGGAACTCCCACCATAATCTATGAAACCTTCATCTACCAATCCCATGATATCATCGACAAATATATGGAAGAATTTTTGTTGAGTTTGGATAGTGTGAGGTTTTAGGTTCTTATAATGACCAATGTTAACAGATTAAATAGCTTTAAGAAAGCCTTCTTAAGATAAGAATATAAAATTAGAGGTATTATATGAGTGAAGAAGATAATTACTATGTATCCAAGAGATCTGAATTTTTCGCCCAGTTTGAAGACTTTGTTCAGCGCATAGTTGGTTTAATGAACCATAAATATGGTGAAAACGATGAAATAATTGTCGATGAAATTAAAGAGGAATACAGTAGGCTATATAAAGAAATACCGTTTATAGGCGGCGATAGTAATCCATTAACTTTTAATCTTGTATCTGCCGTGGGGCACTTAGCAGTTTATAAAGTGCTGAAAAGACATGGAAAACCTTTAAACCAAATTGGAGAGTTATCTTACGGTGCAGAAGAAGAATTATTCAGCAATAATCCCCAATTAATCCCTCCAATGACCCATCCTAAATATGTTTATTACATGAAGATGGCTGCAAAAAAATCAGAAGAAAAGAAGTACCCTGGAGACTGGGTCTACAAATTTATAGAAGGAAAAGGTTTTGATTACGGTCTGGATTTCATAGAGTGCGGTATACATAAATTCTTCAATGAACATGACGCCAGTGAATTTACACCGTATCTTTGTGCAATGGACCGTATAATAAGTGAAAATGGAAACTTAGGTTTACACAGAACAGAAACACTCGCGGAAGGTAGTGATAGATGTAATTTCCGATACAAAGGTGGGAGAAAAACCCAAATTTTAAACACTGTTATTAAAGATTAAAAAGGATTAAAAGTAAAAATTAGTTTTTAAATCGGCAAATTACTCCAGAATTTTCTGGCTTCATTCTTTCGGATGGATTTACTCACTTAATTAATATAATTACATACTAACATATAAAATTATACAAATCCATGTTATTGTATTTTTTTCAATTCACAATATAACGTAAGTCTAGATTATTTACGTTGTAAGAAGCCTAATCAAAAAAATAAGAAATTTTAAATAATCAAAATTTAAAATAATAATCAGGTGTGAAATGTTTGAACCAACTTTTCAATATACTGATGTTATAGTAAATAATCTTACACGTATAGAGGAAGCTAGAACTATTATAAATAGGGCACCTTTAATACCAAATTGGGAGCTTTCTTTGAGAAAAGCAGCTTTTTTAACAAGTGCTCATTCTTCTACTGCAATAGAAGGTAATACTCTAAGTTTTGAAGAGGTTACTGCTTTAGCTGAAGGTCAAAATATAACTGTCAGAAGGAAAGACCGTCAAGAAGTTTTAAATTATTTTAATGCACTTGAAAAAATCCCAGATTTTGCTTCAGAAAATCCTTTAACCGAGACAGACCTTTTAGAAATTCATAGAATAATTACAGAAGAAACTTTAGACAATTCCGAAGATGAAGGATCTTTCCGAAATCGACAAGTAGTGGTTGGAAATAGGATTACAGGTGAAGTTATTTTCAGGCCACCGGATACTGCTGAAGTAACTAGACTAATTGGAAACTTTCTCGAATGGTTTAATTCTCCTCAGTTAGAAAGATTTAATCCTGTCATTACCTCTGGAATAACACATTATGAACTGGTAAGAATACATCCTTTTATCGATGGTAATGGTAGAACAGCGCGAATTATGGCTATGTTGGTTTTATATAAGAAAGGATATGATGTAAAAAGATTCTTCAGTTTGGATGATTTTTATGATATGGATAGAGCTGCATATTATGAAGCTTTAAATAGTGTTAATCAAGAATCTCTGGATTTAACTAATTGGCTTGAATATTTCACTGAAGGCGTTGCTGTTAGCATAAAAGCTGTGGAAGATAAGGTTCTGGGGTTAAGTAGACATGAAGGGCAAATTCCACTAAATGAACGACAAATGAAAATAGTAGAAAAATTGATTGCAGAAAAAAGAATAGCTAACAGGGATATACAAGAAATGTTTAACTTATCCCATTCAAGCGCTTTTGATGAAATTAAAAAGTTATTAGACCTTAAAGTAATCAAACAAATGGGTGCAGGTCGTAGTGTCCATTATGTTTTAAGACAAGATGATTAACCTGATGATTAACCTGATATTTTTTTTCTAAAAATATTCAACTCCGCAATTTACAATGGAATTATTTATTTATTATCTCTTGTACTCTACCTACTCGTCCATCTTCCAGTCTTACTTTAATTCCATGAGGATGATATGATGAGCGTGTTAGTACATCTTTAACTATTCCTAAAGTTCGTTTTTCTGTGCGCTGATCTTTCTTTAATATTATATAAACTTTTGAACCTCGTTTAATATCATTTCGATGTTGCCCGTTCATTATTAAAAACTCCGAAAACTTTTTTTTAATTTAAAGAAAAGAGAATGTGATTATTGGAATGTAGATTAAATCATCTTCCCGAGTTATCCTGGTTCTTGCATCTGATATCACTATGCCATATTTTGAGTTATAATTTTTGATGGACTTTTTTATTTGCCTTTTATTCTTTTTACCCACTCCCACTTCAACAGGAATTACTTCTCCTTCTATATCGCTTAATAGAAAGTCTACACCTTCACTTTCAGGTGAATAGAATATTCCATAAGGTATGTGTGTGGTTTTTTGGCTCGTAAAAAAGTATGAAGCCACCATATTCTCAGCAAGTACCCCCAGATATTCCCGACTTTTTGGGTTATATTTTCCTAACTGGTGGAGTATACTTACCTTAATAGAAGGAGATAGAAAATAATATTTCCAGGCTTTTCTTACTTGTTTACCTGCGCTTTTTGAATAGGGTTCTACATGAAATATTAAATGGGTTTTTTCCAGGACATAAAGTATACTTTTTACCAGAGCAGATGAAATTCCCAAATTATTTGCTAATTTACCTTCTGATAGCTCTCCAGGTTTCTGTAAGGCAAGAAAAACAAGTATTCTATGTATGAAACTTCTTGTATCTGTTCTAAAAGACTTTATATACTGCACATCCATCTCTATTACTCGATCTAACATGCTAAATGTTTTTTCATGAATCTCATTATGTTCTAAGTTAATTCCATAAGGAAATCCTCCACAGCAAATATAATCTTTCCATTCCTTTTCAATCGGTCTTCCGATTTTTAATAAATCTTTAGTTAAATCGATTTCCTTTTTGTAAGCTTCATTTACTTCACCATTGAAGATGAGGTTTTTAATACTTGTGGATATGCCTTCAGGTGGGGATATTCCGTGTTTCAAGATTAGATACTCACTAAAGTCCAGGGGGAATATGGGTTCTTTTTTTATTCTACGGGCAGCATCAGCATTTAATTCAAAATTTAATGCTGAGGAACCTGTAAATATCATGAAAATTTTCTTACTTTGATCGTAGAATATTTTACCTGCAAGTGACCAGTCTTTGTCATATTGAGCTTCATCTATCAGGATAAACAGATTTTCATCCAGATTAACTGGTGTTTTATCATGGATTTCACTCGTAAATGTGTTTATAATTTCGCTGATTCTTCCTCCAAGATAATCTTTTAGATTATCAGTGGTGAAATAGAGGACGTTATCCTTCTTTATTCCTTTTTCGTTTATTAAATAATCATACAACTGAAAAAGAAGAGTGGTTTTTCCAACTCCACGTAATCCTGGTAATGTGATAAACCTTTCTTCACTGGTGCCATCTAAAAAGTTATCAACTTGATTTTTAAGCTTGAAAAATGCATTTCTACATTGAAGCTTTTCCCCATTTTTATAAATATAATTGTGAGCAAATAGTGGTCCTTCTTCTATTCTCATCTGTATATAATCTAAAAGATCTTCGTTACTGGGAGACACCATAATATCACTTACTCTATTCTATGAGTGACCATATATAAATACTTACTCATAATGATGAGTGACACTTTATATGTAATTACTCAGATTTATGAGTGAATTAAAATAAATATCTAAAGACACCAAAGATGAATTAATCATTTCAAACCTAGTTCTAAGCGAAACAATAACTGGAATAAACAAAAAAAACAGGTGTTGAAGCCTGTAAAATCGTTTTTAACTAAATTATGGATAACTTTACCATAAAAACTCAAACAAAAAAATTATATCCTAAAGCAATGCAAACCCTGGTTAAATACCACAACCTGTCCTTTGCAGATAGCGTTTCAGTAGAAATAATGAAATTAATGAATATTCATGAAATAGCTTCCTTTGATGATAAATTTGACAATAAGAAAGGAATATTAAGGTTACATTAACAAATTTCTATTATATAGTAATTATAACGCCACTTGGTATCCAAAAAGCCCGATAATACACCGGATCGTCGAAATCAAAAACGATTCTGAAGAAACACGCATTACGAACTTAAAGGAGACAACGTCATTTATATGCTTTTTTGCGAGGTAAAATAGCAAAAACTATAATCACACGATCTTCTAACAGTTTAAAAAGAATTCTATATCTCCCAACCCGAAGACGATAATGGTTTGGGTAACCTTTTAATTTTTTGATGTCAAGTTCTGGGACGAAGCCATCTTTAAGCTTCGCTATTTTGTTTTTAATAGTATCTTTGTCGGATTGTTCAATACTTTCAAGTTTCTTAGAAGCTTTTCGTTCTAAAAAAACCTTATATTTCATTTAATTCCAGTTCTCCGGCTTTTTTACGTTTTTCGAATTCTTTTATAGCTTCGATTTCATCATCTTCAGGTTCTTCAAGCCCAATAAGCCGGGAATCGATAATGCCCTCTATTTTTTCTAGCATCACTTTTATTTCCTTTATCTCCCTTTCAATTTCACTCAATTAAATTCACCAAATAATATCTTGATTCTCAAATTATTTAATAGTTCCTTTGATACTAAACTATTTTAGAAATTCTTCGACTATTTTATTTCTCACAAGTTGCATAAAACCCATCAGTATCCGCATACAATACTTTGAAACCCTGTTTTTCAACAGCCACAACATACTTACTGGAGGTTATAAGGTATGCTGAGGGGGAGTTTGAGAGGGTGAAAGAGCGCCATAAATTAGAAAAATAACAAAAAATAAAAATCAGGAAGATGTAAAGCTTTATCGAGTTCTGGCTGATATATTAAATTTTTGGCGGATATGATGGCGGGAAAAACCAAGTGTATTCTGAATTTTCCTAAGCTGAAATTTAACCAATCTACGCTAAATTGATATTCACAGTTAAATTTTATATAAGTTGTTAAATTTATATTTAATTGGTGAATCTTATGATAACTACTAAAGTGTATGATAACAACCAAACGGCTATTCCCTCGGAGATTCGTAAAATGTTCAAAGTACAGGCCAACGACATCGTGGAATGGATTGTAAATGAAGATGGTGAAATCAACATTAATTTTAGAAAGCGGTGCAGACTAGATGATATCGTGGGAATAGTATCAAGTAAAAAACCCATTGACAGTGTTAAAATTCAAAAAAGAATAGACCACGGTGAGGAAATTGATTCTAGTAGACACTAATTTCTTTATAAACCTTTTAGATACCAAAGACAGGTACCATGAAAGGGCCGTAGAAATTCTAAGTAAAATAGAAAATGAAGAAAAATACGTTACTGATGGCGTGATCTTTGAATCAATAACTATTTCTGGGAGTTTATATGGGGGTAAAATAGCTACAGACCTGTACCATAACATCAAAGACAATTACAAAATATATAACACCAACCATCTTCTGGATAGAGGTATGATTACCCATTTGAAGTATGACGGGTCCCTGTCACTGGTAGATACCCTACTTCTGGAGACCATGAAAGAATTAGAAATCAATGAAATAATATCATTTGACACTGATTTTGATAATAAAGATGGAGTAATTAGGGTACATTAATGTGGGGGCCCTCTGCCATGGATCAGTGAAATTTAAACTCAGCACTTGATGAAGGGTCATGGGTGTGTTGAGAGGGAGTTTGAACTGTTAGAAAAACGTCGTGAATTAAATAATAAAATTTAACCATTAAGTTTTTTCTTTATTTGAAATTTAAATGTTTTGATATGAATAAACTAGAAAAAATTTTATTACTTTATAACAAATTAGAATATATGAGTTTTAAGAAATTCTTAACTGAAAGCTATCGTTCACCCGTAGCAGCTACCATATTAGTACTGATTTCACCTTTTGTTTATTCTTTATTTGTTAATAAAGATTGGATAGCAGTATACAGTTCCATTCCTCAATTTATATGGGTTATTTTGTTAATTATTCTTTTATTATGGTTTTTAACAATAATCATAAGAAGAAAAATGTCTTACCATTCAGGTCCGTTTAGTGTGGGAGCTCCCTACTATGGTTGGAGAGATTTAGGTGAATTGCCCTATTTTAATGTTATATGGAAAATTAGAACTCCTAATCCAGATCCAATTCCAGATCCATTTGATATAAGAAATAAGAAATTATCAATTGATGTGGAATATTTTCCAAGATGTCCTAATTGTAAAACTAAATTAGAAATGTCCGATAATTTATATTGGTACAGTTGGTTTTGTGTAGGATGCGGTTTCAATTTAAAGACTTGGAATACCTTTGATAGAGTAAGACATAGAGCTGAAAAGATAGCTGAAAGGGAATTAGAAATAATGGAAGAACAATCTGATCGTCAAAACTAAATAACCATTATATTAAGGGGTTAATCATGGTTTCAAGTGATGAAATTAATAAAAGACTCAGGGCGCGAAAGGAAGGTAAATTACAAAAGGAGATTAAGGATTATTTAATTTGTGATAGGTGCAATGGATACTATGAACTCCAGAATGATGAATCTCCGGGTGATTTTGCTAGTGAATGCAGTTGTGGTGGGAATTTAATTTATTCAAATAGTCTTGAAGTGATTGGTGAAAGTATAGGTAAGCAAGGAAAGATAATTTATTGCCCGAATTGTGGAACTGAAAATCCAGATTATGCTAATTTTTGCCAAGAGTGTGGGGAAAAAATTTCTGATATATTTGAAGAAAAGCAACATGATGAAACTAAAATCATTGATATTGAAAGCGAAAATTATGATGATATCGAACCGGGATATGTTATTTTTTTAAACAGAGCTAATGGTCATATGGTTGGTTCTGAGTTTCCCAATAATTTCAAATATGATTATGGTATAAATACTGATGAATTAATAGTAGATGCCATGAATAATAATCATTTGACCTTGTCTAAACCTTTATATAATGTTGAAAAGGCCCGAGTGGTTGATATTAAAAAAATATTAAAAAAGTATAGCCAACCAGTTTCTGGCAGGAAAAAAGAGTTAGTAGAACGTATAAAGAATAATCTTACAGGAAATGAAATTATATCCGAATTCCCGGGATCATATTATGTTTTAACTGAAAATGGGGAGAAAATTGTCAAAGAAAATGATCATGTAGCTTATTATCATTACAATTCAACAAATTTCAGCGTATTTTCATTAGAAGAATATCATGATTTATTAAAAAACAATACTGATGCTAATTTGAAATATATTGTAGCACTAGATTTATTAGAAAAATATGGATTAACAGAGAGAAGAAAAGGGAACTGGGGTTTGTATAGAAACTCAATTCTATCAAAATATAAGGTAAATAAAGATAAAAATGACTATGAAGCTGCTTTAGACTGTTGCTTTAAAGTTTGCATCTTGGATACAAGCGGCCTATCCAATAACGATCAATATTTTGAAGAATTTATTGATTTAGCACCAGGAGTCATAGATTTTATACAATATTTAATTAAGAAGACAAATTCACAATTAGAATCCAACTTTAATGCCTTAAAAATTAGATATTACACATGTTTTGATGATTTAAGTTTGCCTAAATCCGTATTATCAAAAGAACAGTCTTTTAATGTTTTAATTAAAGAATTAGGTTTTGAAAATAATTTAGCTTCTGATGAAAAAAACCCTTCAAAGCAGCCTCCAAAGAATAGGAATGATAAAATAAATTTCGTGACTTTTGATGTAGAAAAGATAGATAGTGGTGGTAGAGGAAAAGCAAAATATCTGTTTGAAGACTCAGATCTTTTTGTTGAAGAAGTCGCTATTAAATTTTACGAAAATCTCGGATATAATGCTTTGTGGTCGGAAGATTTTTATTGGGGATTTTTAATGGCTTTGTTGTTTTGGGATGTGATTTTTGCTAGAATAAATGGAGTTTTTAATGAAGGTTTTCCACTAGCTTCTCAATTTAATGACATGCCTCATGATTTTTTCAAACCAGAATTTTATCTCAGAAGGAAAAATTTGATCAACAACCGATTGAATCAACTCAATAATAACAACATAGAACAAGAAATTTCAAATTCCTATAAAATAAACTATGGGAAATCTTGCCGCCCTATTGAAAGGTGGGATCGTTTTACTCAAGAGGAATTACTGATTCCCACTAAAACAATGAATAAAACGATGCTTTTAGGTATTTTAGAAAGGTTAATCTCAAATTTTGCTGAAAATAGAAGTGGTTTACCTGATTTGATCGTCTACAATAATAATGAATTATTTTTTTCAGAAGTAAAAAGTGAAAGGGATAGGGTTTCTGATAAACAAATGTCGTGGCATTTGTTTTTAGCTAAAAAAATGGATATTAAGGTGGATCTTTTCCTTGTTAATCATACTGAAAGGAAAGTAAACAATCTTAAATCAAAATATTCTCTGTATGAAGAGTTTGAACCTGAAGGTAGTTTAGAAGAGTTTAAAGATGATCTAGCCCTAATGCAAGACTTCGCCACTGATTTAACTAATATGATTAACAATATCAAATTTACTGTCGATAAAGATGGTAATGAGGATAAAAAGATTAAATCAAAAATTCAGGAAGTACAAAATGAGATTAATCAAAGAAAAAAGGAATTAGATAGAAAATTAAAAGTTTTAAGTTCTGAAATAATAATTGTGAGAGTTTTAAAGGATAAAACTAACCCTTATAACTTTGAATTTGAAATTAGTACTGATGAAAAAAATTAAACAAATTTGTTGAATATTACAAAAGGAATTATAATTAATTAAAATTTAATTTCTAGTTAAAAAACCACTAAGGGACGGCCATGGTAAGCTGTAAATATGAATATCAAGAGGATGGGTATACAAACTATAAATGTGTTGAGGAATCTTGGAAGGATTCAGATTACTGCATACTCCATATGGATTTTCCCGCTGATGAAAAATCCCCCGAATTCAGGCTTATATCGGAAGAGAAAAGGAAGAAAACTAATGAGAAAATAATCAACAATGATTTCGATTTTACGGGTGCAAAATTATGGGATATAAAACTCCAAGGTGCTAACATCAAGGGTGGTGTTATTTTTAGTGGTGCTATTATAGAAGGTGGCGCTTATTTTAGTGATGCTACTATATGGGATGCAAAATTTATTGGTACAACATTCCACGCTATCGCTGATTTTAGACGTGCAAAATTAATGAATGCTTATTTTGTAAATGCGAATTTTGAATATGTTGTTTCGACTCTTTCAGACAATTTAGATGAGGTTTTAAAAGTTGATACTGGTTCAAGTTATGCTGCTCTTGTGGACGCTATTATGGATGAATCTCCAACTGTTTTCAGTTATGCTATTATGGACGAATCTCTTGTTAATTTCAGCGATGCGATTATACACAGTGCTCAGTTTGATGGCATTACTGCAACGGGCTTTGTTAATTTTAGCGGTGCCAAAATAAGAGGGAGTGCTACTTTTTCAAATTCCAATTTAAAATTTGGTATTTCTTGTATCAGTACCATTATTGAAGATCGTGTTAGTTTTGAGAGTTCAATCCTAGATGGTTATTCTAGTTTTGAGGGTACAACTATAAGGGGTGATGCTGAATTCAAAGGCGCCACTATAAATGCTGTTGATTTCAGAGGTGCTACTATAGAAGGTAACGCTAATTTTATTGACTCTACAATAAATTCTTGTAATATTGAAATGTCCGATATAAAAGGACGATTATTTTTAAAGGGCTCTAAATTCAAATTACTTCAAAATGAAGAGGATGCTTATAGAAAGGCAAAACGTCTTTATGAATCATTGGGTGATAAAAACGCTGCAGATGAACATTATTACCTTGAAATGATAACCCACAGAAAGCAAAGACCTTATTACTACAAATATCCAGAGTTATTAGTACAATATTGTTTTGGCTATGGTGTTTATCCTTATAGAATTATAGGCACTGCTATAGTAGTTGCTTTTATTTTTGCAGTTTTATTCTGGTTTGGCAGTGGTTTAAAAGGAGAATATGGATTCCCAACATATTTATATTTTAGCTTTAAAAATGCTCTAGCATTAGGCACAAGTGAATATCAGCTAACTTCCGGAACCTATCAACTTTTAGCGACTTTAGAAATAATATTAGGAACTTTTTTATGGGCAGCGTTCGTAGCGACATTTGCAAGGAAATTCATGAGATAATAGATAAAAAAATGGCGTAAAAATAAAATAATTTTAATACTTCGCATATTAACGTAATCCGTTCATAGGTTCAGCATAGTATAGCATTATTATTAGATTTCCAAAAAAAACTTTCAAATTTAAACATTAAATAAATTATCTATTTCTCTTCGCCAACCTTCACGATGGATTATTCTACTTTTTTGTAGATTTTCATCTAGTATTTCAGCTTTTGATTTCTTAGAAAGTTCTTCCCAATCTTCTCCAAATACATAAGTTGCATTTCCATAGTATATACTTTCAAAGATGTATAGGTCTTTCGATTCAAAAGCATATACCACATACCCACTAAAACCTGCATGTCCAATTGCAACAAAGTCAGGATTATAAGATCTTAATGTTTCCAGTCTCCATTTTGCAACAGGTCTAATAAGAGGTTTAACACGGTTCAAAAGAGGACGTAATTTTTCATACAGTTGAGACCATGGCATAGGCCCTGCAGGTAAAACTTCCCAATTTAATCTTTTTATGCGAACATCTATTATTTCATCTAAATTTTCAGAAAAAACATCACATTCACCAAAAATTTCCAAAAATAAGTTGATTATGTGTTTTATTTCCTTCTCATTAGAACTATTATATTCTATTACTGGTGCAATTAAAATCTTAGATCCATCTGATCTGGCTGAAATTGTGAATTCAATGCTAGGGGGTTTAATAATAGTTCTAGGATATCTTTCCACTGAAAAATCAACATATCCAGTTCTTCGTACACGGGCTTTACCATGACATTCAGTCCAATGATGTTCTCTTTGATAAGTAACAGTTTCTTTAGGCTGATCCTTATGTCTTAAAAAGCCGCCTTCTGCATTAAAACCACTTATTCTACCAACAGGGCGTGGAAGTACTCTTTCTCCAACACTAAGTCTATTTGTAAAGCCAATTCTTTCTAAAATCGTTTGAAACCTATTTATATTCTCAATACCAAAAATAACATTGACACCATAATCTATGAATCCTAAATTAGCTCTTGCATTATTGATTCTCGTTTTACGTATCTTCATACTTACCAACTCTATTCGTTTGTTATTAATTCATCACTAATAGATGTTACTATTTAGAATCTTATAATATGGTAGAGGAAGATTTGAATGTGTAATGTAATAGGCTTAAAAGGATATATCATAACAAGCCAAATACAAAGAAATAGAAAAAGTTAAAGTAATGATTTCAAATACAATCTATCAGGTGCAAAGGAATGGTAAAAAAGGTAATAAATGAGTATCTAAAGGAAGTTAGAAAAATCTATATGGGTAAAGATTATACAGAAATGACCTTTAGAACTGCATTTGAGAATTTGATCAGAAGTTCAAATACCAATTATAACCTCATCCACGAGCCAAAAAGGAAAACTGGCTTGGGAGCACCAGATTACAAAGCATTTTTAGGTTCAGCGAACGTAGGTTATATAGAAACTAAGGATTTAGGAGAAAATCTGGACAATGTGATGGAAACAAAACAGATGAAAAAATATATTCAAAGTATTGACAACATTATCCTCACAGATTATGCTCGTTTCATTTTAATTAGGAAGGGTCAGAAGAATGTAATTGATTTTAATCTATTTACAAAATTGGATTTAGATAATTCCAGATTCACAGTTCTAGATGAAAAGATTGACGCATTCAATCAGTTAATGGGTGAGTTCTTCGGTTATAAACTCCCCACTATAAAGGATGCAGAGGAATTGGCAAGTGAATTGGCTAAAAAAGCAAAATTATTGAAGGATATAGTCATGGGCCAATTAAAGGAAGATATCTTCAAAGCAGCTCGTAAAGAAAGTCCGTCTCCACTTTATGATTTCTATTTAGGGATAAAGAGTTTAATTAACGACATTAGCATTGAAGATAGTGCTGATGCTTACGCTCAGACGGTTACTTATAGTTTATTTTTGGCAAGGAAAAATTCACCAGAAGAAATTGATAGAATAACAGCTTACTCTCATATACCTGAAAATATAGGGATACTCAAGCGGATGTTTATTAACATGTCTGTTTCAGAATTTCCCTCTTACATATCCTGGATAATAGATGATATTGTTGATATTTTAAACATCACTAAAATGGATGAAGTATTCACTACAATTGATAAACGTGGCAAAAAAGATAAAGATCCAATCTTATTTTTGTATGAAGATTTTATATATTTCTATGAACCAGAAAAAAAGAAGAAATTGGGTGTCTATTACACCCCAAGACCTGTAGTGAACTTTATAGTCAACTCTACACATTGGATTTTGAAAACACATTTTAACAAACCCACCGGATTTGCAGATGATAGTGTTACAGTTTTAGATCCAGCAGCCGGCACAGGTACTTTCTTCTGGATTACCTTTTTAGTTGTTCTAAATGAACTAAGGAACCAAGGCCTACGTGGGTTGATAGATGAAAAAATCCAAAAACATCTCCTCAAACATTTTTACGGTTTAGAACTTTTAATCACGCCTTATGTTATTGCCCACCTTAAATTATCAGACATATTACAAAGCTGGCACTATAAATTCAAAGAAACAGACAGAATCCAAATCTATTTAACCAATACACTTGAACCTTCAAAAGAAGAACAAGCACAATTCTTACCATTTTTGAGAGAAATTGCGCTAGAAAATATAGCCACTTCTAAAATAAAATCAAAAGAACCAATAATTGCCATTATTGGCAATCCACCTTACGCAGGCATGTCCGCAAATAAAGGAAAATGGATTGATGACATGCTAAAAAAAGGGTACACAAGGGCTGACGGAAGTCGTGATGATGGTTACTACAAAGTTAATGGTGAAAAACTCGGCGAAAGAAACCCCAAATGGCTACAAGATGATTATGTGAAGTTCATACGCTTTGCACAGTGGAAAATAGATAAAACTGGAGAGGGTGTAGTTGGTTTCATCACTAATCATAGTTTCTTAGACAATCCAACATTCAGAGGAATGAGAGAATCGTTATTAAGAAGTTTTGATAGGATTTATATTTTGAACTTACACGGCAATGCTAAAAAGAAAGAGAAATGTCCTGATGGAAGTGAAGATGAAAATGTTTTTGATATCCAGCAAGGAGTAGCCATAAGTATATTTATTAAAAATAGTGCATTTAAGGATAAGAAAGTATTTTATTCTGATTTATGGGGTTTAAAAGATAGTAAATATCATTGGTTAGACCGTCACACTGTAAATAATGTAGAATGGCAGGAAATTGAACCAATTTCTGAATATTATTTCTTAATACCTATGGATAACTCTATACTGAATGAATTTGAAAAATATTGGGGAATAAAAGATATTTTTCCAGTTAATAATGTGGGAATAGTAACGGCTCGTGATCAATTAACTATTCAATGGACTGCTGATGATATTTCAAGAATAATACACGATTTTACCCATTTAGAACCCGAAAAAGCGAGAAGTAATTATCAATTGAAAAAAGATTCAAGCGATTGGAAAATTGTATGGGCACAAGAAGATTTGAAATCAAGTGGGCTTGATAATAATAAGATTTCACCGATTCTTTACCGCCCTTTTGATATTAGATATACTTATTTCACTGGTAAAACTAAAGGATTCCATTGTCGGCCCAGAGATGAAGTAATGAAACATATGCAAAAAAATAACAAGGGTTTGGTAATTGGTAGACAATGGGGTGCTATAGGTTCGAGCTATTATGACATAGTTTTTGTTTCGGATAAAATCATTGATTTTAACTTATTTAGAAGAGGAGGTGAGCTGCTATTTCCTTTATATCTTTACGAAGAAACTGGAAGAATACCAAACCTCAGCCCCGATTTAGTCAAATATCTACATAATAAATACGGTGTTGAACCTTCTCCTGAAGAGATTTTTGATTATATATACGCAATTCTACAATCACCAAAGTATAGGGAAAAATATGAACCTATTCTACGATATGACTTCCCGAGAATTCCCTTTATAGATAATTACGAGAAATTCAAGGAAGTATCTAATATTGGAGAATATTTAGTTGATTTACACCTGATGGATAAAAATATGACTGTAAAAACTAAGTTTGATGTAGAAGGTTCCAATGTTGTTGAAAATGTTAAATTTAAAGACGGTAAATTATGGATTAATGATCAACAATATTTTGAAAATGTTCCAGTGAATGTATGGAATTATCATATCGGCGGATATGACGTACTAGAACATTTTCTAAAAGAAAGAAAGAATAAAAAGCTAAGTAATCAGGAAATTGAAGATTTCCTCCAGATAGTCGAAATCATTAAAATAACGATTGTTAGTATGAAAAAGATAGATGAAGTGTTGTATTAGAGTAAGATAGATGGATTATTGTGATTCATATGATTTAATGAATGGGAAAATTAAATAATGGAAAGTAGATTATTAAGTTAATGCTTCAATTTGTCCATGATATTTTCTTTCAATGAATTTAACCACAGCTTTACAAGCTTCAGTAATATCTTGCTCTGAAACAGATGGTTGAGAACGAAGTTCACCATGTGATAAGTCTTGGATTAAAGAATAAATATAACTATTTTCATTCAATTCTTGATTTTCTGAAATATAACTTTCAAGACTATAATCAAGATTTTCGAACTTACAAATAGTCTCTAAAACATGTCTTATAGAATTGGCAGTAGTATGAGATGGAGGTATTTCTTGTTTTGAGATCCTAATAATATCTACTAAATGACTTTGATAAGGTAAAATTAATTTTTTATTCCAATTAGCAATATTATTTTTTTCAAGAATATATTTTTGATTAATAATATTATTCCGCATTAATAAATTCATGAATTCAAAATTATGAGTAAGTATGATAAATCTGACTTGGCGGCTTTCTATACCAAAATGTTTATTTATATGTCGGATGCTTTGAGCCACTCGATAAACATAATTGAAATCCATGCTTGATATAGGGTCGTCAATAACAAAAAATAACTTTTCATAATCATCTTCAGTTTCTATTATTGTATGTACTGTAGCTAAATAGTAGCAAAAAGCCACTATTCCTTTTTCACCATCACTCAATACCTGTGTTGCATTATCGGAAAGACTTTCATCCATAAATGTTATACAAAAGTTCTTTTTGTCTAATGCGTATTTATCACCAAAAAAATATTCTAAAAAGTAATTCAGGGATTCAACTACTTTTGCCTTTCGATCAAATTTTGTTTTGCTTTCTTTTAATTTTATTTCATCGATAATTTCAGAAATATCTGATTCTAAAGTTGTATATTCATCAATATCTAATTTATGTTCATTTTTTATAGCTAAAAACTTAGCATTACAAAGTTTTCTTCTTAATTGAAGTTTTTCTTCGTCAATTGAATTTTTAATTTGATTCAATTTTTTAATTTGATCATTTTGAGTTCGTGAATTATCTTTTAATTGTTTAAGAAAATTCGTAATATCCTCTATTTGTTCTTCACAATTAAAATTTGATGAAGAAATATCTAATTTCTTAGTCTTTAACATCGTAATTAGCTGATCTATTTCGTCTAAAACAGATTTATTATCTATTAAAAGTTTTAAATCTGCTTTTTTATGGGAAGGTAAAAAATTTTCAATTTTATCATACTCTAAATGTATTTCATTAAATTCACTATAATAATCTATAATATTAGATTTCAAATTATCTAGAAAACCTAATAATCCATCTATTTCTCTTATTGTCTTTGCTTCTTCATCCTGAAAGAATTTATTATATAACTCTATAATTTTAATTGCATTAGCACTAAATCCTTGTTTACAAAAAGGACATACTTTATTATTAAATTCTAATAAATTCAATCCCTTTTCAATAAAATCAAGTTTAGTTTTTATCTCATTAACGAAATCCTGATCAATTTGAGATTTTTCATAAGATTTAGACAATAATTTTTTAATAGATTCCAGTTTAGAACTATCAATATCAAATTTAATTAGTGATACGTCATTAATACCATCAGGCATCGATATTAATTGTTGATATTCACTTTTAATTATGTCAAAACTTTTATTTTCATTAATATCTAGATCTGATAATAAATTTTTAAATGTAATATTCTTGTATTCATTAAGTCTTTTACTTACACCAAGATCATCTAAATCAACTTTAGCATTAGTAATTACGGTTTCTAATTCTTTATATTTTAAATTTCGTTGTTTCTCTAATTCTTCCTGTCTTAATTTTTCATTTGTTACATCAATATTAACTTTACCTAAAATATAACCTTGAATATCATCATTTGGCTTATACTTATGTTTCTCTAAATTATCACTTACATACTCACTATTAAAAACATGAAAGAGATAATCTGTATCATTTATAACCGTTGGTTTTGAGTCTTTTTCCAATTCAATTTTCAAATTCCTAATTTGTTTAACTGGGTCGGTTGGCCTTTCAATTCTAAATGAAAACTGACCAGTTGTCTTATTTGTAGTTAAAATGTTATTAATTGTTTCTATTTCGGGTTCATAAGATGGAGAAGCTAATCTATAAGCTCTACTAATAAAAGTTTTACCCATACCATTATTTGCATAAATACCTATCTTTATTGAGTTAGTATCATGCTCATATTCAAGATCCGTATGTGGACCAATATTTTTAATTTGCCAATCCAACTTAATTTCAGCCATACACCCACCTCTGATTTTATTATGTCTTAAAATTACTAAAAACGAAACGTTTCCTTATAGTTACTCCACAAATATTTTAATCTTTCATAAATAAATTATCATTTATTTTTAATAGGTTCAAATGAAAATGATTTTTTAGCTTTTTCTAAAGCTTTTGGTCCTATCCCTTTAATTGATATTAAACTTGCTTCGTCTAAAGGTTTTTTTACTCTTAATTTTATAATTTCTTTCGCAACATCCCTTTTAATTCCCAAGACAATCTCAATTTCATCCAATGAAGCTTCATTAATATTTAACCTATTTTTTTGGGGTTCTAAATTATTTTTATTGTAATTTAATACATCTTTTATTAATAAATATGTGTGTAAAACCGTTTTTATCGCTTCATATCTTGTAATTTCACTATGAACGCCTTTTTTGTTTTATTATGTATTGATTCTAAATAATTACCAATATAATCAACATGTGCTTTTGCTAATTTTTTATCGGAATCACTTTCTATTGATTCATCCATGAAAAACCACAGGCGATTAATATATTGATTTTTACCAAGTTTTCTACCATTTATTATTTTATCGTTAGGAGGATAAAGATCATCGGCAAGTTTTTGAATTGTTCTTCTACATGTTGTGAGAGCTTGAGACCATTCCTCTTTACTATCAGAATTCACATTTTTGAATGCTAACATTAAATTTTCAGCTAGCTGGGGATCTAAATCAAAAAGTTTATCATCTATTTCCTCTTTTAGAACATCAAAAGCTGTAAATGGAATATCGGAAAATGCAATTTTGTTATATAATTTATTCGCTATATTATGGGCCTCTGTTCTAACATAACTTAAATGTTTATAAAGATTTCCTCTATAAAATTTACCACTTTTGGTTATATTCGTTTTTACTAAAGTCTATACTTCTCTTCAATAAATCCTATATTTAAAAATTCTCCACCCGCATCATCAAGCCTAATTTGAAAATCTCCCCCGTACCAAAATGGATACCTTCTTTTAAATTGATTTTTTTTAATTCTTCCTTTTTTTGTTCCATCAAGTTTTTTAATTCCTTTGTTTCCCCATTATTTTGTAATTCCTTACCAAAATCAAAAAGACTTTTATAATACTCTTCTAATGGATATGTGTATTTTTCTTTTCCAAATTGTATTTCACACCAAATGCTTACTTCTTCATCGTTTAAAATACTTGCAGCACGAGACAATTTTTGAATTCCAGTTAAAACACTTCCTTTAGAAGATTCTAATTCCTTTAAGGATTCATCTAATAATTTTTTTGCTTTTTCTGTGGCGTTTGATACCAAAATCGCACCCCCGCATCTATTAGGATAATCTAAAGATGTATATATTAATATTTTTCTATCAAAAAAATAGGACTCCACTTTTAAAATAACTAATATTTGATTGAAAATTCGACAACTTCGTAATATAACGGTTTAGCGAAGTAAATTTTCATATATCAGATCTAATTCTAATTTACAAAAGTACTGTTTACTGTTCAAAACCTATCTATTCAAAAAAAAATTGTTATTTACTGTCGAAATAGACGCATCTTTCTACTATGGTATCTGCTACTTCTTCTGCGTTGTTGAAGGGGAAGTCTGTTTCTTTGATGAATTTGTCCGCTGCCCCGGCAGTCAGTACGATTCGATCTGCCGTATATACTGTGTTAATTCCTTTTGGTAGCGATTCTATTAATTCTTCGTGTGAATTTTTTGGAAAATCAGTATTTCTAAGGGTTTGAACTATTTGCGAGTGAATTTCATCCCGATCACACATAATATCCGGACCTTTTAAAACTTTGAACATCCAAGCTATTACACATAATTAAATATTGATTCATCTTAATCAATATACTTTTCGCTTGGAATACCGCCTGCATATCATCAGTAAAATGATATACAGTTAATATTTTATTGTAATCGTATAAATTTACCAGATAAGCCTTACTGTGCATCTACAGGGGAAATTCACAATAATATAAGGTGAAGGTACTTTTTCACCATTATATATCTATTATTTAAACTTTTTACCTATAGAAAAAGCCTGTCCCTTAAATTCACCTATCCCATAATAAGCTAAGCCTGCTGGATCGTATAGGATGGGATTTATCTTTTTAATATCCGGGTTTCCCCGGGAATCAGTGAGTTCTGAGTCTACTTTCACATCCAGGATCTTCCCGGTAAACTGGGTGTGGGCACCAAGATCCACTGTGTGGATTAGTTTACACTCCAGGATCAGAGGAAATTCATGGATGTAAGGGGCGTTTACCAGGTCACTCTTCACTGGTGTAAGTCCGGTGGTGGCCAGTTTATCGGCATCCCTCCCGGAGACTATCCCAAAGTAGTCTGCTTCTACAACCTGCTCCTCTGTGGGGATGCTTATGGTAAACGCTTCATTTTCTACTATATTATCGAAGGTGTACCTTGATTCCCTTACCGATACATAAACACAGGGTGGATCTGAACAGTTAATTCCTCCCCAGGCAGCATTCATCACATTAGGCTTTCCAGATTTATCGTATGTTCCCACGATCAAAACCGGTGTGGGGTAGATGATTGTTTTTGCTCCGACAGATTTTTTCATCTTATTTCTCCTCCGTAATTATCATTTTTCGTATCTCACCAGTTTTTCCAGTTCTTTCCTACCCATACGTCTTGGCCCGGCTTTTGGATACCCTAAAGGAGTAAAAAGCAGTGGCAGGGCGTGTTCAGGGATCTCGAGAACTTCACGTGCAGCTTCTAAATCGAATGCCGCTATCCAGCAGGTACCCAGTCCTAAACTGGTAGCAGCCAGTACTAAATGGTCAAAGGCAATGGCTGTATCCACTTCACAGTAGTTCTTACCATCTCGACGGACCCAGGCTTCACCAGGGATTGTAACTGCACAGATAACGATAGGTGCCTCCACAAACCAATCCGCCGGGTAAATACGTTTCAGTTCTTCCTCCCGGCCCCTGGTTCTAATAACGATGAACTGAAAAGGCTGTTTATTTACGGCGGTAGGTGCTAGGCGTGCAGCTTCAAGGACTAAATTAAGTTTATCTTCTTCTACTTCATCAGATTCATATCCACGGACACTGTACCTGTTTTTAATTACATCCAAGAATTCCATAACCATATCTCCTATTTTTTTAAATTTCCGATGGGAAATTGTAACAATTCTAATTATATGTTCCACCACTTATTTTAAATTTCAAACGGAATTTCACCCTACTCATGGAAAATCATGAAAAAATGCAGTAAATGAGTCGTTAGGTATAGGTTAAGTTATTTATTTACAGTAAGTTTGCCGATTTTCAGTTTGAACTCCTGAAATTGCAACTATTGATCATAATAAAAAAAAAGTTGGTATAAATAGATCACACTCATTCTTAAGATGGTGTAACAGAGATGTCGAAAAAGTGCAACTTCACGGATGTTGTATCTACCCTTTGATCTCATGCATCATCTGTAGAGATTCTAAACTCAGAGTCCTTAATATTTTTTTTTAATCTGGTTTTTTCACTGGGAGATAATGATCTAATTTTATCATCCCATTCTTCATCTAATTTCCTGATTTTATCTACAGCATCTTTTCCTTTTTCTGTAACAGTGATGATCTTTCTTCTACGGTTATTTTCATCAACTTCTCGGTGCACCATGTCTGCGTCTTCTAATTTCTTCAAAGCCCTGGTTATGGTGCTTTCATTCATATGGACGTTACTGGCCAGTTCTTCCTGAATAATTCCATCTTCGTGTATGAGGGCGTTTAAAAAGTAATATTGGCCCCCGGTGATTCCTAACTTTTCAATTTCACCGAACATAATATGCTAGATGAGCTCTGCTTATGGCGCTTATTAGAGATCCAATGGGCATCTCATAGAATTTCATCCCTGGAGATTCGTTCTCTTTCTTTCATGTTTGGCCACTCATGTTTTTATTTCTTTTTAAATTAATTTATACTTGTTGTGTTCTCCACTTTTTTTTTAATTCCCTTAAAAACAACCTGAAATACAGGTAGCTTACAGCTGATCCTATTATCACACCAGAAACTATTCCCCAGTAAACTCCTAGTTCTCCTAAATGGAATATGAATCCCAATATATAGGCTATCACTGGTGATAATATTAAATCTCTTATAATAACCAAAAATAGCGATGTTGTGCCTTTACCCGCTCCGGAATACTGTATTTGAAGCCAGTCCAAAAGGGGATGGCCATGAAGAATACGCAGAAAATCCTCAAAAATTGAGCTATCATGGGTGTTATATCTCCACTGTTTGAGGAATAGGAGAATAACCATGCGATATTTGAGGCGAAGATGTAAATTACTAGGGATATACCCAGTGATATAATCACTCCTAACTTTATCACGTAATTAAAACTTAATTCTAAGTTTTTGAAGCTTTTAGCACCATATGCTATTCCGGCAACTGTTAATAACGCTTCTTCTATTCCGATTGCTGGTATAATTCTCAGAGATACAATTCTCCATCCTGCAGTGTAAACAGCCGCTGCAGTCACTCCCGCTACAATAGATAGCATGGCATTGATACCGATTGTTAATACTGACAATATAGATTCTTCTAAAGTAGCTGGTATGGCTACTGTAAATATTTCTTTTACAATGGTTAAATTAAAATGGAAAGTACTCAATTTAAATGAGATATAAGTGTCTTTTTTATTAAAATCCAGTAAAAAATGGCAACAGCTGCTACTAATGAAGATATTATGGTTGCTATTGCTGCTCCTTTGATTCCCATCTTCAATGTGTAGATGAATACTGGTGCTATAACCATGTTCAATATACTGCTTACTGCAATGGCATATGTAGCTCTTTTCATATCCCCCTTCTGCACGTAAGATACTGGATCCAATTAGATTAAATAGTAATGCAAAGGATCCTATAAACTATTTGTCCATACTCCGTTGCCAGAGTTAACACGGATGCAGCACCCATGGCATATAGTATATCCTTTAAAAACACCAGTAAAATAATTGGTATGACTATAGAAATGATTAAAGTCAATAGTATTGAGTGTATGTTTGCTCTTTTTTTGTTTTCTACTCCTATACAGCGAGCTATAAGTGACGTAGTCCCTGTACCTAATCCAACCATCACCATGTAGATGCTCTTTGGCCCAGATGGCCCGGCACTCCTCAATGAAGTACCTAATCCAACCATCACCATGTAGATGGGAATGGTGTGGGACAAAAGTTCTTCCTATCACAAGGTACCTAATCCAACCATCACCATGTAGATTGGCATTATAAACCCTAAAGCAGCGAGTGCATCCGCCCTGAGTCCTGCGACCATATACTATCCACTATTTGGTATCCTATTATGAGTATCATGATGAACATCATGGGAAAAGATAGACTTCTGATGGCTTTTTCCGAGTCTCTGGTAATCATCTTAATTCTGTTATCTGAATCACTGTTTTGATTTGTCAAATATGTTACACCTTCAATTCTTGCATAATGCAATTATTCAAAATTTGAAAAAGATCAATGCCATCCAGAAATTAATAAAAAAAAATTTAAATCCGGATTACAGGTAACTTCCTAAGCCAGCCCAGGTCACTCTGGTACAGCATCCGGATATCGGTTATACCTAACCGGATCATGGCCAGCCTCTCTATTCCCAGTCCAAAAGCTGCAACCGGGGTCTCCACACCCAGTGGCTCCAGTACTTCGGGTCGAAACATTCCTGATCCGCCCAGTTCTATCCAGCTTTCCTTTTCTGGAAGGTAAATCTCACATTCAGTGGAAAGATAGGTATAAGGGAAGTATGCTGGACGGAACCTCACTTCAAAGCCCAGTTTATGGTAAAATTCCTTGAGTATTCCCAGTAGATTTTCAAAATCAATATCTTCAGCCGCTACGATCCCCTCTACCTGGTGGAACTCAGGTAAATGCTTATAGGTTATAGTCTCCCTTCTGAAGACACGACCCACGGAAAACATCTTGAGTGGTGGTTGATTATCCTCTAAGAAACGGGCTGATACACAGGTGGTATGGGTACGGAGTACCGATTGCCGGGCTACCTCTTCATCCCATTGGTATCCCCATCCTTCTGAACCGGTGCTTCCTCCAGTTTCATGGACGCGTGAAACCTTACGTACCAGGTCTTCTCCTGGTAAACGGGTCATCTGGGGTATCTTTATGTAAAAGGTGTCCTGCATCTCCCGGGCAGCGTGGTCCTGGGGCTGGAAGAGGCAGTCGAAATTCCAGAAGGCAGATTCCAGGATGGTGCCCTTGGACTCGGTAAAACCTAACTTTATGAAGATGCTCCGGATCTCCTCTATGGTCCTCTGCAGGGGGTGGATCTTACCAGGGTATATATCCGGATATTCAGCCTGTATATCGTATGGCCGGTATTCCAGCTCCTTCCACCTTCCCGTCTTCAAATCAGAGTGGGTTAATTGTGTGGCCTGGTCCTTAATTACTATACCCATATCCAGCAGTTTTTTACCCTTATCTGTGAGTTCAAAGGTAAATTTATGCTGTTTTTTAATTTTAACGATATTTTTCCGCTTCTTAAGGAGATTAAGTCCCTCTTTTACTATATTAGACGGATCGAGTAGTAATTTCTGGGTTTCAAAGAGCCTGTTCAGTAAAAGTTCATCTTCCGACTCCTTATGCAGGGCTTCTTTACCTTCCGGGGTTATTTTTATCTCACCCTTATCCATGGTGGCCCATTTCTTTTTAAAGAGCCAGCCAATGGCAATATTAACTTCTTTTGGTTTTAGTCCAGTTTTATCTACTGTGTCACTGATACGGATTGAATCTTCCTCCTCCAGAGCTTCTAAGATTTTCCTCTCCGGCAAACCGTATTCTGCATATTCTTTACCAGTGTCACTTAAACTCAGAACTTCCTTTACCTCTTTATGTATTTTAATGATATCTTTTGATTCTAATGAGTCTCCAGCACTCATAACTGCTTTGATGTCCATGTCCTGTAACTTTGAAATCTCCTCAGGTGTGGCTTTTCCCTTTTTCTTCTCTAAAGCCTTGAGAATTTTCTTCTCGTACAGGGTTAATTCTTCTATAACTTTTCTAAGCATGAAAGGTTCCTCATAAGTGGTTCTTTTTCGAAAATGTTGATATGGTTATTTTTTTATTAACTTTATATTTTTATTCCCAGTGTTCCTCCAGTAAGGCTATCATCAGTGAAGAGGCAGTTAAATCTGCCGTGGTACCGGGGTTGTAGTTTTTGTTCATCAGGTCCTGGTCAAATTTCAGGAGTTTTGATCTACCCTCTTCAGTTAATATTCCCCCCTTATCTAATATAATTTTAGCATCTGCCTTCACCTGCTCTGATACGGAGGCATCGTATTTGCGGGATATCAGTGTATCCGGTTTCTTTGATAATATGGTTAAGAAGGTCTGCACCGTGGCTTTGTTGATTCCATGAGTATTTTTTAAATCTTTAAAGGTAGGGTATCCCACTTCAAAGCTGACTGGCATCTTATGGGTGAGTTCGTAGGCCAGAGCATCCCAGGAGGAGGATATCTTTAAAACATCAAACATGTTTATCCCCTTTTCCAGAAGTTCTTCCTTGGCTTTCTCACTTCCCACGTCCAGGTCTTCTCTTTCACCCATTCCACCGGCATCGGCTATGTTTATGGCTTCGTAGAGATTAACCGCGTCTTGTGGTGTGGTGGCCAGCATCAGCTCATGAATCTTATCCTTTAAACCATTGAAATGGGAAGTACTCCCTGCAGCTGCTGATATTGGGGTTAAAAGCATTATGATGCCCAGGTTGGTGTTATTTTCCACCCATCCACTGGTCTCCACCACAGCTTCCCGGATTAATTCTCCCAGGCCTATTTTATGGAGCTCATCTTCATCAGTGAATCTTAGACCACGTCCAGCGGCCTTTTTCATGGTATTTCCAATGGCGATTCCGCTGATTAGGAAATCTTCAAACACCATATCCTCAAAGTCCTGGGTACGGTGCACGTTTCCTGGTTTGGGATGTCCGCTCACCTCCAGGACAGAGGCCATCTGGGCTATTTTTGCTATTAAATCTGGTTCCACTTTGTATAACTCCTAAACACCGCATAAAAATGGTGATTATAAAGAATCTAGGAAAATTAGCATTTAAATTCTGTTCCTTCCTCTAATAACTTGGGGGTGAAGTGGGAGATTACTAGATCCGCCCCGGCCCGTTTAATGGATGTCAGGGATTCATAGATGGATTCCTCGGTGAGGTATCCTGCCTCTACTCCCGCCATTAACATGGAGTACTCCCCGCTTACCTGGTAGGCAGCGGTTGGTATTTTAAACTCATTCTTCACTTCCCTTATGACATCCAGGTATGGTAAAGCTGGTTTAACCATCACTATATCAGCACCCTCCTTGATGTCAAGCTCCACCTCCCTTAGGGCCTCATTTGTATTGGCGGGGTTCATCTGATGGGTTTTACGGTCCCCGAACGATGGCGCAGAACACACAGCATCCCGGAAGGGAGCGTAGAATGATGAGGCATACTTGGCTGCATAGGACATTATCAATGTATCCTGGAATCCATTTTCATCCAGGGTCTTCCTGATGGCCTCCACTCTTCCATCCATCATATCTGAAGGAGCCACTATATCCACTCCAGCTTCGGCGTGGCTTAAGGCAATCTTGGATAGGTAGTTGAGGGTTTTATCGTTCAGGATTTCATCATCTTCCACTATTCCACAGTGCCCATGGGAGGTGTACTGGCACAGGCAGACATCGGTTATAACCACCAGGTTTGTTTCCTCTTTTAGTCTACGTATGGCCTTCTGGATTATGCCTTCCCTGTCATAGGCGGAGGATCCGGTTTCATCCTTTTTAACCGGCAGTCCAAAAAGGAGAACTGATGATAACCCTAATTTTTCGAGTCTTTTAGCTTCACTAACTGCATCGGTTAAGGAGTACCGGTACTGTCCCGGCATGGTGTCGATGTGTTCTTTTTGGCCCTTTTCTAACTCTTCTTTTATGTATAAGGGGAAGATTAAATCTTCTGGGTTTAATCTGGTCTCCTGGAGTATTTTCCTGATCTGGAAGCTTTTTCTCAGTCTGCGCATTCTGGTGGTGGGGAATTTCATCTATCATCACTTTTTATATCCAATTCTTCTAAAACATCTTTAATTAGTGGTTTTATCTCCATTATATCCTCGGTAGCTGTCAACCAGACAATTTCTAGATCAACACCAAAATAGAAATGAATTACTTTATCTCTCATTTCAGCCATATCTTTCCATGGAATTTCTGGATATTTACTCCTTGTAGAATTAGGTATTTGTTTTACAGCTTCTCCAATAATTTCTATACATTTTATAACCGTGTAATATGTTTTTTTTTATCATTAACAAAATCATCATAACTCATTTCATCCAGGAATATTTCAATTAATTCCATATTTTCAAGAATATCCTTTAAATAGATTGAAACATCCTTTTTCATATGTAACTTACCTCATTAAGGATATTTTTTCTTAACTCGGGTCGAATACTTCTTTCAGGGATGACATCGACCTTAATTCCGGTGAGATCTTGTAAATAATTCTCAAAGTTTACTAACTTCAATAAGCTAACGGGTTCCTCAAATGTGACCAGTATATCCACATCACTATCTTCTCTCTGCTCTCCCCTAACATAGGAGCCAAATATACCTAATTTTTTTACCTTATAGGTACCTTGTATTTTTTCCTTTATTTTCAATCAGAATTTCCTTAATCTCTTGAAATGTTTTCATGAAAATCACATCGAAGTTCCTATTACTCTATTTATGTCCATTAATAAATAATTTTAAGTGAAAAATAAACATTTCATCCATTACGAACTAAAAACGGATCCCCCACTCCATAGGGCTTCCTACTATAATATCTTTTGGCATGCTCCACAATCAGGGCATGATATTCCTGATATACCGGGACATCCCGGGGCAAACTGGTCTGGAAAAGGTTCTTGAGTTCCTGGTAGTTTATATTCTCATCCACCAGGTGCAGGTTGCTGAAAATCCTGCGGGTATAAGTGTCCACTACGAACTCCGGCTCCTTGTAGGCGTAGAGGAGAATGGAATCCGCTGTCTCATTACCCACACCCTTCACCTGGAGCAGTTCTTTTCTGGTTGGAATTTGACCATCTAAATCTATGTAAAATTCAGTAACAGCCCTTATATATACTGATTTCTGGTTTAGAAACCCGGCACATCGTATGGCTGATTTAAGGGTTTCTTCATCTAACCTTAAGAGTTTCTCTGGGACCAGAGCACCTATCTTTTTGAGGTGGAGTACTGCCTGGCGGGCCTGGAGCCAGGATGTATTTTGTGTTAAAACAGCACCCAGAATCACCTCATAAATCTCTCCCCGAGTTACCGGCAGATCATAGTTTAAAGGATGGTATCCTTCAGTTGCCCCGGTCTTGTCAGGACTTGTACCTTCATGAGAGGTTAAAGGCCACCAGCCCTGGGGTCCGTAAAGTTCGAAGAGTTTTTCATAGATTTCCCTGACGCGGTTGGACATTTTTTTCACCTCATATCCCCCAAGAATCATATTTGAAAATAATGGTTTAAAATTGTTTTAACCTATTTTAGTTAAATTTAAATCGATACAATATTAAAATATTGTTTAATAAAAAAAAATTTCTAAGTGAAACCCTATTCAATTAAAAAAGGATAGATTTGATAAAGAGGAATATTATGCAGTACCGGATGAAAAAACATCAGTTAACAAAGAGCAAGTCACTGAAATCTTGAAAAGGGAACAGGTAGGTAACATCAACATCATAAATCAGGACGGACATCCCTACGTTGTCCCCGGTGCACTTCATCTACTTAGACGGGAAGATTTACATTCACGGCCTGCGGAGGGAACAGAAAATAGGTAATATCCTGGCTAATGAGAAAGTGTGCTTCGATGTCTACTCTATGAAAGGCCTTATTCTCGATGATGCACCCTGTGATGTGAACACAGAATAGGAAAGGTTATTTTGGGAACAGGCGAGTATGGTTGAAGACGGTGATTTAAAACAAGCCGTGCTGGATATGATCATGGGAAAATATACACCGCACCTGGCGGGAATAGAGTTTCCAGATAACGTCATACGGACCACCGGTATAATCCAAGTAACCATGGAAGAGTACACTGGTAAGTACTATAAATGATTTTAATTAAGATCCAGGTAGTGGGGAGTGATATGGATGAGTAAAGCAGAACCAGAACAGTGGAGGATATACGTAACTATTTTCATAGGCTTAGGATGGCTGGTTGCCATTGCCTTATGGCTTATCTACTTAGCCGGTAGTTTTAGGTATCTTAGAAAATATTGGAGTATTTATACTCAGCATAGCAATTGTTGCAATTATTTGTGTCCTGTTATGGGTTCCCTGGGCCTTTAGACAAGGTTAATATGGTGTAGATACATGGTCAGTAAAGCGAAACAGATGAAGATAATCATAGACCAGTATATTAAAGCATATAATGAATTTGATGTGGATAAGATGGTTAGAAACATCCATCCTGATGTTGAATTTAAAAATATTGCTAATGGCGAAGTAAATATGCATATACAGGGACTTGAAACCTTTAAAAAACAGGTGAAGGATTCAACTAAGCTGTTGAAGAAGAGGGAGATGACCATCACCGAGCAGGCCATCGAGGGTGACGTGGTAAAAAATAAAATAGATTTTAAAGCCGTGCTTAATGTTGATATCCCAGAAGGTCCTAAGTCTGGAGAGCTGGTGAAACTTAAAGGGGAATCAGTTTTTAAATTTAAGGGTGGGAAGATTATCTACATTGAAGATATCAGTTAACCACCGGAGGAATATGATAGAAAAAGTACGTTTAATAAAAGAAGATGAATTGAACTTTCTTCTATCACTTTACGCCTATTTGAATCTGGACGACCCGGTTTTAGAGGTTGATGAAGCTCTTAAAAAACATTGGAATGAGATAATCTCCAACCCAGACTATTTCTATCTGGTTGCAGAGGAAGATGGGATTCTGGTCTCTACCTGTAACCTGACCGTCATCCGGAACCTTACCAGAGAGGCCAGGCCCTATGGACTGATAGAAAATGTGGTTACCCATCCAGACTATAGGAAAAGGGGTTATGGAACTGCGGTTTTAAAAAAGGCCGTGGAGATAGCCCGAGACCATGACTGTTATAAGGTGATGCTTCTAACCAGTCAAAAAAGATGATAACACACTGGATTTCTACCAGCAGGCTGGTTTCAGCCAGAAAGAGAAAACCGGGTTTATAGTACGGATGTAAATTTTTTTGATACCTATAAATTGAAGCTTAAATAATAATATAACCAGGAAAATATGTAATCAATGCTTTGATGTTATCAATCTAATATTTACCATGAATTTAATCTGAAATCTGATATTACATATTAAAGAATGATAAGAGGTGACTCATTTGTCAGGAAACACCACTGGAAAGGTATTCAAGGTTACCACCTTCGGCTCCAGCCATGGCATGGCCCTGGGAGCTGTAATTGACGGCTGTCCCGCAGGAATTGAGTTAAGCGAAGATGATATTCAAGGGGAACTTGATAAAAGGCGGCCTGGAACCAGTCCGGTCACCACCTCACGGGGTGAGACAGACCAGGCCCAGATCCTGTCCGGTGTATTCCAGGGTAAAACAGATGGCACCCCCATTGCAGTGGTGGTTAAAAACCTTGAATTTAACTCATCGGCATATGAAGCACTTAAAAACACCCCCCGCCCGGGACACGGGGATTTCACCTGGAAAAACAAATATTTAAACTATGATTACCGTGGTGGTGGCCGTGGAAGTGGCAGAGTCACCATAGGCCATGTTATCGGCGGTGCGGTGGCCAAGAAGATCTTAGATCAACTGGGGATAAAAGTTGTCTCCCACGTAACTCAGATAGGGAATATCAAAGCTAACACAGTTAACATCAACCAGATAGAATCCAAAATAAAAGAGAATCCAGTTAGATGTGCTGATCCTAAAGCTGCCAAGGAAATGGAAGAACTGATAATTAAGGTGAAGTCTAAGGGGGATTCTATAGGTGGTGTTGTGGAAACTGTGGCTTTAAATGCCCCGGTAGGTTTGGGTGAGCCTGTCTTTGATAAGCTGGATGCGGATCTCGCCAAGGCCATGATGGGCATTGGCTCGGTTAAGGGTGTGGAGATCGGCGCTGGATTTGAAGTGGCTGAGCTTACCGGATATGGTACCAACGATGAATACTACGTTACGGCGGATGGTAAAATCAAAACCACCACCAATCAGGCAGGAGGGATCCTGGGTGGTATATCCAATGGTATGCCCATAGTGGTTAGGATAGCCGTTAAACCCACTCCATCCATTTCACAGGCCCAGAAAACAGTTGACCTAGAAGAGATGAAGGACGCGGAGATTGAGATAGAGGGAAGGCACGACCCCTGCATCTGCCCCCGGATAACAGCCGTGGCAGAGGCTTCTATGGCTATGGTACTGGTGGATCATCTGTTAAGGGGAGGGTTCATTCCCCCTTCTACTGTAGAAAAATCGGGGTAGACAAGAAAGATGAAAAAATCCAAAACCCGGGAGGTTTCCCTATGGACTGGTTTATAATTGCTCGTTGCAACCTATGCAATGCCGAGAAGACCTTTGAATTAGACTCAGATACTCCCCCTTATGAACTGGGAGATTTAGTTGAGGACTGCCCCTGCGGCGGGAAATACGTGGTGGAAGAGATAAGGGAGGTAAATTGATAAGAAGAGATAAGAAAAATAGATTAAAAAATTAAGCCCCGGGCGGGAATTGAACCCGCGACCTCAGGATTACGAATCCCGCGCTATACCGGACTAAGCCACCGGGGCATTGAAATCATTTGAATCTATATAATTCTTTAATTCTATAAGATATTAAAGAAATCTAACTTTTTTTGAAAAAAATAGTAATCGACATCTATAATTCAAACAATTTTCCTAACTTTTGGTTAATTTTCCTGTCTCAACTTATCATCAAGTTCTCCTAATTCACCTACTATCAATTCTTTCAAAATAGTAGCTATTTTATCCAGCTTTATAACTCGATCTACCTTCAATCCTGATTTTTCAAACCCATCATGGTTTTTTTCTTAATATAATATCGGCATCAGAAGGTTTTAAAAATTTTAGATGAAATGAATGACACAACTGCATCTTTTTCTCCTTTATAAAGAACCAAAGCAGGTCTGAGTTTGGCCGCGGTTAAACCCGTAAAAGGAAATGGTAGGAGAACTATCTTCCCCTTCATTTATATCTTACCTTAAGATCTTTTAACTGTAAATGCTTGGTTCATCTTCTAAAAATTTAGATAATGATCCGTCTGACAACTGCATATATGAGGAAATCTCCTTTTCATACACGATTTCATCGATCTTCTTTGAAATCTCCCTCATCTGCTGTTTTATATCTTTAATATCAGCTTCTATATCTGTCATGAACTCGCTTCCCATAATTACTTCTCATCTACAAAAAAAATTAATTTATTATCCTTAAGTCAAAATATAATTTTCGTTGTTATTTTTTTTAGATTTTAAATTATTTAAAGTTTAACAAGTACAAAATCTTAAAATTAAAGATTAAAACTCATTCAGTGTCTGCTGTTTCGGCCTGAATTCATCCAGATCGATTTGCATACCATCCCGGGCGGCTATTACCTGTTTTCCCGTGTTATTTTTGATTCTTTCTGCTTCCTGGTCAGGATGGTTCATGATGAGCTTCATCCCCAGGTGGGTCATGATGGCCAGTTTAGGTGAAACTTCCTCCACCAGTTTCTGGAAATCATCTGCACAGAGATGCCCGTGCAGACGGTCACCATCGGGTCTTATTACACTGGCTATAAGCACGTTCGCATCTTTATGTTCCCTGGGGAGTTCTGGTATGTACCCTGTATCTGAGGTGTAGGAAATGATAAAATCATCCACCTGGAACTTGAACCCCACCGCTTTAGGGTCGCCGTGTTTGGTGCTGGTGGCGGTTACCCTTAGTTTATCTATTTTAACTGTTTCTCCAGCCTCCAATATGTTAACCCGGGGGATGTTCTTGTGATACTCGGATATGCAGGGACCCCATCTTTCATATCCATCTATAACACTTTTACTACCCACCAGAAAGCCCTTTTTCCGGGTCATACCCCTGGTCATGGCCTCAATTAGGACCTCGGCATCGGTGTAATGGTCGGTGTGGCTGTGGGAGACCAGCACCCCGTTTAACTTTAAGGGACTCAATCCGAACTGGTACGTCCGCACCAGTGCCCCGGGTCCAGGGTCTATGTGGATGTTCTTTCCATCGATATCATCTATTCTGAAACCGCCGGTCATCCTCTTCTGGGTTATGGTGGCAAATCTTCCCCCGCCGCTTCCTAAAAATGTCAGTTTCATTTATTCTCCCTAATTTAAATTTAGACCTTAAAATTCCGAATTGTTATTTATCTGTCTTACATAAAATGACTTCACATTTAAGTCCGCACTGGCTGGGCATGACACAGAGGTTTTCATCCTTGATCACGGCCATATCACCAATGGATATTTTGTCTGGCTCATCAACTTCCATGGCCACCACTTCCCCGGCTTCAGCCTGCAGGTTCCATTCCAGGTCCAGTGCTTCCACCCCCTCGGCCAGGGTGATTTCCACCTGGTGACCCTCAACCTTACTTACTTTCCCCACCACTCCATTGTCCAGGATTTTATTGGACATCTCGATTCCTTTAGCGGCTTTTATCATCTGTTCCTTCAGTTCTTCACGCCATTTCTCCAGTTCCTTAACATCCTGGAGTATGGTGGTTCTAAGGAGTTCTCTGGCCTGTTTATTGTTTAAGGAGGGTTGTTTGATGATTAGATCATAGTTCGGACTTACTGAAGGTGTTTGCCTGGAAACTTCGTCCATAACCTTCTCAAGTATATCCCCCACATCCTTCAGGGATACCTTTTTCTTCCAGTTATCCTGTATGGCTTTATTGGCTATTTCTTTGGTGTACTTATTTCCAAACACCACCATGGAAGTGGTTCCGCCTTCCATGTTCTTTATGGTCGAACCGGATAGTTCTACCAAACTGTAACTCCCGGTGGTTGCATATATTCTTTTCCTCTTTGTCTCGAAGGGAGTGGTGGTTTTCACTTCCCCGGTAATTACATCACCAATTTCCCTTACCTTCTCGGCATCATCGGTTATATTAAGGGTTATTCCCAGTTCTTCAGCCCGTTTGAGCAGAGCCTCCTGGGTTTTAATGGATCCGGAGTAAAGTTCCTCCTCTAAAAGTTCTCTTTTCTTTTCATTTCCGAAGAAACCTATTCTCCTTTTATCTCCTATTATAACGCTGCCGTTAGTTCCTGTGTAACAAATTATAAGGCTCAATTTTATTCCACCAATAAATAATTAGTTTTTCAACTAATATTAAGAGTATCTCCATTCTGGGTTTATAAAAATATTCATTTAAATACAGTGCAAAATAGGATTTCTAATCCCAATGAAAACAGGATCTAACTGGTTAGAGTATAAAAAAAAATCCATGTAATCATCCCTGTTCTTCTAAAATAGAGTTTAGATCATCAGTAGCTTCCCGGCTTTCATCGGTAACTGGTATTAAATTAATTTTATCTGCAGATTCAACTCCAACACCCAGTTCTACCCCTCTTTTAATCTGTTCCTGCTGGAAGATCGGCCCACGAGAAACATCACCGGTGGTACCGTAATATCTTAATACGGCAACTCCCACCGCATCAATGGCCACCCTGTCAGTTGAAGCAAGTAAAAGATTGGGTTCGGCTAACTGGCCTCTCTCTGGTCCCTGGTCTAGGAAGGCTTTTATTCCATCCATTAAAACCAGGTCCACGGGGTAGTGTTGGTTTATCTCTGCGATCATCTTCCGCTGGTATGGGGACATATGTAACTCGGCCATGTAGTTGTAAACACTTCCCGGGACTTTCTTAGCCACCAGGCCCACTGAATTTTTAAGTGAAAGAGTAAAGTGGCCGCCGAATCTATGGGTTTTCAGACAGCAGGTCTGCACCACCTTATCTGCCTCTTGAAATATTTTAGAAATATAAAAACCTCTAAGCCAGTGGTTTCCATCCCCTTTAATTTTAATCCAGCCCTCTTTTTCTTCTTCATCAAGGACCACCAGTTTAAAACCAAGCTTATGGGATAATCTATATACACCCATCTTCTCCAGTACTTCCCGGGTGGTTCCCATGCCACTGCGCTCGGCCATCACCATCTCAGACGCACCGGCTTCCTGGAGATTCCTGACCAACGCCTCCAAAGTCTGTAGGTGGGTGGATGCCGGGAAGGGATCGGCGCTGTTGAAATTGGCCTTTATAGCCACATTTTTCCCGGAAAATTCATTTAAACTAAATTTTTTAAGTAAAAGATCGGTTCCCTCTGTCCTATCCTCGGTTTTAATGAGGTAAACATCACTTTGGCTCTGGTTAACCATCCTGTCCGTCCCCGGTAAATTTCAACTTTTTAGAAAGGAAATCTGCAATAAAATATATGAGGGGCTTGGAAATAATAAAATTTTCTTGAAATAAAATTGAAAAAGTGGTTTTTTTTTATTTGTTGTTGTTGCCTGTCTCACCAGGAACAGCTTCACTTCCACTTTCCAGTTTAGATAAAATATTATCCTCACTTAAGACATGTTCTAAAAATTCACCAGTGTAAGTTCCACTTGTTGCTATCTCTTCTGGCGTGCCCTGGGCAATGACCTTTCCACCATCATCTCCACCTTCCGGTCCCAGGTCTATAATGTAGTCAGCGGTTTTTATGACGTCCAGGTTATGTTCGATTACTATGATGGTGTTACCCGAGTCCCGGAGTCTTTCCAGAACATGTAACAACTTCTTAATATCTGCAAAGTGCAGGCCGGTGGTGGGCTCATCCAGGATGTACAGGGTTTTACCGGTGCTTTGGCGGCTTAACTCCTTGGCCAGTTTAACTCTCTGGGCCTCTCCACCAGATAATGTGGTGGCGGGCTGTCCCAGTTTAATATATCCCAGACCAACATCGTCCAGGGTCTGCAGCTTCTTCTTGATACGGGGAATGTTCTTAAAGAACTCCAATGCCTCCTCTACCGTCATATCCAGGACTTCGGCTATGTTTTTACCTTTATAACGGACTTCCAGTGTTTCCCTGTTGTACCTTTTACCGTTACATACTTCACAGGGCACGTACACATCCGCCAGGAAGTGCATCTCGATCTTGATGATACCGTCACCGGTACAGGCTTCACACCGTCCACCCTTAACATTGAAACTGAACCTGCCTGGTTTGTATCCTCTCTGGTTAGCGGTTGGGGTCTGGGCGAAGAGTTCCCGGATGTAGGTGAACACTCCAGTGTAGGTGGCCGAGTTAGACCGGGGGGTACGTCCGATGGGTGACTGGTCGATGATTATGGTCTTGTCTATCTGTTCTATTCCCTCTATGGACTGGTGTTTACCAGGGTTCATGTGTTTATGGTTTAAAATACCGTATAAACCTTTATATAAGACGTCGTTTATGAGTGTGCTTTTGCCTGAACCTGAAACCCCGGTTATACAGGTGAAAACACCCAGGGGGAAGTCCACATCTATGTTCTGCAGGTTATGCTCCTGAGCTCCCTTCACAGTTAAGAAACTATCATACCCCTTCCTTTCAGCAGGGACGGGTATGGTTTCCTGTCTGGAGAGGTACTTGCCGGTTATGGAGCCCGGATCCCGGGATATCTCCTGGGGAGTTCCGGCGGATATTATCTGTCCCCCGTGCTCCCCTGCCCCGGGTCCAATGTCTATCACATGGTCTGCGGAGACTATGGTCTCCTCGTCATGCTCCACTATGATGAGCGTGTTTCCTATGTCCCTTAGTTTCTTGAGCGTCTCTATCAGGCGGGCGTTGTCCCGCTGGTGCAGGCCTATACTGGGCTCATCCAGGATATACAGTACACCTACCAGTCCTGAGCCGATCTGGGTGGCCAGACGGATACGCTGGGCTTCACCCCCAGATAAACTACCTGAAGAACGGTCCAGTGTGATGTAATCAAGCCCTACATCCTTCAAGAACCTTAACCTTTCTTTTATCTCCTTTAACACTTCCTGGGCTATGTACTGTTCCCTTTCCGTAAGTTCCAGGCTTTCAAAGAATTTATAGGATTCTTTAATGGGCCATTCCACCACCTCTGTGATAGATTTACCCCCCACAGTTACCGAACGGCTCTCCGGGCGCAGCCTTGTCCCATCACAGACCGGGCATTTACGGTCGCTCATGAACTGGCCCATGTAACTGCGCATATAGTTGGATTTGGTCTCCATGTAGATCCGCTCCATACGGGTTATCACCCCTTCAAATCGGCGTTTAACCCGGTGAAGTCTGTTTCTCCTCTGGAACTGGAATTCTATCCGGTCGGTTGAGCCGTAGAGTATTATATCCTGATGCTTAGGGGATAAATCTTTGAAGGGCGTGTCCATACTGAATCCATAGTGCTCAGCGACTGCCCCTAACATCTGGCCGTAGTAATTATCCCGGTGTTTCGATCGGCTCCATGGTAGGATGACCCCCTCATTAAGGGACAGGCTGGGATCAGGGATCACCAGGTCGGCATCTATCTCCATCTTACTTCCCAGTCCATTACACTCTGGACAGGCCCCGTGGGGGTTGTTGAAGGAGAACATTCGGGGGCTTATCTCCTCGAAGTTGATTCCGCACTCGGTACAGGCGAAGTCCTCACTGAACAGCTTTTCGGTTGCATCTTCTCCAGTACCGCATAGCACTGTGAGTAGTCCTTCTCCCAGTTCCAGGGCTGTTTCCACTGAATCTGCCAGTCTGGCTTCAAAGTCCCGATCGTATCGTATCTTCAGCCGGTCAACCAGTACTTCGATGGTGTGTTTAAAGTTCTTCTCCAGTTTTATCTCTGATTCCAGATCCCTTACTTCCCCGTCCACCCGCACCCGGACGAATCCCTTGCTGCGCAGGTCCTCGAATATTTTCTGGTGCTCTCCTTTTCTGTCGCGTACCAGGGGTGCCAGTATCTGTATCTTGGTGTCCTCCGACTCCTGGAGGATGTTGTCCACTATCTGGTCTGGTGTCTGCTGGCTGATCTCCTTACCACAAACATGGCAGTGGGCGATTCCGATACGGGCAAATAATAATCGTAAATAGTCATATATTTCAGTTACAGTACCAACTGTAGAACGGGGGTTCATCCTGGTGGTTTTCTGGTCTATGGATATGGCTGGGGAGAGTCCCTCTATATAGTCCACCTCTGGCTTTTTCATCTGCCCCAGGAACTGTCGGGCGTAGGCGGATAATGATTCCACGTATCGCCTCTGTCCCTCGGCGTAGATGGTGTCGAATGCCAGGGATGATTTCCCGGAACCGCTTATACCGGTTATCACCACCATCTGATCCCGGGGTATCTCCACGTCTATGTTCCGCAGGTTGTGCTCCCGGGCTCCCTTAATTATGATACTATCCTTCTTATTCATTTCTAACTTCCTCGAATATCAGTATTTTATCCCTGATTCTTGCTGCTTCTTCAAAGTCCAGTCTCTGGGCTGCTTTTTTCATATCTTTCCTTAGATCCTGTATGAACAGGTGTAATTCGTCCTTGGGCATGTTTTCGATGTCGTCGCGCAGGACCACATCCTTCTTCTGTGTTTTTTCCTTAAGTGAACGGGACGTGCTTTTGGGTGTGATGTTATGTTCCCTGTTATATTCCATCTGTAAATGTCTTCTCCGGTTGGTGGTGTCCACTGCCTTGCGGATGGATTCCGTCACCTCATCGGCGTAGATCATGACCTGCCCCTCCACGTTCCGGGCGGCCCGGCCTATGGTCTGGATGAGTGATGGCTCGCTGCGGAGGAATCCCTCCTTATCAGCGTCGAGTATACCCACCAGGCCTACCTCGGGGAGGTCCAATCCTTCTCTTAAAAGGTTCACTCCCACTAGACAGTGGAATTCTCCCCGGCGAAGGTCGTCGATGATGTCTATCCTCTCCAGGGTGCTGATCTCCGAGTGGAGGTAGCGTACCTTGAGCCCGGTCCGGGCGTAGTAGTCTGTGAGGTCCTCGGCCATCTTCTTGGTGAGGGTGGTTACCAAAACCCTCTGATCACTATCTACCTTCTTGTTTATCTCTCCCAGAAGGTGTTCCACCTGTCCCTTCACCGGGTGAATCTGTATCTCCGGATCCACCAGTCCGGTGGGCCTGATTATCTGTTCTACTATGTTTTTACTCAGTCCCAACTCGTACTTGGCTGGTGTGGCTGAGACGTAGATCACCTGGTTCTGCAGTGCCTCGAATTCCTGGAAGTTCAGGGGCCGGTTCTCCCGGGCGCTGGGTAGTCTGAAACCGTACTCCACCAGGCTGTCCTTACGGGCTTTATCTCCAGCGTACATCCCACCTATTTGGGGTACGGTAACGTGTGACTCATCTATAATAGTTAAATAGTCCTTTGGGAAGTATTTAAGGAGTGTGTAGGGTGTTTCCCCCCATTTCCGTCCGGAGAGGTGCATGGAGTAATTCTCGATACCCGGGCAGTAGCCCATCTCCCGGAGCATCTCCATATCATACCGTGTCCTCTGCTCCAGCCTCTGCGCCTCTACCAGTTTGTTCTGGGCTTTCAGGATGGTGAGCCTGTCTTCCAGTTCCTCTTCAATGGCATTTAATGCCTTCCTGAGTTTTGAATCAGCTATCACGAAGTGTTTGGCCGGGAAAATGGTTATCCGGTCCATATCTCTCCGGTGACTCCTTAAAAGTGGATCGATGGTGGAGATGTTTTCTATCTCATCTCCAAAGAGCTCTAAGCGCAGGGCCACCTTTCCATGGGCAGGGTATACGTCGATTACATCTCCCCTGACCCGGAAGGTACCCCTGGTAAATTCTATGTCGTTGCGGTCGTACTGCATCTTAACCAGGCTGGCCAGTATGGCCTCCCGGTCCATGGTGTCCCCTACACTCAGGGGTAGCACCTGTTCACTGTAATCCTCCGGAGACCCTATACCGTAGATGCAGGAGACACTGGAGACCACTATGACATCATCCCGGGAAAGCAGGGACTGGGTGGTGGAGTGGCGCATCATATCGATTTCATCGTTGATGGACGCCTCCTTATCTATATAGGTGTCTGAGTGGGGGATGTAAGCCTCTGGCTGGTAGTAGTCGTAGTAGCTTACGAAGTACTCCACGGCGTTGTCCGGGAAGAGCTCCCGGAACTCCTCGTATAACTGGGCGGCCAGTGTTTTATTATGCGACATGACCAGGGTGGGTTTTTGAACCTCCTTTATAACGTTGGCCATGGTGAAAGTCTTACCCGAGCCAGTTACCCCTAAGAGTGTCTGATGTTTGAATCCGCTTTCTATACCTTCTGTGAGTGATTTTATGGCTTTAGGCTGGTCGCCTAGTGGTTTGTAGTTTGATACAAGTCTAAATTCGCTCATCTCTATCCTCATCGAGAAAATATAATATGTATAAGGTTGTTATAGGAAATCTAAAAATAGAATATATATAATTAATTCCTTCATCTATTATATAAAGACTACCATCCCCCATATTTTTTTATTGGATTAAAGAATAACTAAATAGTCTAACCTAGAGTGGTTGAGAAGTATTCTAGATTAAAAAAGGTTATATAAAAAAAGGATAGTTCGACTTGATTATTTTTTATTTTCCAATAAGACCTATCATTTGTCTAATCAATGGAACAACTTAGGATTTACATGACTCTAAACAACACCAGTAACCTACCAGACAAGCCAGGAGTATACATCTTCAAGGACGCCGAAGAGAAGATACTCTATGTGGGAAAGGCTAAATCCCTGAAGAAACGGGTTAAATCCTACTTTAAGGATGAACTGGACTCGGATAAGACCAGGATCATGATGAAGCATTTCCACAGTCTGGAGTACATCATAACCGACACCGAGAAAGAAGCCCTGATTTTAGAGTCTAACTTAATCAAGAAGTATCTGCCCCGCTACAACATCCGTTTGAAGGATGATAAAAGATACCCCTACGTTAAAATAACCAACGAAGATTTCCCCCGGATAATAATAACCCGTAGAATTACCGAAGACGGCTCCTATTATTATGGGCCCTTTACAGATGTAACCCCCCTCCGGAGGATGCTCCGGTTTATCAAGGCACTCTTCAAGATCAGGGACTGTAAAAACATGGACGGGCCCTGCCTGAACAGCCAGATGGAACTATGCGAGGCCCCCTGTGACGGCCGAATAAGTAAGGAGGACTATAATAAACTGATAGACAAGGCTAACCTGTTCTTCCAGGGGAAGTACGGTGAGATCATGGACATCCAGAAGAGGAACATGGAAGAAGCAGCGGCTAACCATGAGTATGAGAGGGCGGCGCTTTTAAGGGACCAGATAGCCTCCATCAAGGATATGGTGGAAAGGCAGAAGATAGAGTTCGACCGCAGCCTGGAACAGGATGTGATAGCCTGCTCTTTAGATGAGGAATTTGCATCAGTGGTCCTCTTCCGGGTGCGGAATGGTAAGATCATAGGTAAGGAGGAGTTCCTCATGAGCGGAGCCGAAGGAGGGGTAGGTACCCCACAGTCCGTACTATCTGCATTCCTGAAACAGTACTACAGCGGCCCCCAGCAGGTGCCCTCCCAGCTGATCCTGCAGTACCATGTAGACGAGGAAGACCTGATTACAGACTGGCTCCAGGAGAAATCAGGAAATGATATTACAATTAAAGTCCCTGAAGAAGGCCTGGAATACCGGCTGGTTAAGATGGTGGCTAAAAATGCAGATATAGCCCGTAACCAGCAGGAACAGGTGAAGGGAGCGCTTCTGGAGGTGAAGGATTACCTGGGAATTCCCAGGATACCCCGGTACATCGAGGCCTTCGACATCTCCAACATCAGCGGTAAATTAGCGGTGGGGTCCATGGTGGTCTTTGAGGATGGAAAACCTAAAAAGAGCAACTACCGGAGATATAAAATTGAAACACCAGGACCCGATGATTACGCCATGATGCGGGAGGTTTTAACCCGTAGATATAAAAAATTAATCAGTGCAGAGTTGACCCGTAAAGAAGATACCGGTGAGGTGAACGGAGACACCGCTAAAATGGAAGATCATGCCTTAAAAGAACATACCCGTCCAGACCTCATAGTCATAGACGGGGGTAAGGGACAGCTTAACACCGCATTACAGGTTTTGAAATCTTTAAACCTCACCAGTATCCCGGTTATTGGCCTTGCCAAGGAATTTGAGCACATCTTCATTCCCGGCTTTCCCACTCCCATCATACTTCCCCGGAATTCTAAAGCATTACACCTGCTTATGAGGGTGCGGGACGAAGCCCACCGGTTTGCAGTTACTTACCATAAAAAGCTCAGGTCCAAGGAGATAGAAGGCTCAGCACTTGATCATATCCCTGGGGTGGGTCCTAAGCGGAAGTTAAGGCTAATCAGACATTTTGGTAGTATGGAGAATATTCAAAAAGCCAGCCTTGAGGAAATTGCTGAAGTGGAGGGCATCAGCCAGAAACTGGCACTGTTAATCCACCGAGAACTACAGAATAAGTAAGTAAATAGTATCACTGGAGACAAACATCTATAAAAATTATTATAGAAGTTTAATTAGATTTATAACTGTATAGCGATAGATGTTATTTGATTAATAACTGGATAGTTAATTAAAAAAAAATGGAATGATAGTAATTTCAACCATCATCCTAAAATTCGATTCAAATGTCTAAAATCAAGATACTAATAGTGGAAGATGAAAGTATAGTGGCCATGGACATAAAGCACCGGGCTGAAGGCCTGGGCTACCAGGTCATCGGTGTCACTCCCTCCGGTGAAGAAGCCCTGGAGCTGGTCAGGGAGAATCCACCAGACTTAATCCTCATGGATATAGTGCTTAAAGGGAAAATGGACGGAATAGAAGCTGCACAGAGAATCCACGATGATTTCGATATCCCTGTTTTGTACTTAACTGCTTATTCTGACGAGGAAACCCTTAAAAGGGCTAAGATAACCGAACCATTCGGTTACATAATCAAACCCTTCGAGGACAGGGAACTGCACAGCTCAGTGGAGATAGCCATCTACAAGCACGAGATGGACCGTAAACTTAAAGAAAGTGAAAAATGGCTCTCCACCACCCTGGAAAGTATCGGTGATGCGGTGATAGCCACCGATAAGGAGGGTGTGATCATCTTCATGAACCCGGTGGCCCGGAAGGTTACTGGCTGGGACCAGGAGGAAGCCATTGGTAAAACACTGGTAGATGTATTCCAGATAATAAATGAACACACAGGAATCCCCCTGGAAGACCCGGTGACTAAGGTCCTTAAAAGGGACGCCGCAATAGAAATGAACGACCCTGCTCTACTCATCACCAAGGATGGGACCAGGTTACCCATAGATGATAGCAGCGCCCCTATAAGGGATGAAAATGGGAGTGTAATAGGAGTAGCCTTTGTATTTCGAGATATAACCGAGCGTAAAAGGGTAGAAAAGGAAAAAGAAGAATTACTCAAGGATAAGGCCAGGGGAGAACTTTCTAATTTTGTATTAAGTGCACTGCCCGTTTTTGCATCCAACATACCGCCCCAGGTACGGGATAACATAGCCAGAAGCTTCTCGGACCGTTTCGAGAAAAATACGAAGGCCCGGTTTTTGAAAGACCTTGAAATCTGCCTGGGAAAGGCGGCAAAGACTCCCGAAAATATATTCCGATGTTATATTTCATGGCTTCGGGATTTCTTCTCCAATCTGGGCATTGAAACAGAATTAACCTATGAAAACAATTCTATACTATTTAAATTCCATAACTGTCCCTGGGTTGATGATACTGAGACCAGTCCCATGTTCTGTATGATATGCCGGGTCATAGTACTGCGCAGTTTCACCTGGACCAATTTATATGGTAACGTTGAGCAAACCCATTGCCTGGAGGATAGGGATAACTACTGCAACTTTGAATTTGTGATTAATTATAATGAATAACTTTTTAAATACAGATTAAAATATTATATCTATAGAACTTTCATTAATCATCAGTTAAAGGGAGTGGTAATATTGAAAAGGATAAATACAGGAATAGAAGGTATAGATGAATTCACCAACGGATTTCCAGAAGGAAGAACTCTTCTTATAACTGGTGATGCCGGATCTGGAAAGACTATCCTCGGACTACAGTTTGCCTATACTTGCTGTCTTCAAAACCTTAAAACTGCTTATATAACCACTGAAGAAGATGCTGAAGATTTATACATCCAGAGCGAAGCATTCAACTGGGATATTAAAGACTGCACAGATAAAGGAATGTTGAAATTCGTAGAACTCGCGAAAATACGGGCGGAGGTAACCGAGGCAGAGGTGAAGATTGAAATAGATTCCATGAAGGGAAACTTCGCCAAGCTCCTGGAAATAATACCAGAAGACACCGAAGCCTTAATTATAGATAATATCGGCAGTTACACCGCAAAACTAACCCCTTATGACTTCCGCTCCCGACTAGACCTCCTGGTCTATGAACTCAAAAAAAGGAACATAACTGCTTTAATCATATTAGACAGCGCCACCTCTTATGAATTCAATGAAATAGCTTTATACTCTGTCTATGGGGCTATCAAATTAATGAAACGGGAAAACCCCTACACCGGCCGTAGAGAGAGGGTGATGGACGTGGTGAAAATGAGAAGCACCAAAACACCCACCCAGTTTTTAACCTACGAGATAGGCCCTACTGGAATCGAGATCAACTCGGCCATTAATTTAAAATAAGGATTAATCCCATAACTATTTTTTTCTTAAACTTCCCCATGAACAGTTTCATCTTCCTTTCCAATTAATCGACCCCCATTTTTAGGAAAATTTATTCTATTTGCAAGAATTCTATAATACTCTTATGTTTAATTATAGTTTAAGAAAATCAGATCATAACAATGAGAAAGTGTTTAACGGTATGTAAATAACATTCTTTTTTTTGGTTGTTTTCATGGTTGCATTTGAAATCAATACACCATATCCTGATTTATATTTATCCATTGCTTTTTTAACCTGTTTGGGATTTTTATTCCCAACCCCCACCTCCACAGGTATCACAGTGCCATCAATATTTTCTAATAAGAAATCAACACCACCCTTTTGTGAATCATAAAATATTCCCCGGGGTATATGCATGGTTTCTTTCATTTTAAAAAATTGAGATGCGACCAAATTCTCCGTTAACACTCCTAAAAAGTTCCTATCACCTGGTGGGGCGTATCTACCAAATTTAAAATTTATGGCCGCCTTAAGGGAAGGACTTAAAAAATAATATTTCCATGATTTTCTTACAATTTTCCCGGCGCTGCCATAAGGCAGTATACTGAATATTAAATGAGTTTTTTCCAGGACATCTAAGATGGTTTTAACTGAAGATGAGGAAACACCCAATGACTTGGCTAACTTGGCCTGTGAAGTCTCTCCCGATTTTTGTAGAGCTAAAAATAATATGATGTTTAAAATGGTGCTGCTTGTTTCTGTCTTGAAAGACTGTAAAATAAAAATATCTTTCTGTATCACCTTTTCCACCATATCAAATATTCCTTCATATAATTCTATATTATCTAAATTCAGTCCGAATGGGAACCCTCCACAGCATAGATAATTTTCCCACTCCTTCTTCAGGGATTTACTTAATTTCACGCTTTCTTTTAAGAATTCATTTTCTAATTTGGCCATTTTCTCCACAGAGTCTTTATCGCCTTTAAAAATTAAATCCAACAAAAATCCAGATGCTTCTTGAGGTGGTTGAATACCACGTTTTAAAGTAAGGTATTCCGAAAAGTTCATGGGATATATGGCTTCTTTTCTAGCCCTACGGGCAGCATCTGCATTTATCTCTAAATTTAATGCAGACGATCCAGTGAATATCGTGAAAATATTATTGCTGTTATCATATATTATTTTACCAACTAAAGACCAGTTTTTATCGTAATGGGATTCATCTACTAATATAAAAACATCTTCATCTAAATTTACCATGGATGATCCATGTATTTCATTTACGAAAACATCGATTACATCGATTAACCTCCCCCCAAAATATGCTCTCAACTCGTCAACAGATAAATAAAGAACTCTATTCTGCTCTATTTTCTTTTCATTGATTAAGTGATCATATATTTGGAAGAGAATAGTCGTTTTTCCTAAACCTCTTAAACCCGGCATTATTATAAACCTATTTTCTTTAGAACCGTTTAAAAATTCATCAACATATCCCTCAATTCTGTAATAACCATCCCTATAGCTTAATTGTTTCCCATCCCTCGTAATTCTGTCTTCTGATAATTTTGGGGCATTTCTAATCTTTGCAAGAACATAATCCACTAGAAATTCTTTTTCCAAAACCATAATTTTAACTCCATCTTATTCTTTGTGGAGAATAAGCTTTTATATATATTTATTCTTTGTAACGAACAAGTATTTATAAGTACTTATTCTTTCCAGCGAACAAACGTTAAAAAAAATTCTACATATCTAAAAATTTTAAAATAAAGAATAAGAAAATTTTAAAACAAAAAATTGAGTAAAAAAATTGTTTAGACCTTAATCGGGTCTTAGAACTTCTTCAAAACAGCCAAAATCAGCTTCACCGAGTTTTCCACATCATCCAGGTTCACCACACTTACCGGGGTGTGTATGTACTTGCTGGCTGGTGAGATAACCCCTGTAGGTATCCCTGCACGGGTGAGGTGTATGGATGTGGCGTCGGTGGTTCCTCCGTCACTAACTTCCACCTGGTAGGGTATCTCCTCTTCTTGGGCCGTGGATATCAGGAGATCTTTTACCTTTGAAGGGGTTATGAGCCCCCGTCCGCTGGCATCAGTAAGTATTATAGCCGGGCCTTTGCCAGCCATGGATGGTGCTTCGTCTTCCTTGATTTCGGGATGGTCTCCGGAGATGGTTACATCCAGAACCAGTGCCATGTCCGGGTTTATGCTGAATGCACTGGTTTTAGCTCCTTTAAGGCCTACTTCTTCCTGGACGGTGCCCACACCATAGACTGTGGCGTCTGTTTCCGCTTTCTTTAATACTTCGATGAGTATGGCGCAGCCCACCCTGTTGTCCATTGCTTTACCCATAACCAGGCCGTTTCTCAGTTCTTCAAACTCCTGTTTGATTATTATGGGATCTCCCACACTGACCAGTTCTTCTGCCTCTTCCTTATCCTTGGCACCGATATCGATGAACATGTTTTCATATTTCAGGATCTGCTTCTTTTCAGATTCCTTCATCTTATGCGGTGGTTTGGAACCTATAACCCCGGTTACATTTCCCTGGGATGACTGGATGTAAACCGTCTGGTTTAGAAGCATCTGATCATTTATTCCCCCGATTTTTGAAAACTTGATGAAACCCTTTTTGTCAATATACCTTACCATAAGCCCTATTTCATCCATATGGGCTGCTAGCATTATCTTTTTGCCGTTGGGTTTGCCGTTCTTCCTGGCTATCAGGTTACCCAGCTGGTCTACCTCTATTTCATCTACATGGTCCTTTAATTCTGTTATCATTAAATCCCGTACGTCATCTTCAAAACCAGATATTCCTGGTGCGTTTGAGAGTTTTTCTAGTAAATCTTTCATGGTTTTAACCTCGATTTTGTGACAATTTAATCTAAATTAAAAAAAATAATCCATAAAAAAAGATAAAATCTTCAATTACAGGGATTTTATTAAAATTAGAAGACCGATGAGTATGATTAATATAGGCCCTGCCTGTTCCTGTATAATGGAGAAGGGTATGATTCCCACATTCACCCCGTACCATACCAGGCCAATAACCAGGAGGAGTATGCTAATGTATATTCCCCATTTATTCCTCTTTCTTTTGGGTTTATTGTAAGGGGTTTCTTCCATGTTTATACCTGTATCTTCTTTCATAACTATCCCTTCAATATGCTTTTTTTTAATCTCTAATCAATTTTAAACAACTCAATGGACCAGAGTTACAGTGTAGTAGTGTCACCAGGACTAAACTTTGTCACCAGGATTACGGTGTAGTTGTCACCAGAACTATGGTGTAGTGTCACCATTACGGTGCATTTGTCACCAGGATTACTGTGTAGCTGTGACGGTTGGTTTGTAGATATAACTTTGAATCACTAAAACTAGTTGAATCATAGCCACTACTGGCTAATGAGTTTTTGATACTATTTAATATGGTTTCATTTATGGATTCAACAGAACTGGAGAATCGTACTTCGATAGTTACGTCGTCTTCACCATTCATATCAACACCGGTGACTCTAACTGGCTGCATCTGTGGATTTATTATAGATGCGTAGGTGGTGCCGTTTTCCGCCCCCATTTTTACAGACAAAGCTACTGAATTGAGTTCACTCTCATTGGCCACGACCCAACCAAAGGCTATAACTATGAACATCACTATAGCTGCTATAAGAATGTATTCTACAGAAATTTGTCCTCTTTGATCCATTTTATCGATCATTCCTTTGTATATACTCCTCTATATCTTTTTGGATTAAAACCGGATATTTCATACAAATCGATTATTAAGTAATACAGAGCTCTCAAAACCTATATATATTATTATAAACCGATATATATTATTATAAAACAAAAGAAATTATATTACCAAATAATTTAGAAAATAGAAGGATTTGTCTTGGAAAAAGAGTATGTTTAATGTGTGGGAAAAATTTAGAGGTTAAAAAATATCATCCTGGAGATTAAGTATGGGGTTTTTGGATGATGATTCAAGGGGATTTCTACTCTCCATGGACCTTCTGATAGCTATTATTCCACTTACCATCGTAATGGGTATGATGGTCGCTGATATGGATAATGTGCTCTACACGGTTCAAAGCAGTGTCTATCAAAGTTCACTGGAAAGAGTAGGAGCGGACACGGTTAATACCCTAATTAAAACTTCCGGAAGCCCGTATAACTGGGAAGAGATTGGAAATCCACAGGTAACTGGTCTGGCCAAATATGACATTATGAAGAAAGCCCCTGAAGCTAATTATCTGTCGCCATTTAAACTGGCCGGTGTCAAGGTATCTGATATTACTAATTTAACCGGCTCAGGGTATGGTTTCTATTTAAAAATTACCACCGTAGATGGGAATAATGTAGTTAAAGCGATGGGAACCGAATCCTCTGTACCTGATGTTCCTAATGTTGTAAGGATTGAAAGGATAGTTTTAAGTTCCAATCTTGAGATAATTACTTCTTTAAAGGATTTGATCAGAGATGCGGGTCAGCCAAGAACTTATACAACTAATTTTCCAACAAACGATTATACTATAGATGCTTATGATTACTGGGTTTTGATTATTAATCGAGGATACGACTCTGCTACAGTAGACGTGAATAATAATAATGTAATACCATCTAACGATGTTAATCAACATATAACTGAGATAAAAGAGCCGATAAATGAAACTTACATGAAAAATTTTACCTATTTCGATGATAATGTTGTAAATGTTAGAACAGTAAGTAATCCTGGGGCTTCTATGGATGTGTATGTAATAAGAGCGCCTAAAGGAACCCCCCGTGATGATATTAACTTAGAAAATACAAAATTAAAACAATGCAGGTTTGTATTCTTTATATGGACTGTTTAAAAAATATTAGGCGATGAATATGGATGATCGAGGATTTATATTCACAGCAGATGCTTCATTAGCACTGATAGTGATATTTATTGTAAGTGCCTCCATCTCAGCTTATATTGCGGCCCCCTACTTTCAGGGCCAGGAACATCAACATCTCCAAGCATTAGCTTCAGATACCTTAGAAACCATGGAACAGGACGGTACATTGACCCTGGCTGCTGTTAAATACAATCAAAAGGATGTTACAGGTGCAAATCAAATATTAAACTCACGTTTAAGTTTATTGATACCTTCAGATACGGGTTATAAACTGAACATGCTCGGCAATGATGTGCGTAATGACAGCCGCATCCTAGTGTCCGACGATACAGCCACCGCAGTAAGGGTCATATCTGGACCTGAAGAAGGTTACCTGGGCAGGGCATGGTATAAACAGGAAGAAGTTTTGTTTGAAGACCAACAAGTTAATGTTACTAGGACCGTGTGGAATTTCCATAACTATTTAGGTAATTTTGACCCTTGGCATGAAAGTGATAATAGTGCTGATTTATACAATTATCCTCATTGGGGTTATAGTTCACCATATAACATTCCTTTTTCAATTCCAGAAGGTGCAAGTGTTACTGGAGGACTATTTTTACTGGGAACGAATAATATGTCTGCTGATCGTTCAACTGATAAATCATTTGGAGCGGATGTGATAATTAATGGAAATCATTATGTAAATACTACAACTTCGTTTATCCCCATTTATGAAAGAGCAAATAATGGTGGATGGATGTATAATTGGTGGAATTTAATTAATTCTGGTACTTTAAATCCTGGGCAAAATAATTTACATATAGATTTTAGAGATTTACGTAAAAATTATAATTATAACATGCCTTGGTTTTCAATAATCGCGAATTATACCACTACTGTTAAGGTTCCTGAAGGTATTTTAAATCTACCTGATCCTGATGGGGATTTTCCTGATGCTGCTGGATTGGCTGTTTATATTGACCAAAATCGAGCAAATGTAACAACATATGATCTTAATACAGGTCAAATGAATAATTTCGTTGCTAATAGGGTAATGAACTGGAATACATATAATAATAACAGAAATAAATTAGATAATTTCGATGATGGTGTTCCTTTTGTCATAGATAATGGTTATGGGGATAGGGGATCCGCTGTTAGTGTGATAAAAGAATTTAACATACCTAATAATTCTCGTATATTCGATGGTTATGTTGACGTGAATGCCTATGCGGCTGTGGATAATGCATTAGTAGAGGTCTGGGATGGTACTGAATGGCGGGCTGTATTTTGTTCTTTCAGATTTAGAGAAACTCCATCTTCTCCTTATACAGAATTCTCTTCTAGAAGTGATGGTTACGGTAATACGCCGGGAACTATCTACATCGGTGATAAACTTCATACCGGAAATAATAAAGTCAGGATCACCGTATGGGACAATGTACCCAGTACTGATTATGACTTGGTAGGATTGGTAGATTCAAATGTCCATGTTAGTTATTCCTCTTTACCCATTAAATGGGATACTTATGCATTTCCTAGCTATCAAGCAGATTCTGGGCAAAGTTCAACCTTTGGTGGGGATGTTAGTAATCCAAGTAATGGTAAATATTTCACAATAGGTCCTGATGCTACTTTAGTATATTTATTCATTGGAGCAGGCACTACGTCCAGAGGTATAAATGTTGAAGTAAGAAATCGAACTAATGGATGGACTTCAATTTATAGTAGTACTACAATACCCTATATGATAGATCTAGCATCTTTAGATGCAGGATCAGGTGCTCACAGGTTTACTTCAGGTACAGCTTCAAATTACACTTTACATCAAGGAACAGAATTTAGAGTACGAGTTACTTTAACCGCTCCAGAAGCATGGGAATCAGGGGACGGTGGCTCCTATCCAGATAAATGGGGAAATCCCACCATTTTCTCCGGTACCCGAATTGCCGTGATTTATCCTAAATTTTTAGAGAATGTATGGGCTACATCATTTAACAGTACTGCTGAAGCAGCTAAAGCCCAGGCAAGGGTCGAATTGATTGAACAATTAAGACAATCAGGCATAACTGTAGATCCAAACACGATTCAAACAGAAGCAATTTACACCGGTAATCTTCCTGAGGCTATACCGGTAAGGTTAGACTTATGGAAATAAAAAATTTTAAAGTTAGTGATACAAAATGGATGAAAAAGGATTTGCTTTCACTCCGCTGACCTATTTGCTTATCATTCCAGTGCTGGTCATCGCCATATCCTATGGCAATATAATTAATGAAGCAACTTTATTGGGTAGCCTCATAATCGGTGGTGATGTCACCTATAGTTCTGCAACCACATTATTTTCGGCTATGGAAGATGGTGCAAATGATGCTGGTAGAAACGCGGCTTACAATGCCACCAGAAAAGTTATAGATGATACCGGCTTCTTTGCAAGTGGAACCAGTAAGAACTATATAAGAGATAACGTTATAACCGCCCTAAACATCCATATCGTAAAAACTGCCCTGATGATTGAAAACCAGACCGGTCGTCAGATATACATCAACAATATACCAATCAATAGCTATTCTGACAGACCCTTTAATTCCAGCAATGTAAATATCACCCAGACAGATCCCTTCGGATTTTATGTTAATATTAAAGGCGGAATACCAATAAAAATCGTTCAACAAGATAAAGATCAAGTCTATGAATTAAAAACACCAGATATGTCCAGTTATGTGAGTATTGAAGGGCTAGAAGACCCTTATATCTGGATTTACACTAAATATCGAACCAGTAATGTAATATATAAATATGAGTACGCAACAGTAATTGGAACCACCTATGACTATTATTTCGATGTAAGTGAAGATAATGACTTAAATCAATTATACCATCTACAGGAATGTTTAAATGGTACAGATAACCCCAGTACCATAACGCCTCGACCAAACTACTTCCCAGATCCCAGTGGATTATCATTCTTTGACAGACTGGAAGGTAAAAACACCTCCACCGAGTCAAATAGTGTTAAAATGAGCACCTTTATCATAGGTGATCCACTTCTGGAAAACCATGGAGGCCGGATGGATATCTCCAAAATAGACCATGAATATATCACAGGAGTTGTAGCCTATTATAAGCTTTCGATCGGTAATGATGAAGTAACCGACCCATTAGGTTCCTATATTTATCTTTCACAATATTATGCAGAAACAATTTTCAAATTCCAAAATAAATATTTAAAGAAAACTTAATGACAGGTGAATTAAATTTTCAATTTAGACAACAAAGGACAGGGAAGTGTAGAGGTACTACTGGTCTTCCTGATAGTTTTCATTGTCATTGTAATCTTCGTAGGGGTTATAACCAGCGCAACAGAGAAGGCTGAAACAGGCAGTCTGGCAGAGGCAAGGATGCAGGGTGAAAAGATAGCTACCGCAATCAACAATGTCTATACACATGGTCCTGGTTATTCTATAAATATAACCATACCACCTTCACCTAATATCACTGCACTTGTAAATCAACCGGAAAATTATATCACCGTAATCTATAATGGCCAGCAGATACAGATAAAGGTTATACCCACAAGCTTAAACACATCCAATGTTACCAGCGACCCCAATGGGGTAAGCGACATCATATATACTGTATCTAATCAAAATGGAATGGTATATATCAAGAAGAATTAAACTTAGCATTTAGAGAAGATTAATTTACCATGAGAATAAATATTTTTTTTTAAATTATATAACCACCTAAATCAAATTAAGGATCTATAAAAAAGACGTGATTGACTATGGAATTGCCTGAAGAATGGGAGAAAAAAGCTTTGATAGTGGTTGGGGCTATTTTCATCATCACAGTGATCTATGCCTTCAATCCCTTCCTGGGTACTCCCACCAACAACACCACCATGGAACAAGCACCATCTGAACCCACCATCATCCCCTTCCCTGAAAATGAAAAGAAAAATGACACCAACTCCACCAACAACACAAAGATAAATGAAGAAGATGCAAAAAGAATCGCATCTGAAGCAAATCCAGGTTACACTGTGGGGACGCCTATGCAGGGAAGTATCAATGTAAACAGTACCACCTATTTTGTTTGGATCGTGCCATTAACCAAAGATAATACAGCGTCCAAAACCATATATATAGATGCCGACACAGGAAATATAGTAATGGAATACTAAATGGTTAGGGTCTTCAAAAACTTTTATAAGTTCTAAAACTCTTAAATAACTGATTCCTTAAGCTTTTAATTGAAAATCCCATACACTCCCTAAAGATGATACCATGGATGTACTCGTTGTAACCATGATGCTGGTGCTTTTTATTTTCCTGATGGTGTTTGTTTTTTCCACGGCACTTCTAACCCCACTCATCGGTAAAAGAAACCTTCTATTTGTGTTATCTCTGGGATTCATAGTGGGCCTGGTTGGCGGAACCTTTTTCATCGTCCCCTTATACGATGACATGCCCGATATGGCCCGGGCAGTGTTCACTTTCAGCTCGGGAAGTCCAGAGGTAATAACCGTTAACATGTCCACCATCAACGATGTGAACGCCTTTGTAGAGGATGCCAAGAAGTTGAACGGGGTTAAGGATGTACAGTGTAACAGGATAACCATTAAAACCATGCCTTTTAATATTGATAACTGGAAGGGTTCCATGGAAAAAAGGTTACCCATCGTGGATGCTGATGTTAAACAGGCCCAGGTACCCGCCAATGATACCATAATTTTATATTTAAATGAAAACAGCAACCCCACCCGGCTGGTGAATAGCGTTACTGAATGGCTGGGCCTGGTGGGTGGTATAGTTGTTGTAAGCCATCAAGCCGAGGTATTGATGACAGTGGAGCCCTCACAGGTTGATGATGTTTCAGCACAGCTTCCCCAGGATAAAGTGGTGATTGTCAACGTAACCGGTCCTGTAGAGGACCAGATCACCGCCTTTAAGAAGAATCTGCCGGATCGAACCACCATCGTAATAATCTGTGGTTTTATAGGAATGATTGTGGGTGCCATCGGCTTATTTATAGACAGCATAACCCAGTTGTGGGATAAAATACGCGTATGGTTGGCTTTAAGGAGAAGGAAACTGAAATAATTAGGTTCTATGAAAAAACTGAAATAATTAGGTTTTATGGAAAAGAAATTAAAATAATTAATTTTATTAACAAAGGAACTAAATTAGAAGATGAAAGCTGCAGTTCTATTTTCTGGAGGTAAAGACAGTACCATGGCCACTTATAAGGCTATAGAAAGTGGTTGGAAAGTGGAGTATCTGGTTTCCATGATATCAGATAATCCAGAGTCTTACATGTTCCACACCAGCAACATCCACCTCACCGAACTCGCTGCAGAGGCCATGGATATTTCCCTTTTACGTTACACCACCCATGGGATAAAGGAAAAGGAACTGGATGACCTGAAAATCGTTTTAACCAGCCTTAAAAATGAGGGGGTGGAGGCGATTTTCTCCGGCGCCCTCCATTCAAGCTACCAGAAATCCAGGATAGATAAACTTTGCCAGGACCTTTCCCTGGAATCAGTAGCTCCATTATGGCACAAAGACCCATATGAGTACATGGAAGAACTTATAGAGCTTGATTTTGAAACCATACTGGTCAGTGTATCAGCTGCCGGCCTGGATGAATCATGGCTGGGCAGGAAAATAGACAGGAAACTATTAGATGAACTGATTACCATTCACGAGAAGTACGGTATCCACCTGGCCTTTGAAGGCGGAGAGGCAGAAACCCTGGTTTTAGACTGTCCACTCTTTAAAAAGAGAATTAAAATCCAGGAAATGGAGAAGGTATGGGACAGAGACAGTGGACATATCATTGTAAAGAAGGCTGTTTTAGAGGATAAATGATGGAATATAAATTTGCTTAATTAAATCTGCGAAATTTCTTAATTTTTGATATATTTTGAGGAGAATAAATTTCTCTACGATGCCCAATATCCAAAATCAACACTGACTTCTGTTTATCATTTACATCAAAAAATAATCCTGTAATTTCCAACTTTTCCCTTTCTAGCTCCCTTCAAATCTCCACTTAATAAGTCATAATGAAACGGTTTTTCAAGTATTTGGTTAATCTTATTTAGAATGCGTTTAGCTAATCCTTTATCATTTATCTGTGATCTTTTTTAGTCTCTTTAAAGCCCAGTCAGAAACGAAAAGATCATAAAGCATATCTAAAGTCCAATTTTCTTAGCTAACTCTCTAGTGTTGCTAAATCTAGAATATTTCCCTTCTTTAACTTCTTTACGTATTAATTCCAATCTTTTTTTATATTTATTAGAGATTTGGAGTTTATCTTCTGGTAATTTAATTTTCTGTTTGTTCTTTTTCAAATTAGATATGATATGAATCTTTTCACTCTTTTTTTCTCTTTTGACGACAGTTTTAGGAAGCATTTTATAATTCCTCATGAAAATTTATAACCATTACATCAAATATTATTTTTTATTAACAAATATATATAATTTATTACTAATATCTTTTATCGAATCTCTGGAGCCAACCAGTCAATTAACCCTTCAACATCGTCGGTTTCTATTTTTACCTTTATCTCACCCAGTGGTGAGAGATCGTCTTCTGCAAAGTTGACCACACCAGAGAAGGCTGCCTGTTTATTTAATTTAAAATGGATCACCCCAGGATAGGCTCCTTTAATCAGTATCTTGTGGGCGGTGTTCCTGATCCTGCGAACTTCCAGGGCTTCCCTCAGCTTTATAAGGGAATCCTTCCCCCCACTTACAGAGATGTAATCTGCACCTATCTCCAGCTCGTCATAGTCGAACATGTTGGAGAGTGTTTTGATAACTTTATCTGCATCTTCAGTGGGGTTGATGGGGGTTTCAGCCGTGAATTCACATTTCATTGGTGAGTATGCTCCTTATAGTATTTTTAAACCGTTTTATAGAGCCTTCATTGGGCACCATATAATCTGCCCTGGCAATTACTTCCCCTATACCGAATTTAAGCTCCCTCTTATCTCTGTTTTCAAACTCAGATTTATCAAGGGAATCGTCCGCACGTTTCCTATTCAACAACCTTCGAAACCTGGTCTCCGGGGAGGAATTAACAGATAATACCTTAAAACCTGGGAAATTCTCCCGGAACATCTCCACTTCAAAGGGGCTTCTTATCCCTTCTATGATGAAGAGATCGGAGTGATTACTGGAGTCTTTAGATAGATCTTTAATTTTCTGGATGCATCTTTCGGCCACCACAAATTCACCGTAGTCTTTGCGAAGCTGGACAGCGGTGTCTCCTATTTTGGCATTTCTTTTCTTGGCTTCTTCCCGGATAACATCACCCATCCTTATAATCTCGTAACCGAGACTTTTAGCCACACCAGCTACTATTCCCTTCCCTGAACCGGGCATTCCTGTAACTCCTATTACCTTCATGTCCATCTATACCATTTTTTTTGTTTAGAGATATTTATCTTTTTTATCAGGTTGGGGTAATAATTATTTGCGAGAGTACGATCCCATCATCAGCTTCAATGAATCCTTCAGATTTTGCTGGTTATCAAAGTTACGGGTTATATCCTGAAGCGTAGATTTATCCATTCTTCGAAGTCTTTCCACTTCCCGGGTAAGAGAGGGGATGACCCTTACCAGATTATCAACTATAGTCACCGTAGCTGTTTTCGCTGTCCTGGAAAGGGGGTTAAGGTCAACAGTTACCACCTTCTTCCCATTTGAAACCAAGGCTTCAGCCCGGTCACCATCCTCTAAAGGCACCAGTACCACGTCTGCTTTATAAACCCCTTCCCCGCTGGCCCTTGAACGGGGACTGTCCAGTCCCTTTATATGCTCCGGGTTTTCCTCGCTACCCAGCACTTCCCGAGCACCGGCATCCCTTAAAACCTTCTTTACAGCACGTACTCTTTCCGGTGTTCGGTAGAATAGGTTTATCTCTATTTTAGCATCTAAAGCACCGGCCAGGTCAACTATTCCCCCTGATACCAGCGCGGCGGTGTTACCGTTAACTGATATTACAGGGTGTTCTGCCAGTAAGAGGGTGGCTGCCGCAGCCTCTATGGCTTTCTTGGCAACTGGTGATGTTTCCTCACCTAAGAGGTAATCGAAAGCCTCCCCCCTCCCATGGGCTATTAATCCTGAATCTGCAAGGATCCCGGCCTTATAAGCGTCCACTACTTTCGCTCTGAGCTTCAGGGATTCATAACGGGGGTGATCAGGGGGTATATCATGTGAATCTTTAGAGTTCATATTAAAAACCTTAAGAAGTTGATTTAAAATAAAAAATGTGGGATTAAGTTAAATAAAAGTTTAGGTCTTCTCATATACTTCCAGAATTTCCAGGGGTTTATTGCCACCGGTGCTTATGATTTTCTCTTCAATTTTAAGTTTCACAATGTCACCAGTCACGGCTCCCGGTCTATTCTCCACCAGATAGATATCCGGTTTGACGTTGGACCTGATATCGTATTCCACCTTCACATGGGCCGTGTTTTCACCTGCTTCCAGCACAGTTCCAAAGGTGTAATTACGATGATATTTTATCCTGAATATGAGGAACACTGCAGCCACGGCTATTATGGCATAGATCAGTACGGATAGGGAGGGTAATGATTGGAAGGAGAAAGCCATTGTCAGATTGGGGTTGCTGCTCACCAGGACTATCACGATTCCCACTGCCAGGTACAGTAAAAAGAAATCACGGTAGGCGTTGAAATCCCTCCGGTACATCTTCGTTACCCTGTTGTACAGTATATAAATCACGAAGGCGCCGATAAGACCGCCCAGTATCAGGAAGAGAATTAAGGATAGGAAGTTGAACACGTAGAAAATTGAAACCACGATAAAGGCCGCTGAAGCAATTTGTAGAATTAAAATAGTTCTTTCCTTCTCTTCTGAAGTATAGGTCCCTGAAATTAAGATTACACCTGGATCTTTAAGGTCACCAGAATCTTCAAGGTGAGCTCCGGGTTCCCCCGATGTTCTGGCATGTTCCGGTCTGGAATAGTTCTCTCTGGAATAGGTGTCCTTCACACCACCTACTTCGTTCCTGATCCGGGATATGTTGCCCTTCACAGATTCAGTGCCGATTTTATCCCGGATCCTACTGGTATTTATATTCCTTATCTTCTCTGGAATCTTGGGGATGGATAAAATTAGCATTCCTACGAAGGAAAATAGTTTGATGATTAAATCTCCGAATTTGGCGAATATACCCAACTTGAAATCTCCATTCAAATTTATTTGGATAAAATTATTTACACTATTTTTGAATAATAATTATAACGCAATATAATATAAATTAATTGGTATTATTAAAGGGGATATTAAATTAATCCCTAGATTAAGTATTTTAAGGTGACTATTAAAATATTCCAGTGGATTATAGAATTTAAAATGAATTCGATATTTAAAAATAAGCATTAAAAGATTATAACTATTTACAGATCCTTCCCTACTTGCATATGGTATTTTATTTTTCAAGGGGATGGTTTGATTGAAACTAATATATAGGTACTTCCAACATCCCATGTTATTTCCACATCATGCCAGCCCTTGGTAACAGTACCATCCACCTGAACCTTGTAAGGCACGTCCAGATAAACAGTATCCTTTTTAACATCCGGATTACTGGCGTTGACTGGAATATTCTGAAGACCTAAATTTAAAGTACCATTATCGTCGTAGAATAAACTACTGTCTTGTGGGAAATACACATTCACCGTCCTTTTAGCACCGGGACCATTGGAATACACCACGTTAACCCCATTTACTATGGTTGAAAGGGCGGTTTTAGCATCAGAAGTTATGGAGACATTCTGGCTCGAGGTTATGGTCCGTCCAGCTAAGGGAACGGTAACTAGAGCTAGAACTATTAGGAAAATCAGTATAAGGAATATGTATTCTGCAGATGCCTGTCCCCTACTATCCATAACTCCTCACATCAATGTATGATATAAATTTGTTACCTTATAAATTTTGGTGTCACCGCCAGTTTATTTAGTACAACAACCAAGTGTTCACGGAAATAAGCCCCATTCTTTATCTCGTGTCACCGCCAGTTTATTTAGTACAACAACCAATTCAACACGCCCAAAAGTATGATGACCAGATCCCCTATTAAAAGGGAGATCACCAGACCAATTAAGATGGAAGGTGCAAAGGGTACACCTTTCTTCACCCTGAAGGTATCTGAGATTTTATCTTCACTGGAAAGCTTTTTTAAGAGTTCTATATCCTCATTTTTAAGACCGGCTGCCAGTGTGCTCACCAGTAATTTACCCTTGGGTGCGCTCAACAGGAAGATGTCACCAGTTTTTACAGCTTCCCCTATTTTATCGAAAAAACTCTTATCATCATAATATACCTCATCACCCTTCTGGTAAAGGTTGTAAGCAGATATCATTCCCTCTTTAAGCTCGTTAATTTTATAATCATCCTGCAAGGCTTCCTTACTGGCCTTGGTCATTAATTTTCTTACAACTGCAGTTGCCGTCATTATTATAAATAAGACTATAAATCCGAGGATTGTAACTTCTAAATTCTGTATTAGGGATAAAATCATGACGATTGATACTAAGGTGGCCTTGATCAGTTTTGGTAATTTAGAGATAACCAGTGATAATATAATTATCAGTACCATACTCAACAGGATATTCCGGAAGGGCAAATAAAAAGTGATGAAATAAGCAATATACACTGCAGATGAGACCACCAGAGCCTGAACCATGTTCTTGCGATAATCCTTTAATGGAGCAGTTAATTCCTCCAGAACCTTTGGCTTATACTTAAATCCTATATAAACCACATAGATTAAAAGGAAAGGCAACATGGAAAGGATACTGTTTATAATCAATGTAAATGGAAAGGGATAGGTGGAATAAAACGGCATCTGATAGTTTAAAATATTGTAATTAATTATAGGAGGATAAACAGCAAGTAATGCCGCCAGGGCAGTGAATAGTTTGACATCCCCACCGGCCCAGGCACCCATCTTCCAGAACAGGTACCCTAAAGCAAAGATGACCGCCGTTATGATGACTGCGCTTACAATAAGCAGTAAATTACCAATTAAAACTGCATATATAGCATTTAAAATTAATCCCACCCCTATCAGGGGGAAGGTAAGTTTGTTAGGTATGATGCCCCCCTTTAAATCGCTGTAACTGGCATATAGGGAGGCAGAAACTGCTATAATCGCTGCTATTAGAGGTATATAATTATAGACCATGATATCAGTTTAAATTATTAATTATATAAATATACCTTCTAACTTAGCAAATGATTAATACATACTTTCTAACTTGGCAAAATGATTGACACATACTAATCTTAAGCTCGAAGATGAAACAAAGAAAAGATGGTAAATTAAATAGAAAAATAAAGAAATAAAATGAATTACTTAGCCTTACTCTTCCGGTTGTCAATTGCAGCCTGTACAAATGACACAAACAGTGGATGGGCGTTGTTCGGTCGTGATTTGAACTCAGGATGGAACTGACAGCCTAAAAGCCAGGGATGACCCTTGAGTTCCACCATCTCCACCAGGAAGTCATCTGGGGAGATACCGGCGATTATTAATCCTTTTTCCTCAAGCTCCTCCCGGTACTTGTTGTTGTACTCGTACCGGTGCCGGTGCCTTTCACTTATTAAGTCCTTTTTATAAGCTTCCCGGGCCAGGGTTCCCTCCTTGATCTTGCAGGGATAGGCTCCCAGTCTCATGGTACCACCCATATTCTTTATCTTCTTCTGCTCCAGCATCATATCGATAACCGGGTGTTTAGCGTTAGTATCAAATTCTGTACTGTCTGCACCTTCAAATCCATTCATCCTGGCAAACTCGATTACTATGGTATGCATTCCCAGGCAGATCCCGAATAAGGGTATGTCGTTTTCAATGGAGTAACGTACGGCGTCCAGTTTTCCACTGATTCCCCTTTCACCGAAGCCACCTGGTATGAGCATGGCGTCGAAGTCCCGGATCCTCTCCATGTTTATGGTGTCTTCGGCATGCACCCATTCTATGTCTACTTTGATGCCCAGTTGGGCCGCGGCGTGTTTTAACGCTTCCCTTATACTGATGTAGGCGTCCTCCAGTTCCACGTATTTGCCGATGATACCGATGGTAACCCGTGAGTTGTAGCTTTTAAGGGAGTCCACTATCCTACTCCAGCCGTATAAATCGGGTTTATGTGCATTGATCTTAAGACGATTGAGGACGTATTCACCCAGATCTTCACTGTTTAAGATGAGTGGGACCTCGTAGATGGAGTTGACATCCGGGGCGTTGATCACTGCATTTCTTTCCACGTCACAGAAGTGGGCTATTTTATCCTTGATGTGGCTGTCGATGGGTAATTCGGATCGGCATATTATAACATCCGGGTTTATACCGGTGCTCCTTAACTCTTTGGTGCTGTGCTGGGTTGGTTTGGTCTTGAATTCCCCAGCCGCCTTCAGGTAGGGTACGTAGGTCACATGGACGAACATCATGTTGTCATGGCCTTCCTCGTTACGGAGTTGCCTTACTGCCTCCAGGAAGGGCTGGCTTTCGATGTCACCAACTGTTCCCCCTATCTCAACTAAGACCACTTCAGCCTGGGTTATATTTGAGATATCCCTGATATTGGACTTTATCTCATCAGTTATATGGGGGATGATCTGTACACAGGCCCCCAGGAAATCTCCCTTTCTCTCCTTATTTATCACGGCTGAGTAGACTTTCCCGGTGGTTATGTTGGATTCACCGGAAAGTTCCACGTCCAGGAATCTCTCGTAGTGTCCCAGATCGAGATCTGTTTCCATACCATCGTCGGTTACAAATACCTCCCCGTGTTGATAGGGATTTAGTGTTCCAGAATCCCAATTAAGGTATGGGTCAATTTTTATGGCGGTTACATCCACACCATAAGACCTTAAAATTCTACCGATGGATGCAGCGGTTATTCCTTTACCAATGGAACTCACCACACCCCCGGTTACCACTATATATTTTGACAGATTAATCAACTCCTACCTATACCCTTTAAAATATAGTATAGAATATTATCAATAAATACTATTCTATTTAACTAGATTTAAATAAGGATAAACAATGTAAAATTTAAAGTTAAAAACGCGTTTTAAATAAAGTTATCAATATAACTTTTTTTACTATAAAAAGATATCGAATTATTAAAAAAAAGGATTAGGGATTAGAATATTCTAATAGGTTGATTAGAATATTCATCAAGTTGATTAGGGATTAGAATATTCAAGCAGGCTATCCATAAACCTGTATCCATCCCTTAAGCCCTGGGAACCCTGTTTACCCCCTAATTCATCGTATGATGTGACGTCATCACTTACACCTTTAGTAGAATACATGGCGTAGGGCACGGGGTCTTTGATGTGGGTTTTGAGGGTGATTGGTGTGGGATGGTCTGGTAAAATTGAAAGAGAATAATCATCATCATATTCTGGCAGTTTGTCCAAGAGTTTCCCCAGGATCCTTTCATCTATCCTCTCTATGGCCTTTATTTTCTCCTCCACATCACCGGCGTGTGCCGCTTCATCAGGGGCTTCCACATGGATGAAGACCAGGTCATGGTCTTCCAGGGACTTAAGAGCGTACTTAGCCTTACCACAGTAATCAGTATCGTAGTAACCGGTGGCTCCCGGTACATAGACGTTGGTCAGTCCCATATAAACACCCAGGCCCTTGATGAGATCCACTCCTGTGATGGTAGCTCCTTTAATGCCATATTTATCTACAAATGGGTCTAGTTGTGGTTTAGGGCCCTGGCCCCATAACCAGATCATGTTGGCTGGTTTTTTACCTTCTTCCATCCTTTTAAGGTTGACTGGATGGTTCTGGAGTATCTTCCGGGACTCGTCCATTATCCGGTTAATCAGTTTGGCCCTTTCACGACTCGCTGGGCTTTCATCACCGGACTGGATGAGATGTTCCTTAATTGGTTCTCCCACGATATCATGGGGTGGGACGGCTTCCAGGGAGGCCATCTGATGATCTTCACTTACGAAGAGGTTACGGTAACTGACACCCAGATAAAACTTCCCATATTCATAGAAGGACTGGTTCAGGGTTTCCACCAGTTCTGAGGACTCTTCGGTGGATACGTGGTCTGCGTTGAAGTTGGAAAGCAACCCATCTTCCTGGTAGATGAAGTTGCAGCGGAAGGCCACATCACCATCCCCCAGTTCTGCTCCGATACTGGCCGCTTCCAGAGGGCCCCGGCCGGTGTAATACTTCTTTGGATCGTAGCCCATGATGGACATGTTGGCCACATCAGAACCAGGCTCCATACTATCCGGGATGGTCTTCAGGAGACCATTTACACCATTAGATGCTATGTAATCCATATTGGGGATTTGGGCTGTTTGTAAAGGTGTTTTACCCTTTAACTCTTCCAGGGGGTAGTCAGCCATTCCATCCCCTATTACTACTACGTATTTCATTTTTCTAATTCACCAGGTAAATTCATTAATGTAAGATAGTTTTCTAATAATAAAAAAGTAAGTTTAATTTAATAGATTTCCAGTGATTATTTAGTTTTCCAGATGCTTATCACATCACTTAAAATAGCGGAGGCCGTTTCTATGGAACCGGCTCCTTTACCCACCACGGTCACTTCATCGGCCAGGTCGGTTTTGAGGGTTGCCACATTGAGGGTTCCCTCCACAGCAAATGGAGAACCTTCCTTCACCAGCCGAGGTGATACTTCCAGGGAATCTGGTGAGACTTCACCGATGAGCTTGATCAGATACCCCTCTTTTTTTGCCAGGGAAATTGACTCGGGGGTTATCTGTGATATGCCCTTCACTTCCACATCTGCATAGGTAACGTCCATCTTGAGAATGGAATTTGCAAGTATCACTACTTTACAGGCAGCGTCTTCTCCTTCAACATCCTGGGTAGGGTCGGTTTCTGCTATTCCCATCTCCTGGGCTTCATTTAAAGTCTGTTCATAGGATGATCCTTCCTTAGCCATTCTGGAGAGGATATAATTGGTGGTACCGTTTAATATCCCGTAAATTGATTCTATTTTACATCCGGAGAGTGTTTCATGGGCGAAGTTTATAATGGGCATGGCACCTCCTACAGATGCCTCATACTTAAACTTGACACCGTTATCCCTGGCTGTCCGGGCAAGTTCACTGAACTTCAGTGCCAAAGGACCTTTATTGGATGTTACCACATCTTTACCATCACCCATGGCCTTCAGGATGTGTGATAGTGCTGGTTCTCCGTCTTCTATGTTGGTGGGGGTTACCTCTATCAGGCAATCGTATTCCACCCTGTCCAGGACTTCCAGTCCAGATACTCCTTCTTCACCGTACTCGGGATATTTTGAAACTTTGCCTGTGAGTTTTTTAGTCTCCAGGAGCAGTTTTAAATCCAGTCCTTCTGGATTGATGGCCGCACCACTCCGGTCCAGGGCGGCGACTAGGTCCAGGTCCAGTCCATATTCTTGCTTTATCTCATCCCTTTTCATCTGGAATACACGGGCCACTCCCTGTCCCACGGAACCTAATCCCATTAAACATATTTTCAAAGAAATTCCTCCAGTAAAAATTAAATTAAGCCTATTACACTTAAAATTAACCTGTTTTATACTTCGTTTATAACCAGGAATCCTTTTAAATTACCTATATCCTTTATTTTAGTCAGTACTTCCTTTTTTCTGCCCTGTTGGGCTTCAATTACAATTCGGGAGGCGGATTTCTCCGGGTGTTCCGACATCTTCAGGTCTAAGTCGGCTACCATCACACCTTCAATCTTATTTAAGAGGTTAACCGTGTCTTTGAGGTCCTGATCCACTATGTTACCCACCAGTATGGTGGTTATCTTCTCTTTGCGCAGGATCCCGTCTACTTCTATGATCTCGATCCCGGTTTCTTCTAAGAGGTTTAAAACTTCGTTGAGGGTATCCTTATCCCCTTCTATGGTTATCTGTACAGGGACGGTGCCTCTTTCTGTTTTAACATCCCTCTGGTGGATTACAGCAACTATGTTAGCTCCTAATCTCCCTATGGGATTTAGTGCGTCCAGGAGCTGGCCTGGAACGTCTAGAAGTTCTAATACCAGTTTTAATCTCATCTTATCTGACCCATTTTCCTTTTTCTGCTATGAGATTTCTTTCCTCATCAACATCAGCATTTCGAAGGATTTTCTCGGGATTTTTCTCCTGTGCCTTATCTTCACGTGATAAATTAACATTATCCACGATGTAATGGGTTTCTTCAAGATCTTTTATGTTCTCCAGTACCTTGGAGAATTTTTCGAGGATTATTTCTGCTTCCTTTTCAATCTTCAATTTTAGAACACTCCTCTCTGCTTTTAGGGATTATCGTTAAATGTAAAACTTGATATCTTCGTTTTTAATTACATCCTCATCCTTAAGTACCCGGCGAAGCATCTTATCAATGCCAGAGCCGTACTGGACCGCCTTTTTGGGTCTTTTTACGTTTTCTTCTGGTACGCCCAGATCCCGGGCAACTTCCCGTAGGATGCACTTCCGGAGATGGTCATCTGTACCGTTGATCTTATACTCCATAGGTATATTCATGGCCATATTTATAACATCCAGATCGAGGTAGGGAACCCTCAGTTCCACTCCACTGGCCATGGTCACCGCATCATCCCGCTGGAGGTTAACCTGGTACAGGTTATTTATATCTGTGTTAAGGTTCTCCTGGGCTTCTTCTCCCTGTTCCTGGTAGAATTTCAGGTAGCGGTGGTACCCGGCGAAGAGTTCATCGGCACCCTGGCCGGATAGCATGACCTTGATCCCATCTTCACGGGCCATCTCCGCGGCTAGGTATGCTGGCATTGCCACTCCTAATTTCATTAGGTTGAACTCTTCTATAGCATTTAATACACGAGGGAGGTAATCTCTGACATCCTCCCTGGTTACCTTGCGTAAGCGGATGGGAAGACCCATATCTTCCGCACTTTTACGTGCAAATTTGAAGTCAGCCGAATCTTCACGTCCCACAGTGTACAGGATGGTTTCTACTCCCATCTCACGGGAGAGATGGGCCAGTATGGTGCTGTCTATCCCACCAGAAAACATAACACCTACCCGGGATAGGCCTCTGAGTCTTTTTTTCACCGAATCTATCAGTTTAGTCTCTAACTGGTTTTTTAGGTAGGGTTTAATGGCTGTTTTATCCTTTAAATAGGGTTTGATATTGGATTTATCATTTAAAGGCTTAATATCAGTTTTCTCCATTAAATCCTCTTTAAATTTAGCACTAAATCTTTCTGCTATGGTTTTGAAGTTCTCTTCTAATTCCTCCATCTCCCAGTTATAGAGCATGAACCCTGGTGGTAGGGTTTTTACATCATGGATACCTATTTCCCATAGGGCTTTCCTCTCGGAGGCAAAGGCCTGTAGTTTTTGATCTACTCCATAATGGTTTTGATCCATCCCATAATAGACTGGCTTTACACCTACCGGGTCCCTTATCACCGCCAGATCTACACCGTCATAGACTGCGAAGGCATAGTCACCGTCCAAGTACTTTATGGTTTCTTTTAGAGCTTCTCGAAGTGATTCGGTGTAGAATTTCTTGATTAGAGCGAGTATTACTTCACAATCTGAATCTGAGTTGGTGTGGGGATGGAAGTCTCTTTTAAGTTCTTTGAAATTGTATATCTCCCCATTACAAACTAAAACTAATTTACCATCTGCCAGGGGTTGTACCACTTCTTTACCCACTATGGATAGGAGGTTATGTCCCAGGGCAAAGTTCCCTCGTGGGATCTCCATCTCATCCAGAACTCCATATGAAAGTTTACCAGCTGCAAAAACACCGCTCCCATCTTCTCCGCGATGTTTCAAAGTTTCTAACATTTCACGTAATTGATTCGATATTTCTTCTCCCTGTATTCCGGCAATAGCGCACATGGTAATCAGTTTATATCCACTTTAAAAAATAGAATTGGTATTTAGGCTCTGTAGAAAACATATAAATTTGTACATAAGCTAGTATCAACTAAGATGATCTATAGGTGTTTTGGTCGAAGCAATATCCATTAAAGTTTATTTATGCATTTAGAGTGCTAAAACATCTTTACGGTCTTATAATCACGAATATTTCAAAGCATTAAAATTNNTTTGATGATGATTTCTACAGAGCCGGTATTTATATTATTAAAAGTGGGGATTAATAGTTATTCTATGATTTGAAAGTTCGTAGCAGATGAAAAAAAATAAAAAAATGTGGGAAATTTCATCCCAGATTTTTTACAGCCATTTCAATGTCCGAGGCTTTAACTGTTTTTCTGCCAGCGTGTTTTGCAAATTTAACTGCTTGTATGGACACATCTTCCGCCCATGCTTCCAATGCTTTGTCTAATGCTTCTTCAGCGTCCATACTGACTCTCTGTGCACCTGCGTTTTTTATTAGTCTCCCAACTGGAGCTTTTGGTAATTCACCCATACTAATCACCTAGTATAATATTAATACGATATCTTATTTAAATATGCTGATTTTTATCAGTTTATTTATAAAATTAACCAGCAGTTGTATGTAAATTTCATGATTCATAATGAAATATTTATGATATCCAGATTTACATTTATTTTAACTTGTAATTTTAAAATTAGATTATCCATCATAACTGGATGAAAATACCATTTAAGATAAAGGTAAATTTTAGAGTCTAATTAAGAATAAAAGCCAATTATACGGTATTTACATGTGTTCCCATGCAGGCGTTACAGTTAATTGGTATATTATCTTTATCCTTATGTAACTGGCAGATTACCTCTTCTGCCTTGATTTTCTTACATACCTCACACATCTTAGGTATGATATCTATCTGGCTGGCCTTTCCCTGCACCAGATCCATTGCAAAGTCCCTGATCATGACCTGAATTTCGGGTTCGAATTTAATACCGTGGCCTCTCTTATCACTGATATATTGAGAGACGGCTGGCTGGGTTATGTCCAGTACTTCTGATATTTCCTTCTGTTTCATGCCCAGGTTTAAGAGTTCTTTGGCCAGTTCTGATCTGATACTGGGAATCACATACCATACAATTATTTCACATGGTGGTCGCACTTTATATCACTCTCATCTTTATTTTTAATCCCATTTTTTATTATTTGAATTTATTATGTATGTATAAGCTTTATTTGAACTATTAAATATATATAAGATTTAATTAATTTTATATCCCTGCCCCTCCAGCGAATATCTCTTCCATTTCAGTCTTCCTGGTCTTAATACCATTCATCTTGAGTATCCGCGGATATGCCCAGTTCTCTTATCTGTTTTTCCATTTCATCCTGTCGCTCCAGTATCAACCTTATGGCTCCTGCCACGGGGTCTGGAAGTTTACCATGGTCTAAATCAATGGCGCATTTACGCTGCTCCTGCACCACTCTTCCCGGTATTCCTACCACGGTGGATCCATCGGGGACGGATTTTAATACCACTGAGCCGGCTCCTACCTTGGAGCAGTTCCCTATTTTGATGTTACCGATTATTTTTTGCTCCGGAGCCTGTTACCACACCACTTCCTATGGTGGGGTGTCTTTTTACTTTCTCCAGACTGGTACCGCCCAGAACCACACCCTGATAGATCAGCACGTCGTCTCCTATTTCTGCGGTTTCACCGACTACCACTCCCATTCCATGGTCGATGAACACTCTTCTACCGATGATTGCACCGGGGTGGATTTCAATTCCGGTAAACAATCGCCCCAAGGCTGAAAAGAATCGGCCTGTAAACTGGTGGTTGCGGGTCCAGAACCAGTGTCCCCATCAGTGTCTCTCCAGAGCTCTTCTGCAGTGGTTTCCCTGTGTATCTTGGGTTTTGCCGGGTTCTGGAATTGCTGTGGTTGTACAGCGTTTGGTGTTGATTCTACAAGCTCCTGTGCCTTTGCTATTGACCGGGCATACTGTTTGCACCAGGTGTAAGAACTATCTCAGCCCCTAAGGTCGCCAGTAACTTTCTCCTTTCTAGGGACATGGTGTCGGGCATGGTTAGTATTAACCGGTATCCTTTGGCTGCGGCGACGAATGCAAGTGCAATTCCAGTGTTTTCACTGGTTGGTTCGATTATAATGGAGTCTTCCTTTAAAGCTCCGGCTTCTTCTGCAGCTTCTACCATGGATACTCCAATCCTGTCCTTTACGCTTCCTAATGGATTGAAAGATTCTAACTTTGCTAGGATATCTGCATTTACTCTTTCTGTTATTTTGTTAAGTCTTACCAGAGAAGTGTTTCCTATCAGTTCTGTGGAATCATTGGCGATTCCCCTTTTCAATTCTGGTATTTTTATTTTCTCACCTTATATTCTATTAACTCACTACTATTTATAACTATAGTTATATAACGATTGTTATATTCTTTTCTTTTTATAAAAGTTCCGATCGAAAAGGTGGATTACTACTCCCTGAAAACATATTTTAAACCAAAATAACTTCAATTATAAGAATATCCTATCCATTATAATTTCTAAGCTCATAATAGCTGTAAGGTGCGGTTTTCAGATTTAAACCATCATCGTTATAGAGTTCCTGAAGCTGTTCTGCATTGAAAAGTTCGTAGGATGCATAGGGACTGTTATAGTAAGGGAACAGCATTCCAGAAAGTAGATAATAGTAAGCAGCCAGTCTTCCGTGCTTAAGCCAGGCCATCTGATAGTACAGGGGAACTCCGTCCCCCAGCATTATATTCGGGTTTCCTCCCCGGGCAGTTCCATGGTAAACCACCACTATCTTACCTTCCTGTCCGTGCTGGGCAGCTACCTTATCCAGGTAGTCTAATGCATCAGTTAAATTGTAGAAGACATGTCCATTGGACACGTACCTGAATCTATCATCAGGAACTCCAAAGAGGACCATGGTGAATACGCTGTTCATGAGCCAGTCCATGGAATTATTTAACTTGTAGTCTGTGGCACCATCCTGAAAACCCAGTTCCAGCACCAGAACATCACCCTCCAAGTAGTTGGGATAGCTTTGCCCACCGGTGTGACCGGCAAAATGGAGAAGTAAAACTGTGTTTGAGCCTCTTTCCTTTGCATACTCTGCAGCGAGTCTTGAATGAGGGCTTCCCTCGTATATATCTGGGTTTGATATTTTAACGAAGCTGAGCCTGCCTAAAAATTCATATTTATCATCAGAAGCGGTGCTGCTTACATATATATAGGATGATACCATTATCACAGCCAGAAAAATAGCGATTACTGGCCATTTCCATTTCATACCCACTTCACTCCTGGTTTGATGGAGGGTTTACACATAAAATATCTGTTTGAATGTTATATTATTTCATTGCATTTATTTTTTTATACTGCAAATTTGTGGTTATTGTTACTTATTTTACCCATATTTCAAGCTTCAAACACCAATCATCTTTTAAGCAGGAGGAGTACTTGCACTGAACACTGTAGGATCTAAATCAATCCATTGTATAACTGTCGTTATACACTCTTGATGATTGGCCAAACGGATCAAATGAGCTATCCAAGCTCCAAAATGAATAAAAAACATTCCAAAACAAGCTGATATTTACCGGGAACCTCGCCAGAAAAATTCACTAAAAATAGGAGAAAATATGTGCCTGAACCCTTAGTGAAAGTGCGAAAAGCACTTAGAAAAGCATCTCCAGGGGATATCGTGGAAGTAACCGGCACTCATCCAGCTTCCAAAAAAGAGATACCGATGGCTGCCGAAGCCCTTGGCCTGGAAATAATAGATACCGAAGAAAAGGACGGAGTTTGGAAGATTAAAATCCGCAGATGATGATAGGAGGATATGATATGACAGAAAACGCCACCATAATAGTCCACAGCGGAGATATGGACAAGATATACAGCGCCCTCATAATAGGAAACTGGTACTCCATGGGAATAGAAGCCCGTGAAGCATTAGAGAGAAGCAGAGAAACCATAGCTAATGCTTTAGGAGCGTCTCCTGCTGAATTCATATTCACCTCCGGATTTACCGAGTCCAGCAACTGGGCCTTGAAGGGCGTGGCCCAGGCTAAAAGCGGGAAAGGCAAGCATATAATTGTCTCTAAAATAGAGGACTTCTCTGTCTTAAACGCTGCTAAAGCCCTGGAAAAACAAGGATTTAAAGTCACCTACCTGGACGTTGACGGCGATGGACTGGTTGATCCTGACCATTTAAAGGACTCCATCACCGATGAAACCATCCTGGTCTCTGCACAGCACGCTAACCAGGAGATAGGTACTGTTCAGGATATCAAGTCCATCGGAGAAATCTGCCAGGAAAAAGAAGGTACTTTTTCACACCTTCGCCAGGTTGCCCCTGGATGTGCAGGATGTCCTGGTGGATCTGATATCCATCTCCCCACACACCATACACGGTCCCAGTGGCATTGGAGGTCTATATACCCGTAAGGGGACAAACATACATAAATGGATGGACGGCGGATTCCAGGAATCAAACCGGCGCGGGGGACTGGAAAACGTTCCTGGTGCAGTTGGCTTTGTCAAGGCAGTTGAACTGGTGGAAGGTGAGTCCATAACCCTCCATCTGGATATGAGGGGCTTTGCAGTGAGTACAGGATCTGCCTGTTTCAGCCGTACCCTGGAAACAAGCCATGTTATTCTTGGAATCGGCGGAGGACATGAGAGAGCCCATGGCTCAGTGCGTTTCACTTTCAGCCGGTATAACACCCTGGAGGATGCAGATAACGTGGCGGATGCCATAGTGGAAGTGGTGGAAAACTTGAGGAGAATAAGTGCTTTGAGCCAGTAAATAGATGATAACATTTATTTTATAATCTCTGCCTCGATCTTATCCACGATTTCCATTATTCTTACTGAAATTTCTGATTTCGGGTCCTTGGTTACGATGGGTGTTCCCTGGTCTGAGGCTTCCGCTGCTTCGGCAGTCAGTGGTAGTTTCCCCAGGAAAGGCACCCCTAACCTTTTCGCTACCTCTTCTCCGTTGCCCTTACCGAATATATCTATTTCTTTTTTACATTCTGGACATATAAATCCAGACATATTTTCGATGAGTCCGATTACCTTGATTTTCAGGTCTTTTACCATGTTTATGTTCCTTACCACGTCTTCCTGGACCACTGATTGGGGAGTGGTTACCAGGATGACACCGTCCATGGGTATGTTCTGAAGGACGGTTAAGGGTTCATCTCCGGTGCCTGGTGGATCATCTATGATTAGCACGTCCAGATCACCCCAGATAACGTCTGCCAGGAACTGTTTTAAAACACCGGTTTTGGCGGGGCCTCTCCAGATAATGGGAATATCCTGGGAGTGCAGGAAAAATCCGACAGACATGACTTCCAAGCCATCTTCTGTTTGGACGGGTACTATCCCTTCTGGTCTGGACTTTAAAGCAGTCCCTTCCAGGTTCAGCATCTTGGGTACGTTGGGGCCGTGTAGATCAGCGTCCATGATACCGGTTTTATATCCTTTCTTTGCAAAGGCAGCGGCTAAGTTAACCGCGACTGTGGATTTACCAACACCACCTTTCCCGCTCATTACGGCGATTTTATGTTTGATCTTGCTCATATTCTTGATGATGTCGATTTCCTGCTGCATCATGGCCTTTTTATGTTCTTCCTCTTTAGATTCCATTTATTTATCTCTCCACCTTTTTTTTATAATCCTATTTTCTTACTGCGTCTTTCCATAACCGTGACATCCCGCCACTGGTCATCCATTTTACCCAGTCTTTCATGGGTTCCCACGGTCTTGAAAGCGTGTTTTCTATGTAAAGCAATGCTTTCCCCATTTTCTGGAAATATCCTTGCCTGTAAGGTCCAGATACGTTTTTCCTCTGATAGTTCAATTAATTTCTCAAGCAGTATATCTCCTACCCCATTTCTCCTATATTCTTTGGTTACATATACGCTATCTTCGACCACTCCACTATAGACCTCTCTTTCAGAGTATACGGCTAGAGATCCCCATCCTATAATATCATCACTCTTAATAGCCACGATACTACATCCTGGCACCTGTTTCTGGATCCATTCATCCCATGGGGGTAGGGTGACCTCGAAGTTGGCATTTCCTGAATCTGTTCCTTCATCGTATATCCTTGACACCTGATTCCGGTCATCGGGCTTCATTTTTCTAATTTCTAACTTCATTTTAACCCTGATGGTTTAACTCATTAATCTTAATTCTCAATTTCCACTTCATTAATCCTGGTTTAGATTTAATCTGGCTATCACGGTACAGGGGGCGCTGTCTATTCCCTTAATTTGCCAGGGAACCACCATCACCCATTTTAATTCTTCAGTTTTTATGTTGCCCAGTTTCATATCCTCGATTAAAAGTAAGGGTTCTCCTAGCTTTTCATTTTCTTTGAAAGCGATTACATGGGCCTGTTTGCCGGGTTCTGGGTTCTGGTAACTGGACATGGATACTGTATCTATTCCCAGGCACCGTATCCCGGAGTAATTCTCTCTTATCCAGCTCACGGTTTGCGGTGAAATACCCGGGTTTTCCGTAAGATATTTCTCTGGATGCTTATCGCGATGTACTTCAAATCCAGTTCGGAAGAATAAACAGTCCACATCGTTAAGATTTACCTCACGAACATCCTGTAGATTGATTGTTTCATTTGGACCTTTGATCACGTCCAGAATTATTGGTTTGTTGAAGACTAGTTCATCAGGCCGGTACTGGGAGATGGTTTTACCGCCGTCTATGAAATGGCCCGGGGCATCGATGTGTGTTCCGGAATGATTTTCAGCCGTTATTATAAAACTGTTGTATCCGTCTCCCCCGGGAATTTGGGAATTGTGGATAACTTCAGGCTTTTTTAAATTCATGTGAACTGGGGAATTTTCTTCAAGCAGATGGGAAAGTGTTGTATATTGCATATCATTCACTGAGTGACTGAAATCTAAAATTTTTTTGGTGATTTTAATGTTTATTCTACCTTTAATTATGGTTTTCAACCAATAAATAGCTTATTTTATTCAGAGCTCTTCATCGGCAAAAATTGGTTGCAATGGTAAACTTTATATAGGAATATAACGATTGTTATATTAGGGGTCGATTATAACGATGGTTATAAAATAGCGATGGTTAATTCATCCCCATCCTTCCATGTTGTCACCAACACCCAGAATAGAATGAATAAAATTCGGTATTAAGACATCAAAGGAAGGAGAAATCAGCTCCATAGGAGTGTTGGAGATGTGTAGATAAATAAACTAGTCCATAAAATCCGTGGTAAATAATGTTCAATCAAGGCCTTATAAAGAACCATAAAACCTATCACCATCTTTTAAGGCCTTGATAAACAATAAAATGGCCAGATAATAAAGGAATCTTCGAGATCAATCCTGTATTATCGGTGTCGTATTTTCTAACCAAAAAAACAGAAATAGATCATCCTCTCCCACATGTATCACTCCTGTAAACCGGTTAGAACCCCACATCTGTTATGTTTTAGACCTCCATAAAACATGAAAATTTAAAAGACAACTCTGCCCATGAAAATATAGTCAACTCTGCCATAAAATATACTTCCACTAACCGAAGATCGGCTTTATCTTCGGTTAGGGAGTATGTTAAGGTTCGAAGAAGCTTTTTTTACCAAAAGTTATTTAAACTTAACGATCGTTATGAAAGTTGGAGTTTGAAAAGTAGTTATAAATGGTAAGTCACTGAAAAACAGGTGTTAAAAAAAAATTAAAATTAGAAAACCCTATTTCCGGCATCAGGACCGGGTTGTACCGAGTAGATCTCCTCCACCTTAAATACGATGGCCGCTTTAGGGGAGAGTTTGCTCATTACACTGGTTGCCCAGTCAACTGCTTCATCAAAGAGTTCACCGGAAGTATGGATCTTAACAGTCCCCTTAAACTGGTAGGGACATTTTGAAGCATCTCTAATTACCAGTGCGGCTCTGGGGTTTTTCTCCAGGTTGTTACGGGTCTTTTTCATGAAATTATCCACCAGAAGGATTGTTTCATCATCTAAGGGTCTTGCAAATCCAAGGGGGACCACGTTAGGTATATCATCTGAGCAGGTGGATAAAAACACCACATTATCCTTTTCAATTGCATCCATCATATCTTCATTCATAGCCATAAAAACACACCACTTGTTTTATAACAATCGTTAACCTATATATGTTATGGTTGACGACTATATTATTATATTAACATAATTATAGAAAAATTACTCGATTTAAAAAAATCTACAAAAAAATTTGTAATATTAAGGAGACAGTTGATATGGTGAATATAAAATTTCTAGCACGTTTTAAAGAAATAACAGGAGAAAAAACCCTAGAAATAGATTATACAGGAAATTTATCAGGTTTAATTGACTTACTAATAAACAAATACGGAAACGCTTTTAAAGAAGCGTTACTGGCAAAAAATGGAGAATTTAAAGATTACATTAAAATTCTAGTAAATGGAGAAGATGCTAATTCCCTGGAATCAGAGGATACCATTGGTGGGGATGATGAAATCGTGATCTTCCAGACCATCGCCGGTGGCTAACACCATCCAAGTATTAAATTTTTTTATAAACAGGATATAACAATTGTTAAAATGGAGATGAGTATGCGCATCGGTTACCTGTCAACCCTGTACCACACCTCGTTTATACTGAAAAACAGGCCCTCAGATTATCTCGAAAACTATCCACTCCACTGGACCCTATATTCCACTGGACCGGCCATAATGGAAGTATTCAGAAGGGGAGAAATCGATATGGGATACATCGGCTTGCCACCCCATGATGATTGGTATTGAAAACGGCCTGGAAATTAAATGCGTGGGTTGTGGACATGTAGAAGGCACTGTCATGATTGGATCACTCTCTTACCAGACTTATGATGAGTTAGGGGATGTGTCATCCGTTTTAGGTCAGTTTGAATGTGAAAGTATCGGCACCCCCACCCGGGGCTCCATACACGATATCATCATACGACAGTTAACCCAGGGCCTGGATATTGAGGTAAAAAATTATAACTGGGCAGACTTTATACCGGAAGCACTGGAAGATGGTGAAATCGCCGCAGGAATGGGCACACCATCCCTAGCAACGGCAGCCACCCAGCAAACCCACTCCCCAAAACATGTCCCTGTGGCAGCCCACAGATACGAGGGTGGATGAGTGGCCGGGTACCAAATCGGAGATCAAGTACAGCTCCAACGATCCCATAAATAAAAGGACGGTCTTGAACATCAATAGAATTAACATACCCAACAGTACCAAACTTAAAGGTAAAACAGTGCCCATCACAATTGAATATACTGTTAACTATCCAGTCCAGATGGGTTTGACGGAGGTTTTATGGGGGGTACAATAACCAATTTTGATGTTAAAACAGAGTTAATAGAGAATAACATCTCTGTAGCCTTAAAAAATCAGGTTATAACCCAGAGGGATATGGATATCGTGGTCATGAATGAACCCTGGAAAAAGATAGTCTACCTGGTGATATGGATCATCACCCCCCATAATTGTCCTTCTGGTGTTTACCACCTTCAAGTTCGTTGAAAATTTCAAAAAGAATAGTCTAAATCTGTTTAAGAAATTAGTTGGTTTAGTTAAAAAGATTATTAAAATTTAAAAAAAAACTAGTTGGATATCCTTAAAGTCCAGTGAATTAGATATTAAATATCCTTAGAAGAAGCCTTAGACAGGATGGCCTCGTATTTATCCAGGGATTTATTCACCTGTCTGTTGAATTCTTCAAACTTGGCTGCCAGTCCCCGGTAGAAAGGTGCATAAACCTTATAATACATCAACCTATCGGGATCTATACCGTTTTTAATCAGCTCAGCTTTAAACTCGTGCACTTTCTCCTGGATATCTGGATAGACCAGGTCATCGGGATATTCTCCTAAAAATATCCCGTCAGCACCGTTTTCAAAGGCATAGAGGATATGTTTAATCATCAAACGGTTGATGGATGTGACCCTGATGATTCGGATGGATTCTGGATAGGATATTCTGTTGATTCCAATGTTATCCGCGGCAACATAGCCTATGTAGTCCAGGAAGGCCAGTATTATCTTCTCGCCGTCCTTTTTATCCTTCAGCATACCGGAGATCATGGCGAAGATCTGGCCGTCAGTCTGGCCCATGATTTCAATGGCACCATCTTCGCAGCTGGAGACGCATATTCCACATCCAGTACAGGCTATTGGGTCAACAGATACACGTTCATCGTACATGTATATAGCCTTGTATTTACAGTCGTCTATACACTTTCCGCACATGGTACACTTGGACTGGTCAATTTCAGCTATTATGGGCTCTATTTCCAGTCCACCGTTCATCATCTCTGAAACCTTTGAGGCTGCTGCGTTTGCCTGGGAAACACTGTCTGTGATATCTTTAGGTCCCTGTGCAGTTCCACAGACATAGATACCCTCCACGTCGGTGCTAACCGGTTTGATCTTGGGATGTTTCTCCTTGACGAACATATCCTCAGTAAGGCCCACATTCAATATGTCTGCAACCTTCAACGTACCTTCTGAGGGTTCCATTGCTTCAGACAGGACAACCATGTCCGTTTCTATTTCTAATAGCTCACCACGGAAGGTGTCCTCTACTCGGACCACCATTTTCCCGTCTTTTCTTACCACTTCTCCCGGCCGTCCTCTTATGAGCTTTATACCCTTTGACTGTCCGTATCTGAAGTAGTTTTCATACATTCCAGGGGTTCTCATATCGGTGTAGCAGATTATTACCTCCGTATCTGGATAACAACGTTTTATGAAATTAGCATGCTTCATAGCCACCATACAGCAGACTTTAGAACAGTACCTTTTACCTTCCGGTTTCTCATCCCTGGAACCGGCACACTGAACCATAACCACTCTTTTGGGGATTTTTCCAGTGGAGGGGGTGAGTAGTTTACCCTTGGTGGGTCCGTTTACCCCCATTATCCGCGCGAGTTCCATCTGGGTGACGACATCATCGTATCTCTCATGGCCATATTCTGGCCTGTTTTTAAGGTCAAATCCCTTGTGTCCGGTGGCTATTACTATGGAACCGACGGTGAGGGGGATGAACTCCTTTTTCATCTTGAGGTCGATGGCATCCATCTTACAGACCTCTTCACACTTACCACAATTTATACAGTTCTCCTCATCTATGGTGTAAACGTCAGGGACAGACTGGGGGAATGGTTTGTAAATAGCTTTCCTGTACATTAGATTCTCATTCCACTGGTCAGGGACAGCCACCGGGCAAACCTCGGCACAGTTACCACATGCTGTACATTTATCCTCCTTCACGTAGCGTGGTTTCTTCTCTACCAGGAGGTCGAAGTTACCCGCCTTCCTCTCAGATGAGATAAGCTCCGCGGAAGTGATGATATCGATATTTCTATGCTCTAAAGCTTCATTTATCAGGGGGTTGAAGAGGCACAATGCACACTCCTCCACCATCTTTTCCGGGGAGAAAACTTTACCGATCTTTATCATGTTCCCACCTACGGTGGGTTTTTCTTCAATTATATGGACTTTAACTCCCTGTTTTGCCAGGGAAAGCGCGGCGGTTATCCCGGAGATACCCCCGCCTATTACAGCTACGCTGTCTTTGATCTTTCTAACCACAGTATCCAGGGGCTGGGCATATTTAACCCTTTCTACAGCGGCGTTGGTGAGTGTTATGGCTTTATCTGTGGCCTTATCACCATCGGTGTGCACCCAGGAACACTGCTCCCTTAAATTGGCCATCTCTAATAGGTAGGGATTTAAGGGTGTCACATGGTTCTGGAAGGTTTTCTTATGGGTGATTGGTGAGCAGGCTGCTATCACCACCCGGTCCAGGTTTTCTTCCAGTATTATGTCCCGGATATTTTTCTGACATTTTACAGAACACAGATTCTCAAATTCCTTAACTACCTTAGCACCTTCTATGCTGGATTTGAGTTTTTCAATATCCACTGTGTCAGATATGTTCCCTCCGCACCGACATAGAAAGACGCCTATATCGATGCTGCTTTTGGGGGCGTATCTGGAGAACGGGGAACTTTTCACTTAAATTACCTCTTGTTAATATCTATCTTGTATATTATATAACAACTGGAGAAGCCTGTTTTATCCTTTCTAAAATATTATCCAGGGGAACGGTGTGGGTTTGAACTCCCACCACCTTATAAGGGTCTGCACCCATGGCCAGTGCTAAAAACTGGGCTATGTTAAGATGGACCAGGTCAAATTTTATGTTTAAGTTCTTTTCTATAACTGGCTGGTATCGGTCGAACTGCATCTGGCAGTTGGGACACATATGTAACAGGATGTCCACATCGTTTTCCTGTAAGCTCAGGAGTTTATCTGCAGTCACTGAAAGGGAAAGATCTAAATTGGCAAAACGCTGCCTGAAGCCCGCACCACAAGTTGTTCTTTTATGGTCGTACCAGTCTACGGTTTCCACTCCACAGGTCTTGGCCAGTTCCTCCATGATCATGGGATTTCTCATATTACCTATGGTTTCCTCTTTGTAATGGACCTTGCAGTAGTGGCAGGCGTGGTGGGAGGCTATTTTAAAGTCAGATAAATCTATTTTGGGGATTTCTTTAATTTCTGCAGTTTTATTCCATAGTATCTCTACAGCGTGGAATATGTTACTGTGTGAATCGAAGTCACCTGGAGAATATTCCATATGATCCATTTTAGAATCTTTAAATATCTGGTTTATCCTATTTCTTACCGTGTCATTCTCATTTAGGATGTTACAGGCCTTTTTAAGTATGGCGTAGCATGTTGCACATAGTGTCGCTATATTTTTATGTTCAATCTCCCGGGCTATAGCGAAATTTCGAGCAGACAGGGCAGTGCTGGAGAATTGATCAAATAGATCAAAGTAGTATCCTAACCCTGTGCAGCATGATTGTCTATCATCCAGAACATACTCAACACCCAGTTTATCAAATAGGTACTTGGTGGATGACTCCACTCCCGGGTATTCACCACTTACCAGGCAGCTTTTAAAGATTAGAATATCTTTATCTGGTATTTTTTTCATTGATTATCCCTTATGTTTTGAATTTTTACTTGATTCTTTATAGGCCCTCAGTTTTTCTAATCTACCTGTAAAGCCTGTTTTCTCTAAAATAATTTTTATGTCTCTCGTATCATCTTCAGGTAAGGTTAATTTTCCCAGTCCCAATTCTTCCCTTATATCATCCAGATTGGTCTTTATATCCAAATATTCATCTCCGATGATTTCAATCAATATGTTGAAATATTCCAGAGGTATGGATCCTACCCCTAATTCCATTAAACTTTCACCGAAAACCAGGAAAATAACTACCTGTTCTAATTTCCCCTGGGCAATTGCCTTCTGTCTTAATATCTGAACTATTTCAGCTACACTGTTACCCACCGGACATACGCTATGACAGCTGTAACAGGAGAAACAGTTCCAGATGATATCATCACAAATTACACTTTCATCTTCTTCAAGCACTCTTTTAGCTATTTCCCTGGAATCATAATCCGAATGTCTTGATGCGGGACAGACCGATGTGCACATCCCACATTGAATGCATTTATTTACACCGATATCCTCAGATGCTCTCAGATCATGGATTATGCTCTCGGTGAGTTTGTTGTTCTTTTTTCCGATTTTAAGGGTCTTAATCTCCATGTTATCTTAAATTCCAAAGGTTTTTCTGGACACAATATCTTAAATTCCAAAGGGTTTTCTGGACGCTATTATATTAAATTATAAGGATTCGGACACAAAATATATGAACTCATGTCCCAATATACCGGGCGTACAGTGATCTGGCCACCTTTTCATCATTGGTTCCTTTGATGATAGCCCTTCCATCTTTAAAGAGGGATATTTCCTCTTTTTCTGTTTTAAATATAAGTATGAATGGTGTGTTCTTCACTTCTCCCAATGGCTCCAGTTTCTCTGCCATTTCATCCAAGGATAGTTCTTTAGGATCTGCTGGGGTTATTTGGATGGCGTTTCTTCCACAGAGAGAGGTGATCACTTCCCTGTCTTCTGTATCCAGGTATTCGTAGTTTTTCTCCACACAACAGGGGCATTCCGGGTTCTTCCGGACCAGTACTTCATCCAATGAGTTGTTCCAGGCGTCGTATACCCTTAGTCTGCTGTCTGTACCCACGGGGATATGACCTAAGAGTATTTTCAGGGCTTCTGTGGTTTCCATGGAACCCATGATTACTGTTATGGTATTTAAAACTCCCATGGTGTCACAGGTGGGTAGGGATCCTATCTTGGGGATGGTGGGATAGAGACACTTTAAACAGGCCTTGCCCGGTAGTATGTTCATGGTCATGCCCGAGGTTTCGATGGCTCCGGTGTAAATCCAGGGTTTTTCCTGTTTAACACAGACATCGTTTACCAGCATACGGGTGAGTATGTTGTCGGTTCCGTCTAAGACCAGATCTGCTTTACTGAGAATGTCTTCTACGTTGGTGTGGTTTATATCCTTGACTACGGGTTCTATCTCTATATCAGAGTTTATGTTCTCTAATTTCCTGGCAGCGGCGATGGCTTTAGGTTCATCCACATCGTTTTCATCATAGAGCATCTGCCTGTGCAGGTTGCTCAGCTCCACGAAGTCGCGGTCTATGATTATTATTCTGCCCACTCCTGCCCGGGCCAGGTTATTAGATGCTGCCGTTCCCAGTGCTCCGCAGCCCACCACAGCAATGCTGCTCTGGGCTAGTTTCTCCTGCCCTTCTTCTCCAATGTTCTGCAGGATGGTCTGTCTGGAATACCGATTATACACTTATATTCTCCTTTAATGTTCGTTTTCCATCTTTGATAGTTAATATATGGTTGATATATCATAAATGATTGATAGGTCATGAATATATCATAATGTATTTAATTTTAGGACCATGAATTCTAATAATAAATCAATATTTCAATGAACTTCGAAGTATCTTAAATGGTTAATGTATCATGATTAATTATGTAAAACTTCAGATTGATTGTAAAAAACTCTAATTTTTCATCTGCTGGATTATAGTTTTGGCCACGTTTTTGGCTATGGCGGTTATGGTCAGTATTGGTGGTCTGCCTGGCGCCCGTTCAATAACACTGGCATCGGCTACGAATAAACCTTCTATCTGGGTTTCCAGTGATTTATTTACCACCCGCCCTATGGCTGCAGTTCCACCGGGATGTGCTCCCCTTATGGGTGTGGATACTATGCTGTCCTCATCAACTCCTGCCTCTACCAGTATCTGGGCTGATTTAAGGTACCCTTCCTTCAACAGCTCCACATCGTTACTGGTCAACTGTTTTTCAATGGTTCCATCCTCCAGGAGTCTTCCATTGGCATCATCGGCTATCTTGGTCATGATCCCCAGAACATCCTGTTCACGGGCCGGGAATCCCTTCTCCTTTAAAAGTGTCACCAGTTGATTGGAGTAATGGGGTGACAAGAAATAAGGACCGAATTCTAATTTGATTCCCATGGGTATCTCCTTGTTTAACCCGGCATCCTTTAAATATCCGCCTACTGTTATGAATAGATCTACGAAGAGTCCTTCACCCACTCCCTGGGTTATTCCTGAATTACGGAGTATATGGGGTGTGTTAAGTGAGCCCGCAGATAATACAACTTTTTTGGCCTTGAATTTCTTTATCTGGCCATCAGGTGCTTGGCCTTCCACTCCAGTCACCTTTCCCTGGTGGTGAAGTACACGGATGACTTCGAAATCATCCATCAATGTAGCTCCGCTCTCTGTAGCTTGTTTTACGAAGTGTTTGGCATCCCATTTAGCACCCATGGTGCAGCCATCTATGCATAACCCGCAGTTGTTGCATTTATCGAAGTCTATGAATTTGGGCATGGGTTCTACTATGTATCCCAGTTCCTCAGCGGTTTTGGCTATTTTTATGGTGGCTGGTCCCATGAATTCCTTGGGAAGGGGGCTTACCTTCAGATCTTCACTGGCTTCTATTAGTTCTTCAAATAAATTGAGATCATGAGATTTTAATTGGGAGATGGCGGAGTTATGGTAGCAGGCACTCCAGGAATAGCAGGCGTTGGCCAGAGATACGGTTGTGGTGCCACCTATCCCTTCAACGTGCAGTAATTCAGAAGGATAATTAAAGAAATCATAATCTGGATTGATTTTTATCTTCTTATTCCTCGATATCCTGTTAATATCCAGTTCATCGGGTTTTAAATCTATGCTGGTTGTTGTTATGTGTTTGGTTGCTGTTCCTGCTTTATAGGATTGTCCCTTCTCCAGTATCAGGACATTCAATCCTTCCTTTGAAAGTTCACGTGCGGCGGTGGAACCTCCAGCACCGGTACCTATAACTATTACGTCGTAAATCATGGATTTTCACTTAAAACTGTGGTTCTTTTTTTATCTTTGGTTTTACAATCTATGGTTTGCAATTGTTTTGATATTTTATTACAATGGTTTTGGTTATTTATATATTTTTGTCACTTCTGATTAATAAAGTAACCTATGGTTAATAAAATTAAATTGGAGTGATTTTAGGTTATGAGAGTTATTTATCTTCTAGAATGAAATCTAATTCCTTTAATTTGTTCCTTATGTGATCAGAGAGTTTCCAGTCCTTTTTTTCCCTGAGTTTTTCCCTGACTTCCACTATAACTTCCAGGAGGTCTCTGGTTTTATTATCAGCACAGATCCTCCTCTTAAAATCAATGCCTATAACAACCCCAAATTCCATCAAAAAATTTTTAATTCTCGTTAAAATGGATTTAGATATGTTACCCTCATCTAATTCCCGGTTTACATCTCTTATGTAATTGAAAATAACAGATAGTGCGTCTGGTGTATTAAAATCGTTGTCCATAGCCTCTATGAATTGATTTTTAATTACAGTTAGTTTGTCCTTTAAATCAGTGTTGTTGTCATTGGATTGCGGTATATCGGATTCTAATGCCTCATCGATGGTTTCTATCAGTTTATATATCCTTTCTAAGCTGTTTTTAGATTGTTCCAGGGCAGTTTCAGTGAAATCAATGGGGCTGCGATAGTGGGTGGATAGTACGAAGAAGCGGAAGGTTTCCGGGTCGTATTTTTCGAGCATATCCCGGATGGTGATGAAGTTACCCAGTGATTTGGACATCTTCTCTCCCTGGACATTTAAAAAACCGGTGTGCATCCAGTAGCGGACCATAGGTGCTTTTCCAGAGGCTGATTCCATCTGGGCGATTTCCGCCTCGTGGTGGGGGAAGATCAAATCCAGGCCTCCACCGTGGATATCGTATTGCTGCCCCAGATATTCCTCGGTGATGGCGGTGTCCTCTATGTGCCATCCTGGCCTGCCATTTCCCCAGGGAGAATCCCAGAATGGTTCTTCATCTCTCTTTTTCCACAGGGCGAAGTCTCCAGGATTCCTTTTTGTGTCGTCCGGGCTCACCCGGTGGATGTTTAAATCCTCGATGTTGCGGCGGGAAAGTTTCCCGAAATCTGGAAACTTCGATTCATCAAAGTAAACTCCTGTCTCCGTCTCATAGGCGAAACCCCTTTCTATTAAGGTTTCAATTTGAGCTATGATCTCGGGTATGTGTTCAGTGGCCCGGGCATATAAATTCACGTGATCCACACCTAGAGCCCGCATATCTTCCAGGTATCTTCTCTCAAACTTCCGTGCCAGATCTAAGGGTGCGACGCCAAGCTCGGATGCCCGGTTTATGATTTTATCATCGATGTCGGTGATATTCTGGAGATAAAATACACTGTATCCCCTGTATTGTAGATAACGGGCAATTATATCGAAAGATATGTAAGTCCGGGCGTGACCTATGTGTGAATCATCATAAACGGTAGGTCCGCAGACGAATAACTTAACCCGGTTTCCCTGTATGGGCTTGAATGTTTCCTTTTTCCTGCTCATGGTGCTGTAGATTTTCAACATAATAGGTCTCACATTTTTTTTAAAATGAATCAATTCTGGTAAGAAGGCCGAGATTGGGATTTGAACCCAAGTATCGTGGTCTGCAGCCACGCACCTAGCCACTCGGTCATCTCGGCATTTAATCATAAACTAACATTACTAACTACGTTAACAATTGTTATATAAATATTTTCATATCTTACATATTATATGGACCGAGTGAATAATGTTAGTTTTGATTCACAGGTTTACAAAATTAATATTTCCAGGATCCAGTCCCCATGGGGATAGATTTAAGTACCATGATAATATAACAATTGTTATAATTTTTGTAATGGGGATTTCGAAGTATATCCAAAAAGATGGTGGATATCACATGATAAAAATCCATGTAACAAAAAAAGGTAAACAAAAAAAAGAACAGTAACTAAAATTTAAAAGGAGAAAAAATAAAATATCAGAAGAAAGAAAACCAGGATTAAGCACAATTGGATTACACACAGGACAGGAAGAACCTGATCCAGCAACAAACGCAAGGGCGGTACCCATCTACCAAACATCAACATATGTCTTCAATGATGCTGACCACGCAGCTAACCTCTTTGGTCTAAAGAGTTGGGGAACATATACACCAGAATCATGAATCCCACCAACAACATCTTTGAACGAAGAATAGCAGCCGTAGAAGGAGGTCGATCAGCTTTAGCCGTAGCATCTGGTCAAGCAGCCACCACCTATTCACTTTTAAATCTCAGTCTACCTGGTGACGAAATAATTATCTGCAGACAACCTGTACGGTGGAACCTACCAGCTTTTCAACTACACTTTCTCTGAATTAGGCAGGAAAGTACGTTTTGTAGATTCTAGTGAACCAGAAAAATTTGAAAACGCCATCACCGATAAAACCAAGGCAATATTCGCCGAATCACTGGATAACCCCAAACTGGATGTTCCTGATTTTGAAGTTATATCCGAGATAGCCCACAATGCTGGGATTCCCTTCGTAGTGGACAATGCCTCAGGTGTAGGTCTGGAGCTATGGACACGACGCCTTTCTAATTGAAGGAGGACAGCTTAACTACATCATAGGGAATTTCTTATCTGACACACTGGTCCGTGATGTGATGAGTCATGATATGACCTGGATAAGAAAAGACACCAGCATCGAAGATGCAGCTCAGCTTATGATCACAAAAAAATCACCCACATCCCCGTGGTTTCAGACAACGACAAGTTAATTGATATCGTAACTGCCTGGGACATATCAGGCTGTGGCTTTGAATCTTAAGAATCTGGAAGAGATAATGACCAGGGATGTTATAACTGCCTGGCCTGATGATTCTATAGAGATATCTGCCCAGAAGATGAGAAAATATAACATATCCTCCCTGCCAGTAGTGGACGACACCGGTAGGGTGATTGGAATAATCACCACCGACCATATAAGCACCTTAATGGCCGGGAATTATTAACCATAACTAATTATCAAGACAATCAATTTTTTTTCTTAAATTTAAAAACCTTAAATTTAAGGGAAAAAATAAAATACTATGGTTAAGATTAATTTTCAAAACAGTGAATAATCGATGAGGTAAGAAAATATGATTTACATGGACCATTCCGCCACATCCCCTGTGGACCCGGAAGTATTTAAAGCAATGAAACCCTACTTTGTAGACTCCTTCGGAAATGCATCGACACTGTATTCCCTGGGAAGAGAAGCCAAAAAAGCCATGGAAGATAGTAGAAAAAAGGTAGCCTCCCTTATAGGGGCTGATCCCACTGAAGTGATCTTCACCAGCGGAGGCACAGAATCAGACAACATAGCCATCAAGGGCACCGCCTACAGACTCCGGGAAAAAGGTAACCATATCATCACCAGTGACATCGAACACCCCGCCGTGGAGGAAACCTGTAAATATCTGGAGAAAAATGGCTTCCAGGTCACCTACCTGCCTGCTGGAGAAGAAGGGATAGTTAAAGTAGAGGATCTGGGGAACGCCATCACGGATAAAACCATTCTAATTACCATTATGCACGCCAACAACGAGATAGGAACCATACAACCCATAAAGGAAATAGGTGAGGTAGCGCGTGAGCATAAGATCTACTTCCACACCGATGCTGTACAGAGTGTGGGTAAGATACCTGTTGATGTTAAGGATTTAAATGTTGATATGCTTTCCCTGTCATCCCATAAACTCTACGGACCCAAGGGTATCGGGGCACTGTACATTAAAAAAGGCGTACGATTGGAACCAATAATACACGGTGGAGGCCATGAGAAAGGAATAAGACCCGGGACAGAGAACGTGGCCGGCATCGTGGGGTTAGGTAAAGCCTGCGAGATCGCAGAACAGAACCTAGAGGAAAATCTCAAACGCTTAACAGCCATAAGAGATGAAATAATAGAGAAAGTTCTCTCCGGAATCGAACAATCCTATCTAAACGGACACCCAACGAAAAGACTGCCTAACAATATAAACTTCAGATTTACCAGTATCGAAGGGGAATCACTGGTTTTACACCTTGATGCTAAGGGGATAGCCTCATCTACTGGATCTGCATGTTCATCTAAGAAGTTAGAACCATCACATGTGTTGATGGCCCTGGGACTTAAGGAAGTGGACGCCCATGGATCACTGCGTCTAACTTTGGGAAAAGAAAATAAGGAAGAAGAAATAGATTATCTAGTGGAATCAATAAAGGATGCCGTAGACACCCTCCGGAAATTATCTCCATTATGGTGTCAGGTTGATGAATGAATTTTTTTATCAAAAATCAGATTAACTTGGTGATGGTATGTATAGTGAAAAAGTAATGGAACACTTCTCCAATCCCAGAAACGTGGGTGAAATAGAAGACGCTGATGGTGTGGGAACCGTTGGAAACCCGGTCTGCGGAGATCTGATGACCATCTATATCAAAGTTAAAGATAACAGGATAGAAGATATTAAATTTAAAACCTTTGGTTGTGGTGCGGCCATAGCCACCAGCAGTATGGTAACCGAGATGGCCATGAGTAAAACCATAGAGGAGGCCCTGGAAATCACCAGGAACGACGTGGCCAACGAACTCGAAGGATTACCACCCGTTAAGATGCACTGCTCCAACCTGGCAGCCGATGCCCTGCATGCAGCCATCGAGGATTATAAGAAGAAGCTGACTGAAAAGGAAACTTAGATTCCTTTTTTTCCTAATTTTTTGTAAAATTCCTTTTTTGTTCTAAATCATTTTTATATCCTTATTTTTAACCCTTTTCTAACCGTCTTAAACCCTCATCAAACACTATAATCGATTTTTCCAGTATCAGCATCACCGAGTAGTTGCAGGAATGACGGAGATTTATGATGTTGCGGGTCTTACCATTTGATTCAACCAGGACCAGTGGATAGCTCCGGCAGACCTGTGGCCTTGAATCATATATTGCACACCGGTTGGTCTCTGGATGGATATACTTGCATGGTCTGATGTCTTTAAGCTCAAAATGTCCGGGATACTCTTTGTTTGGAACGATTCCATCTTTAAACTGGGGATTTAAAGTGAGAAGGACATTCATTTCATCCCTATGAATAAATATCGATTCAGATTCCCTGCAGCATCTGCCAGAGATGGTGCACCATTCCTGGTGATCATGGGCCAGCTCATAATTTGATGGACCCCCCAGCACGTCTAAGCCCACGATGTCTGCCAGTTCTATTAATTTCCTTCAGATCGGCTTTTTTTTGTAACTCCCAATTTTTTATACTCTTTAACAGATCTCTTCTTCTTCAATTTATTAAAGACAGCCTTCTCCAGGAGTTCAATTTCCTCGGATGAGTTGTTCTCTCCATCTGACTCCAGTGCCTTTTTTACGTATTTTCTCAAATAAGTCTTTGCTTATCAGCAGACCCCTTAACATAACCATCACTATAATGAAATTAATTAATAGAACTTCTATTTTATAAACATTTTTATATTACCAAATCTAAGTAAATAACCTTTAACCAAAACAATTTAGGAGTTTAAAATTTTGCTATACAGAAAACTGGGAAAAACAGGCCAGAAGGTTTCCATACTGGGCTTTGGATGTATGAGACTCCCGGTAACCGATGGTAACCCTGAACATATAGATAAAAAACAGGCCAACGAGATGCTCCACTACTCCCTAGATCATGGTGTTAACCTCTTTGACACTGCCTATTCCTACCACGCCCCCTCCACAACTCAAAGCGGGCAAAGCGAAATCTGGCTGGGAGATACGCTGAAAGACTGTTGTCGGGAAGATGTATACATATCCACCAAGCTGCCCAGCTGGCTCATCGAAAAGAAAGAAGACCTGAACTATTACCTGGATAAACAGCTTGAGAAACTCCAGACAGATTACATCGACTTCTACCATTTACACGGCCTGGGCCAGAGTACATGGCCCAACCTAAAAAGCCATGATGTGTTAGAGTTCCTGGACTCTGCACTGGAGGACTGTAAAATCAGACACGCAGGCTTTTCATTCCACGATAAATTAGAGCTCTTCAAGGAAATCGTGAACTCTTACAACTGGGACTTCTCCCTCATCCAGTACAATTACATGGACCAGGACTTCCAGGCAGGAAAGGAAGGACTCCACTACCTTGCAGAACGGAATATGGGAGTTATTACCATGGAACCCCTCCGCGGCGGTTGCCTCACCAACAACGTACCCCAGGATATTCTGGCCATATGGAATAAAGCCGAAACTAAAAGGAGCCTCGCTGAATGGGCCCTGCGTTTCCTTTGGGACCAGAAGGAAATCAACGTGGTTTTAAGTGGTGCAAGTACCCTGGAACAGGTTAAAGAGAATGTTAAGATTGCAGAAGAAGGCTTTGCGGGCAGCCTTACCTGTGATGAGAAAAACCTGATGGAAGAAGTTAGGGAAGCTTACAGTGAAAGGGTACATGCCATGTGCACCAGATGCGGCTATTGTATGCCATGTCCTGTTGGTGTGGATATCCCCTTGAATTTAAGCCTTTTAAATGAATTATATGTTTACCAGAACATGGAAAAGCCACTGGGAAACTATACCTTCTTAACAGCTGAAAAGGAGAGTGCTACCTTCTGTACCGGGTGCGGTGAATGTGAAGAGAAGTGCGCGCAGAAATTACCAATCCAGAAACTTCTTAAGGAAGCATCGGATATCTTCGATAAAGAAATGAAAAAGAGAAAGTAATTTAAAAATGGAATAGTTAATTTAAAAAAACAACTATTTTTTATCCAGTTTACCTGGTCTGCAGTATCTCATTTTCCGGTATCTGACCGATGTCCAGTCCAGGCATGGCTTTACCCAGGTCCCGGCTTACTTCGGCTATTACCTCTGGCTCATCGTAGTGATGGGTAGCTTCTACTATGGCTCTAGCCACGATCTCAGGGTTTTCGGACTTGAATATTCCGGATCCCACGAAGACACCGTCAGCTCCAAGTTGCATCATGAGTGCGGCGTCTGCTGGGGTGGCCACTCCACCAGCGGCGAAGTTTACCACGGGAAGTCTCTGGAGTTTAGCAGTTTCTTTAACCAGTTCAATTGGTGATTCTAATTCCCGGGCCACACTCCATAGTTCTTCTTCATCCTTGTTCCGGATTTCTCTTATGGTGCCCTGGATTCTCCTCATGTGTCTGACTGCCTCGACAATGTTACCGGTTCCAGCTTCACCTTTGGTCCTGATCATAGCTGCACCTTCATCTATACGACGTAATGCCTCACCCAGGTCACGGGCGCCGCATACGAATGGTATGGTGAACTGTTTTTTGTTTATATGATATTTTTCATCGGCTGGGGTGAGTACCTCACTTTCATCGATCATATCCACTCCCAAGGTCTCTAGAACCTGTGCTTCCACGAAATGGCCGATCCTTACCTTGGCCATCACCGGAATAGACACCGCATCTATTATCTCCGTCACCTTGGAAGGGTCAGCCATTCTGGCCACTCCACCAGTAGCCCTTATATCTGCAGGAACTTTCTCCAGAGCCATAACTGATACTGCTCCTGATTCTTCTGCTATCACTGCCTGTTCAGCGTTTACTACATCCATGATCACTCCGCCCTTGGTCATCTTGGCGAAGCCTTTCTTTAATACTTCAGTTCCATGTAATACCATTTTGTTATCTCCTGCAATATTTTAATACCTTCCAATGTTCTAATAACCTTCCATGTGTTCATAAATGAAAATTAATTCTTTAGTACTTCTATTTTATCCCCTGCTTTGACTTCCCCACCCTTTATAACTCGGGCGAATATACCCTCAATGGGCATGACACATTTTCCCACTTCCCGGCCTATAGCACAGGGTTCGAGGCATTCTTTTCCAATCTGGGTGACTTCCAAAAGGATATCACCACCCACTGACAGCCGGGTGCCTACTGGAATTGAGGGGAGATCTATTCCCCTGGTGGTTATATTCTCTCCAAAATCGCCTGGATTCACATTCAGTCCAAGATCACGCATTTTATCTATACTTTCTATACTTAAAAGACTGATTTGCCGGTGAGTGTTGCTGTCACCATGCACATCACCTATAATACCGAAGTTTTCCTTTAAAACTCCTTTATCTACGTTGATCTTTTTTTGATGCTTTACTTCACTTGTAGAAACTGCTATTACTTGTACAGAAGAATTCATATAAATCACTATTGACTATAGTTTCTCTAAAAATAAAAATTTTTCCCTAATCATTTCTTATAAAAAAAAGTAAATGGAAAATTTTTATTTTTACCCATTTATCTTAGCTGACTCTGACGCTTTTACTCCAATTTTAGATTTTAATTTATCAACAGCCACTTCTGCAGCTTTTTCTCCTGATAAGAACATGCCACTGAAGGTGGGGCCCATCCTGGGACTTCCGTAGGTGGTGGCCACTGCCATTCCAGTTACGATTAGTCCCGGGTATATTTCAAAAAAATTTATGAGTTTGCTTCCAGTGTCTTGAAAACTTTTTCCAGCTCTTCGTTCAATTTGAGTTTTTCATGTGTTTCGAGAACCTTTTCTAACACGGCATTGGTCTCTGGGTGTTTGGGTGCTGCAGAGCAGCCACTGTCTGGTAATATTGAAATTGGGAGTGTGCCTATCTTCTCGGCTATGTTCTGTATCTCCACCTTATCCAGTCCTATCAGGGGGCTTAACACCGGCATATCTGTACAGTGTCGGGTGGCCAGGATATTGGGTAATGTCTGGGATGCTACCTGGCCCATACTGCTACCGTCAACGATGGCCAGGGCACCCTCTTTTTTGGCCAGTTTCTCAGCTACCTGGTACATTCCACTTTTACACAGTACACAGGTCATCCGGGGCGGTCCTTCCTCCATGGATTTCTTCAGATATTCACCATAGTTAACGGTGTAGAAGTTCAATTTGGATCCAGAGGAATATTCTTTGAGTTTTTCAACTATTTTATTGATTTTTTCAAGCGACCCACCGGTGTAGGGGTAGTTGTTGAAGTGTAGGATGGTCACTGCGCAGCCCCTCTTCATCATGAGGAACGTGGCGACTGGAGAGTCTTGACCTCCTGATACCAGGGCCACCACTCTTCCCTGGGTCCCGATGGGTAATCCTCCCAGTCCCGGGATTTTTTCATGGAATATGTAGGTTTCATCATCCCTTACTTCTACAAATATCTTAAATTCCGGATTTGACAGGTCCACCGGTGCTCCGATCTCATCCACCACCACTGCACCACAGTAGGCAGCCATTTCCTGACTGGTGAAATCGTGTTCACCTACTCTACGGCAGCGGATGGCGAAGCTTTGTTCTGGGGAAAATTGTTCTTCCCGGACAAGTTCCTGGACGTAGCTCTGGAGTGTTTCCTTTATGGAATCATAATCCGTAGTTGTCTTTACTGTAGGACTGTAGGAAACCACTCCAAATATCTTTCCCAAGGATTTCAGTGCTTCATCGTGGTTTTCTGGAAATAGGAATATCCTTCCCTGTTTTATGGCTATATCTCCCCGGATACTGTTTTTGATGTTGGAAATGAGTCTTCTCTGGAATCTGCTTCTAACTCGGGGGCTTTTTATTCCTATCTCCCCGTATCTTACTATGATGGGTCTTAGAGACACTGGTTCAGTCATTTTATACTCCTGATTTTAGAATTTGATTGTTGTTTTATATCTGCCGGTTTTTTTTATTATTTTCCCATTTCATGGTGTTTTTACTTTCCCCATCAACTACATTAAATCAACTACTATTAACACATAAATCTGAATTAACAATTGTTATATAGATATTTATTTATAAATATTTACTTGATTCATTAAGCCAGGAATTTAAATAGAATAATTGTTTATTAAATTTAATTACCTCTTCATATCCCATATTTCATCAATTCTTTTATGGGGAAACAGGCCCCACACCGGACACATCCAGCAAGTGCTTTAGAGGGGTTTAAACCACACTCCCTGATTATATCCAGCCATTCCGTGTAAATCTTACCTGCATCTTCTACTGTAGGAGGTTTATGTTTCTCAAAATCAGCCCCGTATAAGGGACGGAAAGGCTTTGGCAGAGGGATGGCTCCTGTTTCTGCTATCTTCTGCATCCCCTCAATGGTCGAATCTGGCGGTTCCAGGCCGATTAGTATCCAGGAACTGACCTGATTATCACCCAGAATATCGGTAGCGGTTCGCATTGCCTTGAAGTAATCCTCTGGTTTGTTTTCCCTTGCTTTACCTGGTATCACTTCTTTCCGGGCGGATCCCAGGTAAACTTCCAGGTTGAAGCTCATGGCATCTGTACCCACCGAATGGAGCCTTTCAATCTTGTCCTTACTTACTGGGCCGATCTCTATAAAGATAGGTAGTTTGCTCACCTTCCTTATCTGGGAAATGGAATCTTCATATAACCGGGATTCATCTGGAAGTTTACCAGCGTTTATATTAATATCCCGGGGTTTTATTATCGTGCTTCTCCTTAAAAGATCTTTACTTTGGAGATCCGGGTTGTATTTATCCTCTATATCGATACATGTCCGCAGTCCAGGTTTTTTTTCTATGGTTTCTATTGATCGGGCGATTTCGGTGGGTTTCTGGAAAACCACATCTTTGCCCACATCTATGATGCAGAATTTACAGCCCTGACCCTGTTGTTTATAGGTGCAGTAATTAGAAAGTGCGGTGGCCATGCTATCCTTACCATGTAGCTGAATCTTATCTCTTAGGGGTGTGTTGAGCCATTGAGGCTCCCTCAACGTGGCCCTGGTAACCTTCCCACCATCTTTCAGGATCCATCCCTGGTTATCTATTATTTTAAATTCATAGGGCGACTCGGAGAGATAAGGCTGGAGAACTCCGATGTTACAGGCTTCTTCACCTTCTATTAGAAAAGATTTTCCACTGCCGGCTACTCCTGCCCGGGATTTACAGCCTTCGGCGTATTTTTCTGGCACTATCTCTCTATAGTAAGGCTCACTTTCATCTACTCTTATTCCCCTGCAGAGTAACTCTATCTTATTTCTGGTTTTAGCCTTCAAAGTTGACATCACTTCTTTTGGATCTGTACTTAATCATTTATCCAGTTTTAGATCTATCCCAACGCCTTCTCTAAATCCCCTATAAGGCCATCAACATCCTCTAATCCAATAGATAGACGGAGTAAATCATCAGTTATCCCTGCTTGCTTACGGGCCTCTTCAGTCATGGCTGCATGGCTCATGGTGGCTGCGTGTTCAACTAGAGAATCAGTACCTCCTAAGGATTCTGCTAGATAAATTATCTTCAGGTTCTTTAGGAATTTAGAGATATCACCATCCAATTTAACTGAAACCACCCCACCATATCCATCCATCTGTCTTTTTGCTATTTCATGACCCGAATGAGATGGTAATCCTTGATAGAAGACTTCCTTTATACGGGGGTGCTCATCCAGGGTACCGGGCTATTTTCATGGAACTTTCTGCGTGCCTGTCCATCCGTACTGGTAGGGTTTTAATACCCCTTAAAACCAGCCAGGAGTTGAATGGTCCTGCGTTGGTCCCCATACCATTGAGCAGGAACTGGATTTCTTCAGAAAGCTCTTCGGTGGTGGTAACAATGGCACCCCCCTATAACGTCACAGTGCCCATTCAGGTATTTTGTGGTGGAGTGAAGCACCAGATCGATGCCGTATTCTATGGGTCTCAGGAAGTAGGGGGTGGAGAATGTGTTATCGCAGACAGTTAATATTTCATGCTCACTGGCAACCCGGGAGACCATTTCCATGTCTGTAATATTTAAAAGGGGGTTGGATGGTGTTTCTATCCATATCATCTTTTGTGTTGGGTTTTATGGCATCCCGTAGTAATTCTTTATCATCCAGCTTCATGAAGGTAAATTCAATTCCAAATTTACTTATTATATCTGCAAACAGCCTGTGTTCCTCCATATAAATCATCACAGGATATAACATGATCACCAACTTTAAGTAGATGAATCACCGTGGTTACTGCAGCCATACCACTGGAAAATATGAATCCATGGTGACCTCCATCTAAGTCGGCTATAGCTTTGCCCAGGGCTATTCTGTTTGGGTTGTTGGTCCGGGAATAATCACATTCCCGTGGTTTGTCGAAATCTTCAAACAGGAAGGTAGAAGTCTGATATATGGGTGTGATGATTGCTCCAGTATCCGGGTCTGGTTTTCTTCCACTATGTACCGATTTTGTATCGAATTTCATTTTTAAAGCTCCAAAATTTTTTTAAAAAAAAAGATTTAGTGAATAAGATATTGATGGTATTATATAAAATTAGACTATTAACCTTATAAATTATAACAATTGTGATATGTTATATAGATTGTGGTTGCTATCAACCATATTAAATATAGCAATATATTCCGAAATTGGTCATCGAATGCTTAAAAAAATCAAAGAATAGAAATTTAGGTATATATAAGATTATCGCCTTGCTCTATAGACGAAAATTTTTTATATAAAGAAATAGATTAGATTATTGTTGTTTCAACTTTAAGAATATTTTTAATTTTTCTAAATTTAAGAATATTTTTAATGAATAACAATTAAAAAGAACAGAATTTAAATAATAGAAAAAATAAACAATCTAGGCTCCAAGGTATAATGTTTGAAAGTTATATTCTAATAATAATCATCGTCTCAATATTAGGATTATTATTGAAACGCCCAATCCTACTAGGAAACCCCATAAGAAGATCCTGGAAAATAAGCGTTGTATTCCCAATGACTATAATAGCCATATATGCAATCTTCGATTATTTTAAATTTCATCACAAAATCTACACAGGGACGATCATTGAGATCCATCATGATTATTCATGATAATCAACATTTATCTATCGTGTTGAATCTATCTGAAACGTGT
>DAQK01000029.1:104998-174688 GCA_002502855.1 Methanobacterium sp. UBA279
TGAAACGTGTTGAATCTATCTGAAATTGTCAAGGGAATGGTGTGCAAATGATGAGTTATATATTTTATATCATAGCTATCGTGTCTGCAGCGATGGTGGGGTTCCTACTCAGACTTCCACTACTCCCTGAAAGACCTATGCGTCAATCCTGGACCATAAGCATTGTATTTCCAACGATTATAATAGCCGTTAGTTTATATGCAATGTTTGACTATTTTAAAATTTATAACGGCATATACACCGCCATAATTATTGGTGTTTTTGCTGCTGTCTTTTGTAGATACCTTTTAGAAAAACTGGTTCCAATACCAGACCGGGGGGATTCACAGTGAATGAAATATTAGCCATTGTTTTAGGCGCAGTTTTATCTTGGTTGAACTTCGTTCTCATTGACATATGGATGGGTCTTCCTGAAGCTCCTGGTGTTAGAGGAGCCAAGGCAATAGGAAAGTCCATAGAAAAGAGAGATGGAGACTTAGGTGGAGGATATTTTAGTGGTAACATAGTATGTTCTCCAGATGCTTCTGCAGGCACTTTACTAGCATCATGCTGTTATTTTGCCTTTCATTCCCCTGCGGGTGGTCTGATCGCTGCCTTATTTGTCTATTTTGGAAACAGAATCTGTGCAGATCCAGGATACGCTGGAACAACCGGCGCATTAACCATCACCATACTGATCTGGGCAACATCATATATAGGATTGAGCCCTCAGAACTTCATAGTAGGAATAGTAATAGCTATATTAACTATTCAGGGTCTTTATCATCCTTTAGTATCTAAACTCATTGGAAAAATGGCTAGAAAGATGAATAGGAAGGTAATTGAACCAGAATGATAAATAAGTTTTGAAATGATTAATGACAGTTTGAATATCAATGACAAGAATTATAATCGTGATAAGATGTATGAAGAAACAATTATCTCTGCTATAATTATATTCATAGTTTTAAGGCTACTTGTAACTCAGAACAGGCTGGAGAGAATGCCTTATCTTAACGTTATAAACTTTGGAGTGGCCGGGGTTATAACTCTAATGAATCCATCCCCTCTGGGGGCGGTAACCTCCATAATTTATTTTATAATGGCAACGGTGGCCGCCAATGCCATTGCATTCAGCATCGACAAAATAAGGGAGATAGAACATGATACTGATTGATTTCCCCTATGCGGTGGTTGTGCTGGTGATCGTCGGTACTATAGGGGGTTTGCTTCAAACTCGCCCCATCGATAAGATTCTGATGTTAGCAGTCTTAGGGGATGGTTTAGTTGGTATGATAGCTACCTATCAATATTTAGATGTGGCTATGGCTTCATCTTTCATGACCTTTGTGGGGATAATTATAATGATGATCGGACTTATCCGCACCATGGAGATCAAAAAAGCAAAAGGTGAGTTGCATTGATGTTATCTCCCACAGAAACCTTGCCCTGGATAACCTTCTATCTGGGAATCACACTACTGATTATCGGATCACTTGGGGTTGTTTTTGGACCAAAAGCCTCGAAGGAACCTATAATTAGAATAATAAATTTAACCGCCGCTAACAATGGGATCGCGCTGATATTTCTAAGTTACAATTATACACTGGCGGTGTTAACCATTTTAAGTGTTAATGCAATGTTTGACATCCTGGTATTTAGAGTTATCATACGATTAGAAGAGATGGAGGCTTTATATTGATAGGAAGAATTTTAAATTCATTAGCAGAGCCGAAAAATGTTCCAAAGGTCTTTTCAGTTGCTATAAGTATTATATTACTCTTCAGTTTAACCATGGTGTTCGAACTCAATCCCAATCAGCTTTATCCCAAACCAGCACCCCAGGTCCAGGTGGAGCTAGCCAAACAAAACATAGATATAAGTTACAATCTGGCACCATACAACCGGGGAGGACTGCCTTTAGAACCCGATAATAGAGGAATCGTTAGATCACAATATCAAACACCATACGAAGGCTGGATAACTGCCTATTTAACCCCGTTCTCGCAGTTTCTTCGAGATATTACCTATCACTTCGGTACCACCATACTGGGGCACCCTGGGGGAATTTTAGATGAAGTGTTGTATTATACCAGGGGATACGACACCATACTGGAATCCACCATATTATTTACCGCATTTACCATAGCATCATGGGTTATACTGAACATAACAGCAAAAGAAAGGGATAAAAAGGAGAAATAATTCAAGGAGATCAAAATGGCCCTTAACGATACCGTAGTCCCTGCACTAGTGCCTCAAATATTCATAAACTTCTATCCCATAGCCATCGTGGTTGCTATAGTAGTGGCTGTCATTGGATTTACTGGACTCGTCCTGGAGAAAAATGACTTTCAAAAGATCCTGATAGTTCAGATACCCATACTGGCCATGTACATGATAGTCTCGGCAGTGGGAACCGATCTTGCAGAAGCCCTGATATTACCGGGGATGGTGGTTTCCCTGGCAGAACTGCTTGCAGTTTCAGAGATTTTAATATCCAGGGAAATTACTAGAAGAGAAAAAGAAGGCGAACCCCTTCGAGTGTTAAACTTCGAATATGAACCCATCAACATGGAAGTTTTGAAAACAGCCATACCAGTTACCTGTATTGTCAGCGTCATCTATGGAGTGATATTGACAGGTTTTACTGGTGGAGCAGTTGCCGGAGCTGGTATACTTATTTATCTTTTCGCTGGCAGAACCAAAGGATTTTCAAATGAATTCTGGGAGGAAATGGCAGGCATATCAGGAGTAGCCTGGGTCTTCTGGCTTTTAGGCTTCTTAATATATTTCATAGCTCCACAATACTGGCTTGTAGCCCTCTTTATGTCGGGTGGAGGAATAATAATAAAAGTGGCATTGAAACTGGGTCTTTTAGGAATATTAGGAAGGGAAGAATACAATCGATAATCTGGTGTTAAAATGAATGATATATTGGATTTAAATAGTTACATAATTGGGCATGTACTCTTCGGGGATATAGTTCCCTATTTAACACCCTTTTCATTGGCTTTGGTGATCACCATAGTGGTGTTCACCATATTTTTAGCATTGAGCAAACCAGAGCTCAGATCGGTGACCAGATTCGGGGAGGATGTGGTAAGAACCACCACCGTCGGGAAAAAAGAGGCCAAATTCAGAAGATTTATGACTATACTTTGTGGTGTGGCGTTAATAGGTGTAGTAACCACCGGAGATATTTTTAATTTTACTCTATTTGTATCTTTGGTAGGTATCACTAACGTGGGGATATTTGCAGTTGTAAAAGATACACACGTGTTGGATGCTGCCTTCCAATATGGTCTGGTGATGATGATCTGTTCCCTGCCTCTTTTTGGAGGTGTTGCTTTGATACTGGCTAAAACTGGTACATTGAGTTTGGGAGTGTTGGCCGGAATCCCAGGAAATCCAGTACTAAATGTGGGGAGAATGCTTCTACTTGTAGGAGCAGTGGGTGAAGGTGCCCTGGCACCGTTCTTCGCCACAAAAGTGGAGATGATCAGGGCAAAGGGAGCACCGTACATAAATATGATGCACTTAAGCTCTCTAATGGTCTTTACACGGTTGATAGAAATTTTATTTATCGTGGGATGATTATAGGAGGATAAATTTATGAAAATTCAAAAACAAACGAAAAACAGGATATTGGCAGTATTAACCACCCTTCCCATATTAATTGGAATTATTTTAAACACTCCTTTAGTTATATCCGTTGCCATTTTAACATTTTTCGTACCACCGTCCACCTATTACTTGGGACTGGTGTTAATGGCCCTACCTAAATCTAAAAAAGAGGAAGATGAACGGGAAAAAATTACATTTACAGGCTATTAAAATGTTATATGTTCAATACAGTTGTAACCATAAGGTGATGCGATGATATACCCCGCCGCCGGCAGTATGCTTTACATGTTATTAGAATTAATCACTGCATTCCTATTCGGAGGCCTGCTTTTAGGACTTCACAGGAAGATAATAGCAAGAATACAGGGAAGACCGGGACCTCCCATAGTCCAGCACCTTATACATACCTTCAAGTTCTATATAAAGGAACTTACAATTCCGGAAACTTCCAGCATGCCTCTGTACGTTGCCATAGTGCTGGCATTAAGTGCAGTGTGGGTGCTGGCATTTTTGGTAGGGCCTGTATTACTGGGGCCTTTCAGTATCATAATAATGTGTTATGCTGTACATAAGGTTTCAGAGCACGGGATAGGTCTTGCATCTGGATCTCCCTACACCAAGATGGGCAGTACTCGAGCGGTTCTTTCTGCTACAGCGGAGATGCCTCTTATAGTAGCACCTGCACTGGTTTTCTTTAAAACTCACACTTTAGTGTTAAGTGATATAATCAATTATCAAATTTTACATGGTTCTTTATTTATGGATTTACCCCTGGCTGCCATCGCCACCTTTATATTACTGCTATCAAAAACTCCTTTCAACCCCTTTGGCATCGTCTGGGGTAAAGACATTGTTTCTGGCTATAAAACAGAGCACTTTGGTGTGATAAGAGGTGTTATGATGTTCGGTGAAATTCTGGGATTCTTTGTACTGTTATGGTGCTTTTTGACCATCTTCTTTGGGGGAATATTCAACACTCCACTTACCATCATGTTGACCATGATTGGTGTTACAATTATTCTGGGATTCATATGTGCTCTCACACCTATGATAGCACCATACCACTCGGTGATGATACAGTGGATATTTGCGCTATTGGCTTTGATAAATGTTCTGTTCATATGAGGTGTTAAAATAATGGAAAAATCATATTTGTACTTATCATTGATGATGACGGTGGCTTTGATGAGCGTATTTGTTATAACCACCGCTTTACAAACCAAAGTCGCTATATTGGCATTTATAATCTTTTCATTTCTACTGTTATTATTCTATATCAGGGATAGATCCGAAAAAGTTGAAGTGATAGCCATGTGGTTTACCTTGATAATGTTTTTCGTTACCGCAGCCTTGATATTCAAACCAGGAGGATTTTAATACATGCCATACTTTGATTATCTGCCTCACATAGTGCTTTTTACTGTTGGAACACTGATAGGATTGGAGGTAAGCTATAAATGGCATTCTGAACCCTTTGTAAATAAAAAAATAGAACCCATACCACTGATCATTGCATTGATTGGAGGAGGACTTATCGTCATCTATGCCCCCCTTGGATTATTGTTCCTGGGTTTTGTGGTTGGGATGAGGCCGGGCTATGGTGTTTATGAAACCGTTCTGGGAATACTTTTTGCTTTGATACTGTGGGTGATCTTGGTGATCATATGACCGATGAAACCATCAAAAAATTAAAGTTATGGAAACTGGAAAGTTATTCCTACAAATATAATGTATTGCAACCCATATCCCACTTTTTAGATATATCGATAGAAGAGGTTGAGGAATTACTGGCAGAAAAATTGGACATGGCCAGAATTGAATCTTCCCATTCATCTGCTGAGCAGGCAAAGCTTTTTAGAATTGAAAAAATGATTGAAATTGATTTAGGGTTGGACTATTTCCTTCATCTGGAACTTCTTTCCCAGAATCAAATAAATTCTATAAGAGAAGAGGTTATGAATGAACTGGAAAAATCAGGAAAATTAGATTTTGACTTAAATTCCAATGAATACAATGAACTGATAAATGAATCCAGAAAAAAGATACTGAAAATTCTAAAGGAGAATTAGTTGATGATCAGAGATTTCATAAGGAGAAGATCCATTAACTTGGGTCTGGTTATGACCGGAGGTTGTAATGGCTGTGACATAGAAATTGTAGCACTCCTCTCCCAGAGATATGACTTGGAGCAGTACGGTATTTTTTACCATAACAACCCACGTGAATGTGACGCTCTTCTGGTTACAGGAACAGTGGCGAAACAATGGCAGGAGAAGCTGGTGGAGTTATATAATAAAGTACCTGAACCAAAGGCTGTGGTTGCTATTGGTGCCTGTGCCTTGAGTGGGGGAATATTCCAACAGGAAACAGGAAAGGTAGCTGCTCCAGTAAGAGAAATCATTCCTGTGGATGCTGAGGTCCCCGGATGTCCACCCCGACCGGCTGAAATAGCCATAGCGGTATTGAAGCATGTACCACCAGCTTTAGCCAGTTACAGGAGGAAAAGTTAATGTCCTATTTACCATTCGGCCCTATTCATCCAGCGTTGAAAGAACCCCTCCGAATAAAGCTTAAGACCGAAGGAGAACGGGTGGTCGATGCTGAGGTCGACCTGGGTTTTATTTATCGTGGTGCTGAACAGATAGCCCGTGGTAAACCATGGCAGAAAGTAGCATATCTTACAGAGAGAATTTGTGGGATATGTTCTGATGCCCATCCCCATACCTTTATTGAAGGTCTGGAAGCAATCTCAGATTGTGTCCCACCTGTAAGAGCGCAATATTCACGGGTAATAATGGGTGAACTGAACCGTATTCACAGTCATTTGATTGCTAATGCCATATGGTTCCTCGCGGTAGAACATGAAACCCTGGGAATATACAATTTGAATATTAGAGAAAAAGTAATGGATCTTTTGGAGATGATTTCTGGTAACCGGGTTCTTTATTCCTGGAATCTGGTTGGTGGAGTTCGAATGGACTTTAAAGAATCCCACCTAAAGAAGATCCTGGAAAACTTAAAGGAAGTTGAATCTGAGGTCTATCGTTACCGGAAAATGTTTAAATCCGATGCATTATTAGGTCTAAGATCCCATGATGTAGGAAAGATGAGCAAAGAAGACGCTATAGATGTGAGAGCCGTAGGTCCTGTAGCAAGAGGATCAGGCGTTAAATTTGATTGGAGAACAAAACATCCTACATATGTTGATTATTTTGACTTCCAGCCGGTGTGGAGGGATGAATGTGACAACTATGCCCGGGTGATGATGCGCTTCGATGAAGTTTTAGATTCTATTAAAATTATTAGAAGAGCGGTTGAAGAATTGCCAGATGGTCCTATTAGAAAAGAATGTGAAATTCCCAGAGGATCAATAGACTACCGCTATGAGGCACCCAGAGGAGAACTGGCATACATATTCGAAACAGCACAACACGGAATAATAAATGATATAACCATAAGAACACCCACTATACCGAATTTGGAGGCTTGTGTTAAGCACATGTTCAGGGATTCACCTACCATAGCCGATGCAGTTGCAATATACCAGACTATTGACCCCTGTATAGCCTGTACAGAAAGAGTGGTGATAGTGGACGAAAAAGGTAATGAAAATGATTTCAGGGGTATGCAGAACGTTCTAAAGGAATTAAAGGCTTTAAAAAATAAAAAGAAATAGAGAAAATTCTTAATTAGTTTATAAGACTTGATAAAGATCTTGAAATTAAAGGTGTAATCAAATGTCCTCCGCAATATGGTACCTCTATGAATTCGCCAGGAAAAAATGGTTAGAGAGATTTTTAGATGCTACAACAGACCCTGAAATAGCTGAAACTCCCTCAAGATTTAGAGATTTCCCTGAAGTTGAAAAGGAACTTTGCATATCTTGTGGTGCTTGTGTTTTTTCATGTCCGTCTCCTGGAGCCATAAAACTGGTTAGAGGTGAAGAGGAAGATACGATCTTTCCAGTTATAGATGAGGGAAGCTGTATAAGATGTGGTTTCTGCGTGGAGGTATGTCCAACAGAACCTAAAACATTGAAATCAGGTGAAAATTCCCTCATAATGGAAGAGTATCGTATATTACCCCATGAAAAGGTATACATCGCCGATGAATATCTGTGTATACGTTGCAAAAAGTGTTTAGATGCTTGTAAAGTGGGTGCTATAAGTTATCAAGATAATCTAATTTCTATTGACCAGTCCAAGTGTGTAGCATGTGGAGATTGTATTGAAGCCTGCCCAGTAAAAGGCGCTATAAAAGAAACTTATATAATCAATCTTGATGAGCAAAAACAAATTACTAACACCTTAATTGAGAGTCTGGAGAACACCATTAATACGGAAATGGAGAAAATAAGGAAACTGCCTGATTTTGATCCATCTGGTATCGTGAAGTTGGAGTTCCCTTTAAAAGAAATCATAGAAAAAGCCCATGAAATAATCATTAATGAAGAAATGATACTGAAACTCATGGAAAAGGTGACCGATAGATTGAAGATGAACGTGATAGTCTGGAATGAGGAGCTGTGCAACGGCTGCAGATTATGTGTTGATGAATGTCCTGTGGGTGCTTTATCCTACGATGAAAACACAGGCAAGGTGCAAAGAGATGAAAAAACATGTCTTCGATGTTCTATCTGCCATCAAACCTGTCCATTCGGTGTCCCGGAGCTTTACGTGGCCAGATTCCTCCTAAAGGATGACGTGATTCTTATCACTCTAAAACCATCAAAGATATCCATTAGGAGCTGATAACATCTCTGTAACTGCAAAAAAAGCTTATAAACCATTAAGACACATAGAAGTTCAGCATAAAATAAATGAAAAGAAATGCGAGGAATGTGTAGAGAGACCCTGCTTAATTTCCTGTCCAGTGGACGCCCTGCACGAGACTCCAGATGGTAAGATAAAAATAGATGAAAAATGTGTCGGATGTGTACTTTGTAGAGAAGCATGCCCTTATGATGCTATAAGGATTAGAACCACTTTATCTGAACCTATAAGAGAACCTGTACCTATTATAAACCCGAAATTATGTTTAAACTGTGGAGCATGCGTGTCCGCGTGTAGAACCGGTGCGATTCAACTGGTATCCTCAGGCGGAGAAGAGGTTCATAGTGAAATCGACGAGGAAAAATGTATAAGATGCGGATACTGTGCCCGGGTATGCCCTGCAGAGGCTATAAAATACGGAGAAATTTTGCCCAGGTCTGTTGTTGGAGGAAAAGCACTTGTAGTGGATCAAAACACGTGTATCGGGTGTATGACTTGCACCAGAGTCTGCCCATCCAAAGCAGCTATAAATGTGGGTGAAGTAAGTAAATTACCATACATCGATCCTGCTTACTGTGCAAGATGTGAGGAATGTATGAATGTATGTCCATCGTCTTCCATTAAATATTTACCAAGAGATGTGGCCTATAAAAAGTTCGGTAAAATAAAAACAGCAGAGATAGTGTCAGAACTTCTTGAAAAAGAGTCTGAAAAACTCGCAGGTGAAGTTGCTAAGGTAAACAGTATCCTTAATGGAATCGCTACTGATATCAGTCTGAGCCATGATGAAGATCAATTTGAAATTGATGTAACAGATTTACTAAAGGATGAAATAAACAAAATCATCGATACAGACTTCGAAATCGAGGATATGGAGGAAATAATCCAAAAAATAACTCCAAAAAGAGAGATAACAGTGTCAGATGAGAAATGTATAGGTTGCAACGTCTGCGTCGAGGAATGCCCGGTCAACTGCATTGAAATGGAGACTCCCTCTCCAGTACGTATCAGTGGAGAATGCGTATACTGTGGAAAATGCGTTGAAATGTGTCCTGTTGAGGCTATATCACTCAAAGAAGAATTATTTGAAGTAATAAATGGCAGAATACTGTTTATAAGAAGGAGCATCCGGGAACCCCGAACTGGACTGGTGGTTCCTGATATTGCCCTCTGTCAGGCATGTGGTGTTTGTGTAAATAAATGTCCAGTGAATGCTTTAAGACTTGAAAATGATGAAATAGTGGTAGACTCCGATAAATGTATACTATGTGGTGCATGTGAGATTATATGTCCTTTAAATGCCATTAAACTGGAATTAAACCAGGATTACAACAAAAATGAAGATTTAAAATAATTGAAGATTCTATTTGTGGATTCGTTGATTCCTAAAGATGATGGATTAAGATTAAACAATCATATTTTTTACAGTGACATACTGAAGATGTGACCATTATGAGTATCACAAAATCTATTTAAAAGAGTTGTTTGGATGAATGGATTGGATGTGGTAGGTTTTGGGGCTTTAAATGTTGACCAGCTTTACATGGTAAATAAAATAGCCCATGAAGATGAGGAAAGCCATATAATTGGTTTTAAGAAGTCATGTGGTGGTTCTGCTTCAAACACCATCGTTGGTCTATCTAGATTAGGCCTTAAAACTGGTTTCATCGGTAAGATATCAAAGGATCATGAAGGCAAACTCTTACTGGGAACTTTGCAAAAAGAAGGTGTTGATACCAATGGATTGATAGTTACAGATGAAGGAAAAAGCGGGAAAGTCGTGGGATTCGTGGATAAGAAAGGTCAAAGAGCCCTATATGTAGATCCGGGTGTTAATGACCTGATAAAAATCCATGAAATCAATAAGGATTACTTATTAGATTTAAAGGTTCTTCATCTTTCATCCTTCGTTGGCAGCTCTATTGAAGCTCAGAAAAGTCTTTTAAACCAGATTCCAAAAGATTTGATCGTCAGTCTGGATCCAGGGAGGATTTACGCCGAGAGAGGTATTGATTACCTTAATATCATTTTAAAGCATACCAACATCATCCTCTTAAACCAAAAAGAATTAAAACATTTAACAAAAAAAGAAGAATCAGAAAATTTAACCGAAAAGAAATACAAGACATTAGAGGAAATAAAGAATAAAAGATTGGAGGAGCAAACCAAAGTTCTACTTGACCGGGTGGACATTGTGGTGGTTAAACTTGGAGATAAGGGATGTTACGTTTCAGATGGCAGGGAAAGCCATTACATAAAATCATTTAAAACAAAATGTGTTGATACCACCGGTGCTGGTGATGCTTTTAACGCCGGATTCCTGTACGGATTTATTAAAGGTAGGAATTTAGAAGAATCCTGTAAAATCGGAAATTTAGTGGCAACATGCTGTATCGGGGGATTTGGTGCGTTAGCAGGACTTCCAGATATTTCAGATTTGGAGGTACGGTTAAATTCTCTTTAATACAGAAATTTGTAGGGTCATGATACAAATAAGGTGTGATTATGGAAATAAAGTTCAAAGAGAAAAAAGATTCCCTGGAACAGTGTGTTATTGGGAAATCAATGGATTTAGAGGACAATATAGAAGATTTTAAACCTCAAATTGGGAAATGTGCCGTTGAGAGGGAATTTATAACTATTTCTCCAGAATGTGTTAGATGTAATCTATGTGTTGAAGAATGCCCGGTTGAAGCCATAACCAAGACAAGACCAAAGAGACCGGCTAAAATACTTGATAACTGTGTAAAATGCGAAATATGCGCCCAAACATGCCCCGTGGGATGTATAAATATGGTGGAAAGCACCGCTACAGTAGATGAAGATGTTGAATATCATCTTAAGGACTTGAAAATACCCCACAGAATCCTGAGGATGAAAAACATAGAATTAGATAAGGATAAGTGTAAACCCTGCGGGATATGCGAACAATTCTGTCCTACCGGTGCTATAACTGAAGAAGAAGATGAAGTAGAAATAGACCGGGATTTATGTGTGGGTTGTGGTGCTTGTGTTAATGTCTGTCCTAGAAAAGCCATAGTTCTGGAGCGGGAATTAGGTCCGGTTATTAAAACGAAGGAGCTCCTGGTGGATCAGGAAGCTTGTGTACAGTGCCAGGTTTGCGAGGAAAACTGTCCTGTGGAAGCTATTAAGCTTGAAGACGATGAAGTTGTGCTTTTTGAAGATAAATGTATATTGTGCGATGTCTGCTCTACAAAATGTCCGGTAGGGGCATTGAAACTGGAGAGTGTAGCCGATGAAAGTTAAAGAAATAATGGACAAAGAATTTGTAGTTGTCTCTGGGGATCAAACCGTTGAAGAGGTTTCCATAATTATGGAAAACCGCAAAAGATTGGTCACCCCTGTAGTGGATGAGAATAAGCGGCTTATAGGATGGATAACCTCCCTTGACGTGACAAAAGGACTAAGAGAGGGTAATAATAAAGTTTCACAGATCATGCATTTTAAAGATGACATCGTTCATGTTCATGAAAATGATCCTGCCCGATTGGCAGTTTTAGAAGCGTCACGCCACAAAGTAGTTAGCATACCCGTATTGAATGATGACGATGTGGTATTAGGAGTGATTCGAACCTTTGATATCGTAGAAACACTCTCAAAACTTTATGAAATCAAGGTCTACAAGATCTTTGAGGCCATGGAGCAGGAGCTTAAGGGGATAACCTGGGATGAGCTAATGGAGGCCTCAGCTATTGTTACCCGGAGGACTACCGGTGAAAGAATTACCCCTGAAGAATATGAGCAGAGAATAAAAGACTCCACATTTGGAGAGGCCATATGGGCAACTGGTGGGCTTGAGAAGTTCTTTGTAGGCTTAATAGCCATTGGGGAGTTAGTAATTGCCAGGAAAGTTGCCCGGGCAAGAGAATAGATTAAATCCGGCTGTCTGTAAATAGACTTAAACCAGCTGTTCATTTAATTTTGGGTCGTGGCAGATTCGTAGATTATAAAAATGTGTAGAGATACACCTTCAGTTGATTTAAAGCTTGAGGTGAATTCCCGATCAGATATGAATGGGGAGGATGTAATTTTTGGAGAGAAGATTCTTTGTTTCTGATTGCGAAGGGCCTATATCTATAAATGACAATGCATTTGAGTTATCAGGTAATTTTATAGAAGACGGGGAAAAATTCTTTGAAATAATCAGTAAATATGACGATATTTTAGTCGATGAGGTAAAAAGACCGGGTTACAATGCAGGTACTACATTAAAATTGATTTTACCATTTTTAAAGGCGTATGGTGCAAATAATAGGAACATAAAGGAATTTAACCAGGAGAACATCCTTTTAGTGCCTGGTGCCAGGGATACTCTCCAGTTTGTATTCTGTACAATGCCCTCATTCATCATCAGCACCAGCTACCAGCAGTATATCCAAGCTTTATGCGATTTAACAGGGTTTCCCTATGAAAATACTTATTCTACCCAGTTAAACCTGGCAAAGTATCCTTTAACGGCTTTAGAAAGAGATAAACTGATAGAGCTCAGGGAAAAAATAATAGACAACCCTGAATTTGAAAATGTGGACAATATATTCACAAAAATCATTCCTTACATGAAAATCGGTGGGATGATTGAAGATGTGGAAACCATCGGTGGAGATGGAAAAAAAGATGCTATAATTGATATCATAAATAGATTCCAATTTAAAGCAGGGGATTTAATGTATGTCGGCGACAGTATAACCGATGTGCAGGCTTTAGAATTTGCACATGAAGAAGGAGGGCTGGCAGTTTCCTTTAACGGCAATGAATATGCAGTCAAAGAATCTGAGATCGTTATAATGGCTGATAACACTCTGCTAATTTCTATCCTGGCTGACCTGTTTAATAAATCAGGTAAAGAAGGAGTTTTGGAATTTGTATCCGCGTTTTGCGATGATCCTCAAGCTGCACTTTACGATTATCCTGTGGATCCTCAGCTGGCTCTTAAATTTCCTTCCATGTCCAATTCAAAGGTGGGAATTGTAGAGGACAGTGATCTTGAAGAACTCGAAAGAGAGAGTCTTAAATACCGGAAAAGTGTTAGAGGAGAAGCAGTAGGGGGATTGGGTTAACGATGCTTGCCAGTTTAATAGAAAAAATGGTGGAAGATACTTATTCGGAAGCTTTTGCTGGTATCTGTTCCCGGGTTATGGTCACTGCAGATGATGACGAAATAATCACCAGAACAGCCTTCGATGCCACATCAACCCCTGGAACGGTTATTGGAAGAGTGGAAGGAGGTATAGAATCCTGGTTAGAGGAAGATGAAACTCCGGACGGACGTAAAGGTGCTGTATTACAGTTTTGGTATGATAAAGAAGATATTGAAAAATTTGAGGTGGAATTATCCTACCGCATCCGACAGGACATACTGGTAAAACCCTTTACCAGGGTATTTGATGCTTCAATCAATCCCAAGGGAAAGATAGATACTATGAAGAACGTGGGACATTGTGGCGACGGATATGAATGGAAGGAACATCTATACGGACGAGACATGATAGTGGTGCCCATTGCAATACCCGATTTCATGATAGAACGTGAATTAGGTTATACTCAGGGGATTATGGGGGCTAACTTCTGGTATATGTGCCGAACTAAGCAGGCGGTGATGGAAGCGGGTAGAAAAGCCCTGGAAGCCATAGAAGAAGTGGAAGGAGTTATAACACCCTTCGATATATGCTCTGCAGCATCCAAACCAGAGACCAATTATCCATGGATAGGACCCACCACCAACCATCCATACTGTCCATCACTCAAAGCTGTGCTTGATAAACAGTCGTTGGTCCCGGAAGGTGTAGAATACATCCCTGAAATTGTGATAAACGGTTTAAATCGTGCTGTTGTGAAAGAAGCCATGAGAGTTGGAATTAAGGCAGTTTTAAGGGTTAAAGATGTTTTAAAAGTTTCTGCAGGGAATTATAGTGGTACATTAGGGGATTATAAGATTTATCTAAGAGAATTATTTGAATGAGACATAAGATTTGTTTATGAGATACCTAAGAGATTTGTTTGAATAGGCGCCTGGAGTGGTAGCTTTCGAATCTCAAATTATTTTTAATACTCAATATTTTTTTCATCCAATTTCTTAGTAACCAGTCTAATAGAAATATAACCAGTCTAATAGAAATAACTTAATAAAATAAAAAGAATAAATTATTTTCCATCTCCAGCTTATAAATCATTTTAATTGGTGCTTAAATGAAAATTGATCGAATGGTGTCCTATATCTTAATTGTGGTAATAGTTGTGGCCTTGGCTTCCGTGATATACATAATAATTAGCCCCTCATCAGGTGAGAAGTTCACGGAATTCTATATCTTAGGGCCGGATGGAAAGGCCGGTAATTACCCCACAAATTTAACCGTTGGTGAAAACGGTACAGTAACTGTGGGCATAGTAAACCATGAAGGAACTTCGGTCAGTTACGAGCTGGTAATGCGGTCTAATAATGTTATTTTCAAAAATAAAACATATAAGTTAAAAAATAAAGAAAAAAAAGAGATACCACTTACATTTCAGCTTAATCAATCTGGAACCAGACAGAATTTAGAATTTCTACTGTATAAATTACCTAATACTCAACAGCCCTATAGATCCCTTAATTTACTTATTAACGTGAATTAAAATTAGAAAAATAGTTTCATATAAGAAGAAATAACCAAAGGATTAAAGGAAGTCTGAAATGAAGGACCAAAAGATAGTGGTAACCGGTGGTCTAGGTTTCATCGGATCTAATCTGGTTGAAGAACTGATAAAAGACAACGAAGTTCTAGTAATCGATGATCTATCCAGTGGAAAACTGGAAAACATCAAACATCTAAATAAACAGGGCTTAAATTTAATAAAAGGCAGTGTCACTGAATTAGATCTTAAAAACATCTTCGAAGATGTGGATTATGTTTTCCATGAGGCAGCTTTAATCAGCGTCCCAGAAAGCATTTGGGACCCGTTAACATATAATGAAGCGAATGTTAACGGCACCTTAAAAGTTTTAATAGCTGCAAAAGATACCAGTGTTAAAAAAGTGGCTTTCGCCTCTTCAGCGGCGGTTTACGGAGATAATGAATCCTTACCTCTCAGAGAAGATGCTCCTCTTCAACCACTATCCCCCTACGCAGTCAACAAAGCCACTGGTGAAATGTACTGCCAGGTTTTCACCGAGAACTACGGTCTGTCCACGGTTTCCCTTCGCTATTTCAATGTATTCGGGCCTCGACAAGACCCTAACTCTGCCTATGCCGCGGTGATTCCCAACTTCATAAATGCTATTCTAAGAGGTGAGAAGCCGGTGATCTACGGGGATGGAGAGCAGAGTCGGGATTTCATCCCGGTTAAACAGGTGGTTAAAGCCAATATCCAGGCCTGCCAGTCCAATGAAAATGGGGTTTTCAACATCGCCCTGGGAAAAAACACCACCATAAACCAATTATGGGATATGATAAAGGAATTTATGAAAATAGATGTTGAACCAGTCTATATGGAACCCCGACCAGGAGATGTAAGGCACTCCCTGGCAGATGTTTCCCGGGCAAAATCCTTTGGGTTCAAACCTAAACCAGATTTTAAAGATGAGCTAGGTGAAACCGTAGAATGGTTTACCAGCAAATTTAAACAGAGTTAGAGCTTTTAAAATCAAATTACTTTAAGTATCTTTAAAAAAATTCCTTTTTTAATACTATCAGGTAAAAATCATGAGCGATGCACGTAAAATAGCTAAAAATACCACCGTTCTCTACATAGCACAGATAATTACCTACGTCTTAGGTTTCTTCATCACAGTTTATACGGTCAGATATTTATCTGTAGATAGTTACGGAATCTTATCCACAGCTTTAGCGTTGACTGGGATATATGTGGTCTTTGGTGACCTGGGACTCAGCACGTTAACCGTCAGGGAAGTGGCCCGGGATGAATCGTTAACCCATAAGTACGTGGGCAATACCACCATTATGAAACTGTTTTTAAGCCTATTCACATTCTTACTCACTGTATTAACCGTTTATATTCTCGGTTACAATGATATTACAATTATCGTAACCTATATTTTAACAGCCGCCTTTATTTTTAATGCCTTCTCCAGTATATTTTATTCAATCTTCCAATCCTACCAGAAAATGGAGTATCAATCGGTTGCAACCATATTAAACAGTGTAGTGATGCTTATAGGTACTTTACTTGTCATTTATCTCGGTTTAGACGTGATTGCCTTTGCCTTTGTCTACCTGGTTGCTAATGCCATAAATTTCATTTACATACTGGTTACCTATGCCTGGAAATTTTACCTTCCTAACATAGAAATGGATTTAGAGTTCTGGAAATCTACCATAAAGGAAGCACTGCCCCTTTCCATCACCAGCTTATTTGCTGTGCTGGTATTCAGGATAGACTCGGTAATGCTCTCCGTAATGAGTGGTATGGAGGCAGTAGGATTCTACAGCGCAGCATACAGGCTTATGGAAGCCCTTATATTTTTCCCACAGGTGTATACCACCGCAATATTTCCTGTATTCTCCAAACTTTATGTTTCCTCCATAAATCCCCTGAAAGGAGCCTATATAAAATCATTTAAATATTTAACCATTCTCAGTTTACCGATAGCAGTGGGGATCACTCTACTTGCTGAACCGATAATTCTACTGTTATTCAAGCCCGAGTATATACCCTCCATTTTAGCACTTCAAATCGTGGTATGGGTTCTTCCCTTCATATTCGTTAATTATATACAGGGTTCTTTACTTACAGCCATGAACAGACAAGTAACTTATCTTAAAATCACTGCCGCATCTCTGGTGTTGAATGTTGGAATGAATCTAGTACTCATACCCCTGTACAGTTATTTAGGGGCGGCATTTGTAACTGTGATTACCGAAATCTTTTCGGTGGCTTTAGGCTTTTATGTGCTATCCAAATTGTTAGCCAAGGTAAAAGTACATGAAATCATCTTTAAACCAGCGATAGCTTGTTTGGTAATGGCTCTATTCATTTTACTGGTTCAAACGAATCTGTTTCTGGAAATAGCCATCTCGGCAGTCATCTACTTCGTGGTTTTAATTGCCCTGAAGGGTTTTACACCAGAGGATTACGATTTATTCCGGCAGATACTGAATATTAAAAAGGATAACTAAGGATTTATCCAAAAAGAGTAGGGGATTCAATCTTATATTTGACTTTAAGAATTCATTCTCCATATTCTGACCTGATTTCTAGGGCCACTCTATTATATTCCTTTTCTATTTCTGACGCAGGATTTTTCGAATGGTACTCTTTCATCAGCTTCAATTTGGCGTAAGTCACTAAACGATATGTACCCATTAGAAAACCCAGTGCAAATCCTCTAAAACCTTCTTTACGTCCTTGAAGTTTGAAATATCTATTTCTAAATTCACCCAAAATTTGGTTAACCACTGATCTGAATCTAATGTCCTCATCTGCTTCATACAGTGCCTTGGCTTCTATAGTGGTATATCGGTTCAATTTCTCCAGGAAATGCTCCACATCCACGTAGTTAAAATGGATGATCCCCTCATCTTCATGGGTAATTTCGTATATCCTGGCATCCTCCCTTTCAACCAGGAGGGAGTGTATTTTATCGGTGATAAAAACGTATTCTTTCTTGAAAAAACGGTGCAGGGTATCCTGCAAGGGACCCCAACCAGTATGCCTCATTACCTTCCCGAAGAAATAGTTATTACGGGGTATGGAGATTATATCCCCCAGATCTTCTTCTATTATGGTCTCCAATCTTTTCTTAAGTTTTAAAGGTACCAGTTCATCCGCATCTAGAATAAGTATCCATTCATTTGAGGCCTTTTCCAGGCCGAACTGTCTGGCCGGATCTGCGTATCCCATTCTTTCATGGTAAAATATCTTATCTGTATATTCAGAGGCTATCTCGGTGGTTTTATCATCGCTGTACATATCCACGATGATTATCTCATCAGCCCACTTCACAGTTTCCAGGCAGTTTCTGATGTTCTTCTCCTCATTGAGGGTGTGAACCAATACCGATACTGGTAATTTATCCATGAAATCATCTTCATATATTATTACTATCTAAGAGTTTTTATTATCTAAGAGTTGCTTTATCAACCCACAGACCTGTCTTCCCCAACTGTCCCAGTTGAGTTTCTCCTCAAATGTTTCTCTGCTGGACTTTACAAGCTGATAATATTTCTCTTCATCCTCATATAACTTCCTTATAAGATTCGCATATTGGTCTCCCCGTGCATCTAAAGGGAACATGAAACCATTTTTCCCCTCTTCAACAACATCAGGTATCCCCCCAGTATCTGTGGTTATGGCAGGTAGGCCATAGGCATTTGCCTCACAGAACACCACCCCATATGCCTCTGTTCTTGATGGTAGAATCAGGAAATCGTTTTTAAGAAACAGTTCCTGTAATTCTTTATAATCTTCGGGGTTATTTTTATCAAGGAAAGGTATAACCTTCATATTCTCGTGTTTGAATTCCTCTGGGGGTGTGGTTCCACAGACAGTCAATTCAACATCCACACCTAATTTACCAAGTTCAACTAAGGTTTCAAAAGCTATTTCTCCACCTTTACGCTCCCAATCCACCCCTAAAAATAGTAACCGGCATTTATCTGACTTTTTCCTGTTAAGGACCGACTCCCTGGATGGAACATGGTCCATGTTGGCACCGAATGGAATAATCTTTACCTTAGATTTATCCGCCTTATAATCATTTATCGCAGAATTTGCTGCCCAGCTAGTCGGATATAATAGTAGATCTGCCTTGTCTATGGTGGATTGTTCTATAAAATTTCCTTCATTCCCTGATATTTCCAGTTGTCCAGAGAAGTAGTCGGGATAGTAATTGCTTATTAAATTGAAGGTGGCATCTGCAGTGTAGACTATGGGGATATCTGTAGATAAAAAAGCTAACTCCGTTGATGCCACAGGAGCAAAAATAACGTCGAAGTCTTCCTCTTTAAGTTTTTTCCTGATTATTCCCGCATAACTCCTGGACAGTAAGAGACTGTGTTCATATGCGTAGCTCTTTTTGAAGATGGCCAGTGAAGCGTTGTTGAAAAACCTGGTCACCTTTTCTATCCCAGAATCCAATGGCCCCAAATAATAAACATTTCCACAGTGTTTTTCTAGAGCTTTAGCCATATAATAAAGTGTTCCAGAACGTACTCTTTTATCTCTGGCATCAGTTGCCGTTAAAAAGGCTATTTTTAGAGGTTTACCCATAATTCCACTTTAATTAATTCCATTAATTTACACTATTTAATATATTCGATGCTACCAATATTAAATTTAGCAAAAAAACATAATTAGAGGCCAGAATGAACCCCGAAGTTTGTATCATAATTTTAAACTGGAACGGATGGAAAGACACCATAGAATGCCTGGAATCACTTTACGATAATAAATATGATAATTATAGAGTTATTCTAGTAGATAACGCTTCAGAAGACGATTCTGTGCAAAAAATAAAGGAATACTGTCAGGGCGAAGTTAAAATATCTTCAAATATGGTTAAATACAGGACTGATAATAAACCCATAGAATTTGTGCAAATAAATGAAGATGAACCGGATAAAAAATTATCTGAGCCTGATAAAAAATCAAATATACCTGATTTTGAGCCTGATAAAAAATCCAAACCTAATTATGGACTGATACTCATAAGGAACTATGAAAACCAGGGTTTTGCAACAGGAAACAACACCGGGATGAGATTTGCCTTGAATAATTTTAGTCCAGACTATTTCCTGCTTTTAAACAACGACACGGTGGTAGATCCTGAATTTCTAACAGAACTGGTTAACACCGCTTCTTCAGATGAAAAAATCGGCTTTGTAGGTCCGAAAACTTACCTGTATGATGATGAAGATGTTATACAAGCGGCTGGTGGGGGGAATATAGATTTTTCACGTGGAGAATCAAATGAAGTAGCCTTCATGGAAAAAGATAAAGGAAAATTTGATAGGGACATGGAACTTGACTATGTGGGAGGATCCTGTCTTTTGGTTAAAAGAGAAGTGGTGGAAAAGGTTGGCTTCCTTGACGAGGAATATTACATGTACTGGGAAGATGTTGATTGGTGCTTCACTGGCCAGGAGGCTGGTTATAAATCTATTTATTCCTATAAATCAAAAATATGGCATAAGTATGGAACTTCCAGCCAGAGTTATTTTAAAACATACTACCATAACCGGAACCGGTTATATTTCATGAAAAAACACGCCCCACCAGGATATTACCGTGAATTTATGGCCCATTATCTCGTGGAAATTTTAAAAGAAAGCGGATATCAATTAATTTACCTGAGAAACTGGGAATTATTTAAATCCCTTATAAATGGGGCTGTTGATGGGTTGAAAATAAAAAACCCCCGATGCATAAAAGATAAAAAAAAAATTTGATAACATGAAGATCGCAGTTTTCCATAATTTACCATCAGGCGGAGCAAAAAGAGCCTTACACGGCTACGTAGACTATCTCAATCAGCATAATCACACAGTAGATATATTTGTACCCTCCACTGCCAATGAAGAATTCCTACCCCTTAAGGATGTAGCAAATAGTCTAACTGTATTTCCAGTGGGAAAGACATGGAAGGGTTCATTATATTCAACTTTTAGATATGTCCCACCCCTCATTAAAACCATATCCCTACGGGACCTGGAGATAACTCAAAAAGAGATAGCTCAAACTATAAACTCAAGGGATTATGATGTGGTGTTCAGTGAACAGGACCAGTACACCATGACACCCTTCTTTTTAAAATACATCAAACATCCCACCGTCTATTACTGCCCGCAACCACCCCGTAACGAGGCCATCCTCAAAACCATAGAAAACTATACTAATTTAAACCCTTTAAAGAAGTTTATTTTTAACCAGGCAGATAACAGGGATTTGAAAATCGATGCAACAAATATTTCCTACGCCAAGAATATTTTAACCAACTCCTACTTCACCCGTGAATCAATATTGAGGGTTTATGGCCTTAATTCTTATGTATCCTATCTGGGAATAGATAACAATCTTTTCAAACCCCTTGAAGTTCCTGAAGAAGACTTCGTCCTATCTGTGGGGAGTTGCAGACCATCCAAGGGATATGACTTCATCATAAGATCACTATCACTTATTGACCCTGAAATTCGGCCAAAACTGGTAATAGTTTCCAATTTCTCACTCCCAGAGTGGAAGGAATACCTAAAGAAACTGGCCTCCCAGTTAGATGTTGATTTAGAAATATTAGATCTTATAGATGATGAAAAACTGGTTCTCCTCTACAATCAGACTAAACTAGTCTTATATGCCCCTTATATGGAGCCTTTTGGTCTGGTGCCCCTGGAAGCCATGGGCTGCGGCACACCAGTAGTAGGTGTAAAGGAAGGGGGTATCAGGGAATCTGTAATCCACAAAAAAACCGGATTGCACAGTGAACGTGACGAAGGTCTCTTTGCAGAAGCAACCACCAAACTCCTTTCCAAGGACCTGAAAAGATATAATATGTCCAAAAAGTCCTTAAAATATATCGAAGATTACTGGACCCTTGATCATGCCGGGGAACGGTTACTATGGCATCTGAACAGGGTTATCCATGCAAGAGATATTAACTAAGTTTATTAAGGATTAAGTATTCGGGATTAAACTGGTGATCACTATGAACCCCCTGGTTTCCATTATCATACTCAACTGGAACGGCTGGCAGGACACCCTGGAATGCCTGGAATCCATCTACCAGATAAATTACCCTAATTACCATGTGATACTGGTGGACAACCACTCCCAGGACCAGTCCCTCGAGAAAATCAGGGAATACTGCCAGGGGAAAATAACCACCGAATCAAAATTCTACACTTACAACCCTGAAAACAAACCCCTAACACTAAATGAACTTACCAAGAAGGAAGCAGAAGAAGAAATAAGTAAAATTGAAATGCCAGATAACCATTTAACCCTTATAAAAAACGATAGAAACTACGGTTTTGCCAAAGGAAACAACATAGCCATAAAATACACCCAAAAAATCCACAACCCCAACTATATTCTCCTCCTAAATAATGATACGGTAGTAACCCCTGAATTTCTAACAGAAATGGTAAATGTTGCTGAATCAGATGAAAAAGTGGGAATTGTAGGATGTAAACTGCTGAACGCCGATAATCCCCAGATCATCGATTCCACTGGACATATAATTAATTGGGGGAGAATTGTTGACCGCGGTCATGGAAAAGTTGATAAGGGACAGTACGACCATGAAATAGAAATAATGGGTGCCATGGCTGCCTGTGCATTATATAAAAAGGAAATGCTCAGGGAAACGGGCCTACTGGACACCAGTTACGTTACCCTGGGTGAAGATGCCGATCTATCCTGGAAAGCTCATAACCTGGGCTGGAAAGCATTATACACACCAGATGCAGTTGTATATCATAAGAGGGGTAGGACAATAACTAAGAAATCTGTAATCCCTGAAATGACGGTTTTAAGTTTGAAAAACACTGCAGAATATGTCACCCGGTACGGAAATTCCTACAATAAACTCTTATTTCTATTTTTAATAACCAAAGAAGGGTTATTCGTTTTGACAGGAAGCATAATAGGTAGAAATGAAACTAACAAAGGTGAATACTTCAACACGCTGATGGAATCATATTTAAAGATATTTAAAAGCTTTTAACTTATTATGAGGAGAAAAATTTGATGAACCCCCTGGTTTCCATTATCATACTCAACTGGAACGGCTGGCAGGACACCCTGGAATGCCTGGAATCCCTTTACCAGATAAATTACCCTAATTACCATGTGATACTGGTGGACAACCACTCCCAGGACCAGTCCCTCGAGAAAATCAGGGAATACGCAGAGGGAAAAGTAAACGTAACTTCCCCCTTCTTCAAATACACCCTTAAAAACAAGCCCATAACAATCACCGAACTCACCAACCAGGAAGCACAAGAACAAGTGAATGATATTGAAATATCAAATAACCATCTGACTCTCATAAAAAACGATAGAAACTACGGCTTTGCAGCAGGAAACAATATCGCCATAAAATACACCCGGAAAGCACACAACCCGGACTACATCCTGCTTTTAAACAACGACACGGTGGTAAATCCTGAATTTTTAACCAAATTGATTCAGGCTGCCCAAAAAGAACCTTACATCGGCATTTTAGCCCCTTTAATTTACTACTATGATTACGATGGTAGTCAGGAAATGGTTGCCAATCTAGGCGGTAAAGTAAATATAAAGAAGTATCCTGGTTACTATGATTTAACCGAAACTAGCAGTTTAGAGGATTATCCGGGAAACATTATTGAATGTGATTGGGTTTCCGGAGCAGCGTTACTTTTAAAGTCTAAACTACCTATAAAGCAATTGAATGATGATCTTTTTTTTGGATGTGAGGATATCAACCTGGCCCTCAAACTCAAAGAATATGGATATAAATCTGTGGTAGTCTTGGATTCATTTATATGGCATAAAGAAGCTGTATCCCGGAAAAAAAGGAGTTCAGGAGGAACTAAAAGGGCTTTGATGGAGATCAGATCCAATTTAACCTTCCTAAAAGCCCATAACAATCATTATTACCTGTATTTGCCCCTGTATTTACTCCAAATATTCGTGTTATACTCTAAAATAATAATTAAACGGAATTAACTATTCTGTAACTATGAATAGGTGAATATGCTCTTAACTTCTTTTATCATTTCTAATTGGAAATAATTGTTAGGCAAACTAAACCTATTTTAACTGTAATAAAACCCGTAATCATTATTATTCTCTATTATATCTCTTTTTTCCTTGAAATTACTTTAGAAGTGATTTTATATTTAATTTAAAAAATTTTAAAACTTATTAGGTACATAATAATAACTACAAGGAGATGCTGATTTATGGGTATGGTTCCAAAAAATGAAGAAACCATGATTAAATGCATCTGCAACGCCTGCCCCAGCTACAACGAATGTATGCAGACGGGGAAAATGGGTGTATTTTGTGCTATAGGTGACAAAATAAGATGTTTTGAAAATCCACAGGGATGTAAATACCAGGAATGCAGTGTCTCATCTGATTTCAACTTCGATACAGTATACCACTGCAAGGATGGCTCTCCAGAGATGCAATCCAGTTCAATGAGGTAAGTTTGATTTTCCTTTTTTTATTTCTTTTTAGATAACTGGTTTTTCTTATCTTCTTTTTATAAAGTTTATAGCCTGATTAAATCCTTCAATCATGTTCTTATAGGTGAATCCCTCTTCAACAATTCTTTTAGATGCCTGGCCCATTTTCTCTTCAAGTTCCGGGTCCATTAAAATTTTATATAAAGCTTCATTGAGAGCATCACAATTTCTTTCCGGAACAACAAAACCGTTTATCCCATCTTCAATCATGAAGGTGTTACCTACAGCGTCACTGGTTACCACTGGTTTTCCAAAGGACATGGCTTCATTGACCACCAAAGGACATGCATCGGCATGATGGGTGGTGATGGAAGGCAGTACAAAAATATTGCCGAGAAGATAATAAGCCCCTAACAAATCATTGGGCACGTTACCCTGGAAGTAAAGCAGATCCTCTATCTTTAAACTGTGCGCTAATTTTTCCAGTTCCCCACGACACTCTCCACCCCCCACAACAACTAACCTTACATCGCCTACTTTTTTATAGAGCTTTTTGAAGGCCTTAAGGAGGTATCGAAGTCCCTTTAACTTAATAAGACGCCCCACAAATAAGATAACCTTTTTATCTTCCAGTCCAAGCTCTTGGCGTATCTTCTCACAATTTCCATAATCATCTTCCTTTACGTGTAAATTACTGACATTAGGCATGATGAAAATCTTATCAGGTGATACCCCTAATCCTGTGAAGAATTCCCGGTGTCTAGTGCCCGGTACTAAAAGAGCATCGGCACTGCGAGAGAAAAATCCGGCCAAAAACTTGGCAAATTTCCTCTTAGTGGTTTTAACGTTCCAGTCCCAGTCTTCCCTCCATAGAATGAATGGTTTCCCCTTTATTTTCACTATTAAAAAGTACAATAAGGTTTCAAATGCATCGGTGGGAGTATCCCAGCTACCGCCTACAAAGACATCGTATTCTCCCAGAGCCCTTTTTATAGCACCCCAGGCCACTCCTAACTTGTTAGGGACTATACGATAGTTTATACCTTCCATCCCTGGAATTTCCTTTGATAAATCAGTGCCGTAGGTTCGATTGTAGCCTTCCACATTGGTAAATAGAAACTCAACATCGTAGATCTCGCTCAATCTACGGAAAAATGGTTTACGGTACCACATTGCTGTGTGGTGTACAAATAATATTTTAAACCCTTCTTTACTTCCCTGGTTTGCTTCGGAATCGTTTACCATAATATGCGGGCCCCTCCATTATCGTAGATCCTGCTCTTTCCATCTAGAAGGAATAGATATGGTTCCATATCCACCCGGATAAAATCATCACCCATATCTATGATCAACCGGTCATGTATGTTAACGTACCCCAGATAGATATAACCCCTATCTATGGTTTTATTCCAGCCAAAGAATGAGCTGTTGATGTTTTCATTTGAAACATTCGGTCCATATGCTGTTAAGAATCTGGCAACCTCTCTTCCATCTGAATATACTGTTAAGTTGTTTATCCTGTTTTGGGAGATCCATTGGGCTGCTATAACTTCACTATCATAGATATAATTACCCTGTCTGACTGTGCCGTTCGTTTCATAGTATGAAGAATAGGGCTGGCCCAGAGCACTGTACTGTAGATATGTTACACATGAAAACAGGAATATTAAAAGGAATAACAAGATATAAACATCCCATTTTGGTTTTTTAGTAATTCTGGCTACGAAAATACCGCCGATTACGAATACTGGTGCTAAGAATATTATCAACTGGAAAAACAGTCGGGCCACATCGTAGGCAATTGAGATGTAGGGCAGGGCCACGAATAAAACCAGTAAGACCAGGGATATGACTATTCCCAGTATAAATTCCATGGTGAACTTCTCCTGATAATGGCGGAACCTCCGGACTATGGCGACTAATCCCACCAGTATGGTGGCGAATATCAGATCATGGGCTATGACACTCACCATGTTGGGGAGTGACTTGAAAACCACCCCTAGGATGCCCAGGACATAGGCGCCCCTGGTTCCAACCAGAGCACTGCTTATTCCCGCGCCTGCGGTTAGTTCCACTGTTTTACCCAGAACCTGGGCCCCGCTTGCAAACTGGACTTTAGCCACGAAAAGGTACCAGATGGCAATGAGTACCAGTGAAATGATTATGACGTCGAAGTTGGTGAAGACCAGCTTCCTCTCCTTTATTAAGCTCCTGAAAAAGGGGTAGAGCAGTATGGGTAGTATAAGTACGAATGCCACGTAAGCCGTGGAATAGTGTGATATCAAAGTTGCAAATATAAAAAGGACTATAAGGAATTTTCTAAACCATTTATCCAGTTTAGAGTCAAATACAACCATTATTGTGAGGAAGAAGAATATTATGGCTATCTCCTGTCTCACTGCTCCTAGGAGGTTTATGAAAAATAGCTGGAATATGAAAAGCAGAGCCGCTAAAAATGCATATTTACCCGCGAGATATTTTTTTGCGGCCAGGTAAACGATTAAGGGCAATATGGAACCTATGATGGCCATGAATAATTTGAAGATGTATTCTCCACCCATCCCCGAGAGGACATGGTAGATCAGGGGGAGGATGGTTATGCTCATACAGGCATTGTAGGCGTTGTAATAGGTATTCAGGTCCCAGTGATAGTTTAACTGGGTGAGCTGGAAGCTGTAATATTCAAGGTGAACATCTATTCCCAGGAGGTGGTTGGAGGTTAATCCGTGCATCAGGAGCAGGCTTAGGCCAATGAGCCACAGTGCCAGGGGATAGGTAGCAGAATGGATCCTGTCCCGCAGATAAACCACAGCCACCAGATACAGGGGTATTAGAAGGAGCATGGTTAAAAGTAAAACGTTGTTCTGGGTGGTGTTCATAAGATAAGTCCCTAGTATAGCCAGGAGAGGGAATAAAAAGGGAAATATCAGTGGGGATCTTAGTTTATCCTTTAAATCTAATTTAAAACCAAAATCATCCCCTAAAACGTTCCGGTTACGCCAGTAGGCAGCCACAGACAGTAGAACGACGAAGAGGTTTAAGGTAACAAAAACCGGGGTGAAGGATAATGGCTGGTTTAACAGGGGATATAAACTGTTTAAAGCCAGGCCGATAATCATCAGGAAGGAAATACTCATTCCCACCGATAGTACGATCTTTTTAACAGGGTTCATCCCTTTGGGATTCAATATTAGTATGACCAAAAAGCCAGGGACTACAGAAAAGAATATGAAGGAAAATACCTCTCTTAAAAAGGGTATATCTAAAATTATGGATAGATCAGTTAATATTAGGAAGAATATAACCGTGAATATCCAGTTTTTAATGTTAATACCCTTCACTTGCTTATTTATATCCAGCATCCAAACCATCCGAACTCTTTATTAAATTTAATATTATATCCTATTTCCTTTAAAACGTTCAATCTAAAAAATAAGATGATGTGAATTTAGGATTTTGCCAGTATTTCCTTATATACTTTCTCCATACTATTGGCCACATCTTTCCAGGTATATTTTTCCTCCACCAGTTTCCTGCCCCTTTGACCCATCTCTTTCTGCATCTCAACATCACTGAGTATCTGTGTTATAGCATCGGCCAGTTTCTGGGTGTCCCGGGGTGATGTTACTATTCCACCTTGGATTTGTTTTAGATCCTGGGCCACACCTACGATATCGGTGGTTACCACCGGTGTCTGGCAGGCCAGTGCCTCCAATGCCACTATTCCAAATCCTTCCTGGAGTGAAGAGATGGATGGTAAGACGAATACGCTTGTCTGGCTGTAATAATCTGCAATTTCCTCATCAGGGATAAACCCGGCAAATTCCACGTTATCCTTTAACCCCAGTGAAGCGGCCATTTCCTGATAATGATCAAGTAAAACGCCTTTACCTCCCACGATTAATTTCACATCAGGTATTTTATTTTTAACTATTTTAAGGGCTTTTAAAAGATATTCCAGCCCTTTATATTTATGGAACTCATCCAGGACGCTTAAAAAGAAGATGGTACTTTTATCTTCATTACCTGAAGCTTGTTTTGGCTGGAATTTTTCTACATCCACCCCGTTGGGTATTACTTCTATTTTATCCCGGTATTTAGCCAGATAAGATGAGGATTGCAGGTAGCCGGGCTGGGTTATGATGATCTTGGCAGCAGTTTTGAGCACGTAGTTTAAGCCTACTGAGTTATATATACGGGCTACCAAACTTGCCAATCCCTGACCTACTATATCGTTATGATAAGTTACCACTAATGGCTTTTTTTTACTATTGGAATAAAAAGCACTCCAATCAGCACTCCAAGGTGTGGGGATATGAGTGTGGATGATGTCATAGTCACCATCTGATAACGCTCCGGGAAGTCCGGTAGTGATGTTGGTGTTGGCTATTTTACCCATGTAGGGCAGTCTTTCTACTTCAATACCCTCCACTCTTTGTTTACTCTCTATATCTGGCTCGTTGGCACATACCACTTTCACCTGGTTTCCTGATTTCACCAGCTCCCGGGACAGGTAGTAAACGTAGTTCTCTACACCGCCTGTGAAGGGATAAAACCTGACCGGTGTCTGTAATATCTTCATGTTTATTGATCCTTTATTTAAGCTGTAATCTAAGTTTAATCTGTTATTTGAGTTATAATCTAAGTTTAATTATTATTCAAGTTATAATCTTTATTTAAACTTTTTATTTAAGTAAAAACTCCCAATAAGTTACCTCTAGCCTGGTGATTATATTATTCCAGTCGTAATCCTTGACAAAATCTTTAGAACTTTCTACCATTTTTTCTCTTGATTCCATTGCTTCTATTATATTATTTGAAAGTGAATTTTCTGATACCTCAGCTATTAAACCATTTTCACCGGGAATTATCAGGTCTTTTGCTGCGTTCATAGGATGATCAACTACCACTACCGGCAGTCCACAGGCATTAGCCTCCAGGACCACCATACCAAACCCCTCCCGTACAGATGGAAGGACCAGTACTTTAGAAGACTTCATATGAGCTATCACATCCTGATAATCCTCCAGAAATCCTGTGAAACTTACATCGTCCTTGAGGCCTGATTGGTCGCTTAACTTTTCCAAGTTCTCTTTTTCGGGTCCTTCCCCGATGATGGTGCACTTTACATCTGGAAAATTATCTTTAACTCTAACCAGGGATTTTATGAGTAGGTCGGCCTTCTTTTCTTTGATCAACCTACCCACGAATATGATATCTGATTTAGCCGGTGAAGGCTTTATCTGATTAATTTCCGCAAGATCGATTCCGTTGGGTATGACCACCGCTTTTTCCGATGATTTTATCTTCCGTAAATCATCCTTGGTCTTATCAGATACTGTTATAATCTTATCAGTTAATCTCACCATTAGTTTTTCAGTTAATTTACCAAAAAATCCAGCTTTTCCTAAATATTCATACCAGTAATCATTCCAGACTTCATGTAAGGTAATTACCATTGTGGATCTTCCAAAAAAGGAATTGAATCCAACTGTAAAACAGGAAAAGAATGGAAATCCCTGGCAGTCGATGATATCATATCTTCCTGCCCTTAATTTAAAAAGGATCATCAAGGCAAAGTAGAGGGCTTCTTTAATGGATCTCCTATCGTTATCGTAAAGTTTCACTGGTTTACATACTCCATGTAACTTTATACCGTCCATTTCCATGTCTTTTTTACCTGACTCGGGCCACCACCATCCCACACCATACCAGTGCACCTCATGGCCCTTATCTGCTAATCCTTTGGCCAGTTGGTAGATTCTCTTTTCGGCCCCTCCTTTTATCCAGGGGTAGACTGCATCGTAAATGAAGGCTATCTTCATCTTTTTAGCCCCTTAAAAAATTAATTCAGGTTCAGGTAAACTTAATTTTAAAATATCAAGACCTTCAGTTTCAGAATTATTTCCGATTCATAGTTTTCAGGATATTCAACCATTAATTTTCAGGGTCAGGACTGTTTAAGAGCATGAGACTGATTAATATCCCTGAGAAAATGGTCTGAATCCCTAAAATGAAGAATATCAAGGCCATCATGGCATTCAGGGTTTGGAATAGTCCACCAAATCCTGCGGCGATCCAGCTGTACAGTACATTGACACCTATGATCAACCCTATTAAGAGCAAAACTACACCCAGAAGCAATTCTCTTCCCAGTGAATGGTAACTTAAATATCTATTTACAGTACCTGAACTTTTATTAACACCGTAGGTCTCTCCGAAGGCTCCAAAGTGTACCCAGGCCAGGAGCATCTGGTATCCAATTATCACCAGGAGACTTCCCAGGATAAGAGAGTGCATCCTAGATTGTCCCAGTAAAGATACTCCTGTCACCAGGGATACACCCAGTAACAACACTACCAGACCCGGTCCCAGGAGAAATGGTGTGGGTCTGTAGAGCATCATGAACCTTAGGTGTCTCCATCCATCAGCGAATGAACTGAGCTTGGAATCACCCTCTCGGGGATAATAGGTTATGGGAATCTCTGCTATCTTCAACTTCTCCCGGGCGGCTTCGATGATCATCTCTGAAGCGAACTCCATTCCTGAGCTTTGAAGTTTCAATTTATCCAAGGCTTCCCTTCGAATGGCCCTCATCCCACAGTGGGCATCAGAAACTCCTGCTTTAAACAAGGCGTTCAGTAACCAGGTGAGGAATGGGTTGCCCACGTACCTGTGCAGGGCGGGCATGGCTCCCTTCTGTATATCTCCCTTGAGCCGGGAGCCCATCACCATATCGTAATCTCCAGTTAAAAGTGGCTGGACAAATTCATAGGTGGTGTTCAGGGGATATGTACCGTCTGCATCACCCATTACAATTACATCTCCCTTGGCTTCTTTAAATCCCCTTAGATAAGCGTTTCCATACCCTCTTTTTTCTTCACGAACCACCCTTGCTCCGGCATCAGTTGCTTCCTGGGCGGTGTTATCGGTTGATGCGTTGTCAACCACCACTATCTCTGCTTCCAATCCTTTTTCCTTTAATTCGGTAAGTGGTATTGATTTAACTGTTTTACCTACTATTCCTTCTTCGTTAAGTGCTGGGATTACAATTGAAATATTCATTTAATCATCGCTTCTACTTTTTTGAGTTTCTGATTATGTACCGTGAAAATTCAGTAAATTTATCTGGTTAAGTCTTTTAAAGTGCTATTATTTAATCTATCCTATTTAATCATGCGCTCTCAAAATTAAAAAATAAGTATTAATCAATTTTATATGAATATTTTGATAGTTTCGATTAACAATTGGTTCCAACTAACTATTCAATTCCCCTTACTTAAGCACTCTCTTAAATACTGTTTCAGCTCATCTTTTACATTATCATCCATTAAAGCTATTTCTATGGAGCTTTTGAGCCATTCGAAGGTGTTTCCGATGTCGTAGATTTTCCCGTCGAATACGTAGCCATAAACTGCATCCAGTGATCTCATGGCGTCAGTGAGCTGTATCTCTCCTCCCACCCCAGGTTTCACATTCTTTATATGGTCAAATATTTCCGGGACCAGGATGTATCTACCGGTTATGGCCAGGTTGGACGGTGCTTCCTGGAGGGATGGTTTCTCCACCATATCCTCTATTTTATAGACAGAATCAGAAAACTGGGTGCCTTTTATGATACCATATCTTTCGATTTTTTCATCAGGGACCCTCTCTATGGCGATGGTGCTGGCTTTGCATTTGTAGAAGGCATCCATGAGTTGTTTGGTGCAGGGAACTTTGGATTGGGCTATGGTGTCTCCCAGAAGAACAGCGAATGGTTCACCGTCGATATGGTTCTTGGCGGTTGAAATAGCGTCTCCCAGACCTTTCTGTTTCTTCTGCCTCACATAATATATGTCAGCCATATCAGAAATGGCTTCTATCTCCCTTAGGTTTTCTGTTTTCCCACTGTTTCGGAGGGAGTATTCCAGTTCAAAAGACCGATCGAAGTGGTCCTCGATGGATCTTTTACCCTTTCCAGTTATGATCAGTATATCATCAATTCCAGAAGAAACCGCTTCTTCCACTACATACTGTATTGTTGGTTTATTAAAGACAGGGAGCATTTCCTTGGGCTGTGCCTTGGTGGCAGGTAAAAACCTGGTCCCCAGACCCGCAGCCGGTATGACAGCTTTCATTTTTTTGATCACCTTTTAAGCACGTATTGCATAAAATTAGTATTTACTCACTAATTAACATTTCTATTCACTAAGTAATATTTCACTTATTAATTGAACAGGATAATAATCTATTAATTTACAAATGCACCATTGAATTTTCCCCTATAATAAATCTATGGCCTTTAGGTAGGTTATTTTCCTTAGATTCTATATGGGAATGGTTACCTATTAGGCTGTCCACGATCCTTTCGTTACATTTAATAACCGCGTCACCCACCACGATGGAGGATTCTATTTCTCCACCAATTATTACACTATTATTTCCAATAGATGTGTAAGGTCCTATATATGCCTCAATCTCACAGTTTTCACCTATGGTGACCGGTCCTCGAATCACACTGTTTTTCTTAACAATTGTGCCTTTGCCAATATAAACCCTACCACTGATTTTAGCACCTTCTTCAACTTCTCCATTATCCTCAGATTCCAGCACATCCAGTATTAAATGGTTAGCGTCCAGGACATCCTCTGGTTTACCAGTGTCCTTCCACCATCCCTTAACTATGTGGGAATCCACCTTAAGTTCTGTGTTCAAAAGCTCCTGGATGGCATCCGTGATCTCCAGTTCACCCCTCCAGGACGGTTTGATCCGGGATATAGCATCAAAAATTGAGGATTTAAATAGGTAGATGCCCACGAGGGCCAGGTCGCTTTTAGGATGCTCTGGTTTCTCCACCAGGTTTATAACGTTTCCCTTATCGTCCAGCTCTGCAACACCAAACTGACGTGGATTATCCACCGGCTGCAGGAGTATCCTGGCCTGGTAATCAGATTCTTCGAAACCTTCCACGAATTCCTTTATACCTGATTTTAGTATGTTATCTCCCAGGTACATGATGAACGGGTCTTCACCCACGAAATCCTGGGCAACAGCCACTGCATGGGCTAAACCCTTGGGTTCCCCCTGCATTATGTAAGTGATATTTACACCAAACTTTGAACCATCTCCCACTGCCTCTTTTACCTTTTCTGGCATGTTAGTTCCCAGTATAAGTCCTATATCTGTTACGCCGGCTTCTTTAAGATCCTCAATGGCATAGAAAAGTACCGGCTTATTTGCTACTGGAATAAGTTGTTTAGGTCCTGTATGTGTAAGTGGCCGTAAGCGGGTGCCGTGGCCTCCGGATAAGATTAATCCCTTCATTTCATTACCTTTTTCATTTCTTTTAATCCATCTGTTGTGTTCAATAATTTTATATCCAGATCATTTAGGGCTTTCTCCACGGATAATGAGGAATCCATGGGTCTTGGAGCCGACCTGCTTAAATCTTCACTTAATATAGGGTTTATAAGGGTTTCATCCAGTTCAAATACCCGGGCGATGTTAACTGCAAAGTCATATCTATTTATTCTTTCATCCCCGGCGATGTGATATACACCCTCTCTACCCTTAGAGTAAATATTTAAAATTGTTTCTGCTGCGTTATCTGCAAATGTGGGGGAGTTATATTCATCAGTTACGATGTTTATATCGTTACCCTCTTTAAGTTCACTTATAACCCAGGTTACGAAGTTGAAGTTGGTATGCCAACCATACAGTACACTTACCCGGGAGATAGCATATTCTATATCAGAATTTTGGATATATTCCTCTCCTTTAAGCTTACTTTTACCATAATAGTTTAAGGGATTTGTTTCATCATCTTCCCGGTACATCCCCTTTTTCCCATCGAAAACGAAGTCCGTAGAAACGTAAATCAATTTAGAATCTGTTTGATCACAGGCTTTTACCAGGTTCAATGTTCCCTGGGCGTTTATCTTATCTGCTTCCTCCTGGTGGTCCTCACAGTAGTCAACGTTGGTGAGTGCTGCAGAATGAATAACCAGGTCAGGATTTAAAGATTCGATTTTACTTAACACGTCATCCTTACGAGTTATATCCAGCTTAACTGCGTCATTTCGTGGATTGGTGTTGTAGGTGGTAATTATTTCATAATCACTGGTAATGGTGGCAAACTTGCTTCCTAATAGTCCGCTTCCCCCGGTTACAAATATTCGTTCCATGGTAATGTTTAATTAAGCATGAAATATATAAAATTTTTTGATAATCCAAATTATATTAAGGTGTTTTTTATGATTGATGGTGTTAAAACGAAAAAACTCAGGGTCATACCCGATGAAAGGGGCTGGCTCATGGAAATATTAAGAAATGATGATAATATTTACCAGGAATTCGGACAGGTTTACGTAACCACCGCCTATCCCGGGGTTACCAAGGCCTGGCACATGCACAAAAAACAAACCGACAACTTTACCTGCATCCATGGAATGATGAAAGTGGCCCTTTACGACGCCCGGGAAGACTCACCGACCTATGGGGAGTTAAATGAATTCTTCGTAGGGGAGAAAAATCCCCTGCTCATCAGCGTCCCCCCATTTGTTTACCACGGCTTCAAGGGAATTGGTACTGAAACAGCATACTTCATAAGTGTGCCTACCTTACCCTACAATTACGATGAACCTGATGAATTCCGCTTGCCACCAGATACCGATGAAATTCCCTATGACTGGTTGTTGGAGCCCGGAAAGAGCCACGGATAAAACTTGAAAATCAATTGAAAATTAAATTAGGTGATTCAAATGAAAATACTCATAACAGGCGGGGCTGGATTTATCGGGACCAACTTCGTGCACTACATACACGAAAACTACGACTACGACATCGTAGTCCTGGATAAACTTACTTACGCCGGGAATAAAGATAATTTAAAGGATATCCTCCCGGATATCCAGTTTATCAGGGGTGATATCGGTAACGAGGAAGATATCAAGGTGGCCATGAAGGATTGTGATCTGGTGGTGAATTTCGCTGCTGAAACACATGTGGATAGATCGATTACAGACCCCAGCATATTCGTTAAAACTGATGTACTTGGCACATACAATCTGCTGGAACACGTTAGAAAGTACGATGTGGAGAAGTACCTGCAGATCTCAACTGATGAAGTATATGGTAGTATAGAAGATGGATCATTTACCGAAGAAAGCAATATTGATCCCAGCAGTCCCTACTCTGCCAGTAAAGCAGGTGGCGATGTACTGGTAAGCGCCTACCATAAAACCTATGACCTACCAGTCCTGATCACCAGGAGCAGTAACAACTACGGACCATACCAGTACCCTGAGAAATTGATACCCCTGTTCATCCTGAACGCCATGCAAAACAAACCACTCCCAGTTTATGGTACAGGAGAGAATGTGAGAGAGTGGATATACGTAATGGACAACTGTTCCGGTATCGACACCGTCCTCAACAAGGGTAAATTTGGTGAGGTCTACAACATCGGCGGTGGCAACGAAAAAACCAACATCGAGATCACCCGCATGATACTGGACCTCCTGGGAAAACCAGAAAGCCTGATAACCTACGTTGAAGACCGGTTAGGCCACGACCTAAGGTACTCACTGGACTCCACTAAAACCAAGAAACTGGGTTGGAAGCCCGAGTGGAGCTTTGAAGACGGTCTGAAACAGACGGTTGAGTGGTATAGGGATAATCGAGGCCTGTTCATTTAGTTCTGCTTCAAACATATTTTTTAATAATTTCTTATTTTCCAAAATCAGGGTAATTTTTATTTAGAATATCTAATAAATCCCGTTTAGACAAATCATATATTTTCAAAGTTTTATGCTGGCTTTTAAGTCCGGATACTATTTCTATACTTGAACCTGTGAGTTTTGTAAATTCCTTGATGATTTCCTTGTTGGCCTTTCCCTTCTGTGGAATTGATTTAATTCTAAGTTGAATTTCATCTCTCCACTCATTATAACCTGATATACTAAATTTATCTGAATTTGGAAACACTTCAATATCCACCATTAATCCGTCTTCTATTTCTTTAACTGCCTGCATGAATCAAACCACATTATACTGATTAAAAAGTATTATGATTATCTTTTTGCCTTTTCATGCTATATAATTGAGCTCATGAAATGGGATAAGGTTTAAATAGAGAGAAATAAAGAAGTCTGTATGCTCAACCGTAATTTTCAAATGCAGTTTAGCAACCAGCAGGGGTGGTCGAGCGGTCAAAGGCGCTAGGTTGAGGGCCTAGTGGGGTAGTCCCTTCGCGGGTTCAAATCCCGTCCCCTGCACTTTCTACTTTTCGAAAAACACTGTTTAAAATATTTAAAAATCAATTCAATCTTGATTAATAATTATAGTTACTTTTAAATCTTTACCTTCTTTTAAATCATCTATTAACTCTTTTTTAAGGTCACATGCTGCTTTATCTGCCTTTACCATCAACGTCCGGCTGCACCGGTAATTACTCTTACGGCAGACCATATCTGTGGGGTGTTTCAAGGTTAAATCAGGTTGTCCATATCCCACTATCTCGTCCTCTGCATTTTCAGTTTCCAGGCGGACCCTTATTAAAGAGTTTTCATCCCTTATGGCTCCTTTAAGTTTCAGAGGGAGATCTCCAAGTTTTGCATCTGACTGAACACCTATGATGCAGTCGGCCGCGTTTGTTATATTTTCGTCCGTGGTTACTTCGAATGTGGATTTATGGGCGGAGGTGACATTTTCATGTCCCTTTGCATGAAAGACGTATTCCATATTTATCACTTCAAATAAATTTGTGTAAAAATTCTTAAAAAGAGTTTACTCTGACCTTGAAAGTCTCTTAAGCTAAAAATATATTTATTTTAACTCTTATAATATTACTAGATCCCTGATATTAAATATAGCTTCCACCTCGAGAGGTGTTTTTTATTTGGCCCTTGAATTTACCGCAGCCCAGGAGTTATTTATACTCATTTTCGCTATCCACTTCACCTTGATCATAGAACGGGTCCATTCTACATATAATCCATATGACACCTATAGCGTGTGGAAGGGCATGTCACATGCAATTAAACGGCTGGTGGTGTCCAGGATAATACTGTAAATATTGCCCCTCCTGCATTTTGCCATTTTCTTCGTCATCATAGGAACATATAATATAAACTTTGATATGAGCCTGCGTGGAGTATTCAGTATTGTTTTAGTGGGCCTTCTATCATTCTTTGACTTTGGTTACTACCAGATATTTGAAGCCGCCCTCTACTACTCCCCAGATACCTTCTTCACCAAAAAAGAGTAGGAGGAAATACTTGAAAAGGAGCGTGGAGAGGTCCAGGCACACCTTATTCCTGGTATCTGCTATGTGGTAGCTACCATCATGATGCTTTTAATACTGATTGCTTGGAATATGATTTAGTATGGTTACAAAAACGATCTTAAAGGGCACCTACTGTCTCCTGATAAATCTGGAAAATGACTCTAAGATTAGGGTTGGGAAACTTGGTGAGCTGGACTTCAAAAAGGGGGGATACGTATACGTAGGTTCTGCCCTTAACAGCCTGGAGGGAAGAATTAAGAGACACCTTTCACATGATAAGAAATTACACTGGCACGTGGACTATCTCCTAACCCATAAAGACACGAAAATCATGGATGTTATATACACAGTTAACGATTCCAAGATAGAATGTGAAGTGGCCCAGATAATTGCAGAAATGGGTGTTGGAGTAGATAATTTCGGCTGTTCTGATTGTAAATGTTCATCACATTTATTTTACTTTGAAAAATTAGATGATTTAGAGAAATATTGCTTAGAAAGCTATGAAAAATTAGGTTTATCCCCGGAAAAATACCTAGAGAAGAAACAAACCAAGACATGATATCCTACTTCAGGGATATAAGTCAAAGTAATCTATGGGTCATGATTACTAGAAAGAATATTATTCTTGGTAAAATTATTAAAACTCCCTAAAAACCTTAAAAAAGAATCGTTCCAGTATTTAGAGCAGGTTAACACGTAAATTTCATGATGAAAAATAAAACAACGGATGAAATAGACGGACCCTAACATCATATTATGTTTAGATCTTGTGGATAATTATCCAAATCCGGATTAAATCAGGTTACACTAATCTTTAGTTTATCGTGAAAAAAAATATATAGAGATAAACTCATAATTAATTCAACCTTAATACCAAAAATTAAACATGTTCTTAATTTATTTATTTACTGATTATGAATTCAGAAATTTATGAGTGAAATAAGTATTAATGTACCTGTTTTTATGGAAATTTGGAATAATATGACTTTTTCTAATACTACAAATGTTGACCCTGAAATCTCTGAAAACTACAAAAAAAGGCTAGCTATGATACGACAAGAAGTCAAAGAAGGAAAATATACTGATTATGAAAATACCGAAGAGCTAGCCAAAAAATATGGTTTATAACAAATGTGTTATAAACTCTGTATGTCTGATAGAGCAGAAATAAGATTTGCGCGTATTGGGCGTAACGATAAAGGATTTGTACGACGTATTATTGAAAAAAAATCGATCAAATACTTAAAAAACCTGATCATTATGATATTTAAAAGGGGAATTTAGCTGGTGCAAGAAAAGCGAAAGTTGATTATTACAGAATTATCTTTGATATTTATGAAGAATATAACAAAGTTGTAGTACTAGATGTAGGCAACCGGAATGAAATTTATTCCTTTTCCAATGTAGCAAAAATAGTTGAAACGTCTATTTTAGAACGGGAAAAGATTGAAGAGGATGATAAATAATTTTATTCTTCATTAATTGTGAAATACATAGATAACATCCTCAAATGAGACCATTTCATCTAAACATTATAAATTTTAAATGCTTTGAAATCCCCTGAAAAACTCATCGAATTCATCCACATCCATAGGCTCGGGGACGTCAAAGTCCTTATTTTCAAAAATAGTTTGTGCTAGTTCCCGATAGAGTTCTGCCTGTTTTGAATCTGGAAATTTCTCCACCACGGTTTTGGCTTCTATTTCACTTTGCTGCACCAGTTCACTGCGGGGGATGACCCCTATCACCTTACTCCCGATTCTCTCGGCGAATGCGTTTACGATTTCCAGTTCATTTTCTATACCGCGACGGTTGCAGATTATACCACCGAAATTGCTTTTAAGCTTTTTTATACCTTTACAGATGTTGTTAGCTGCATAAAGGGACATGTATTCCCCTGATGTTACTATGTAAACTTCATCGGCAAAGTCTTCCCTGAGAGGGACTGCGAATCCGCCACAGACCACGTCGCCCAGCACGTCGTAGATGATCACGTCGTCCTGGGAGAAGGTTTCCAGTTTTCCCAGGAGTTTCATGGCCACTATAACTCCCCGGCCAGCACAGCCGACACCTGGTTCCGGGCCGCCGCTTTCCACACATTTTACATCTTTATATCCCTTGAAAAGGATTTCTTCTTTGGATGCGTCTTTTTTCTCTCGAACCACGTCCAGGATGGTGGGAATTCTACGGCCCACCAGAGTGCGGGTGGTGTCTGCCTTTGGGTCGCAGCCTATAACCAGCACGTCACAGTCTTCTGCGTAGGCTGCGGCTATGTTGGAGACTATGGTGGATTTACCAATACCTCCCTTGCCGTAGATGGCGATGCGCTTGGTTTTACCCTTGGTTTCATCCATTTGCTTGATATCGCCCTTAATTTTACTCATCTGATCAGTTTACCTTGATTTCATTCATCTGATTACTTTCACTCATTCCATTCTCACCATGGCGCTTATAAGGTCGCCCCGGGTGATTATACCTATGAGTTTGCCGTCGTCATCGACTACGGGGAGTCTGTTCACGCTGTGGGTGTCCATAAACTGGGCTGCGTCGGATATATCGTCTTCTTCCTTGACAGTGTACACCCTTTTGGTCATTATCTCCCCGATATGTACGGATGCTGCCCGTTTCATGTCCTCGGCAATTTCATCCAGTTCATGCTTCATGCGTATGGGGAGTTCGATCACGTCAAGTGGTGATGGTAATATAAGGTTTAAGCGGGGTGAGTGAACCTCGAGGAGCCTCATGATGTCCCCTTCACTTACTATGCCTATCACTTTTAGATCTTCATCAACTATGGGAGCTCCGCTGATCTTGTTATCCCTTAATTTCTGTGATACATCACTTATTTTATCTTCTGCATGAAATTTAATCACATTTCTCTCCATTGCATCTTTGACTTTTATCATTTTACCACCTATTTAAACATAATTTTTTATCAGGGCGCCGATAACACCACCAAGAAGGCCGAGGATTCCGAAAATGGCTATACCTAATATAGCATTCAGCGCACCTATGGTCAATCCTGCTCCTAAGCCTACATTTGATGCCAATCCTGCGGCACCTGTTCTCAATATTATTATTACACCTAAAATTATTCCTGCTATGAATCCTGAGGCTAGCCCGTGGACCGATCCATTTTTATAATCAACGTTCACTTTGTAACCCACGATTATTGCTGCAATTAAAACACCCAAATAACTGATAAAACCAGAATTTGTTACAAAAAGAATTACCAATACTAGAACGATAGCTATAACTGCTCCAATACCGGCCCATTTCCAATCAATCGTAATATTTTCCAACATAAATTTTCATCTCCTGTGATATTGTAAATTTTATTCTTTTTAATTAAAGAACCTTTTCTGTAAAACATGGGTTTTCAAAGTAACGCTCAATTTTTTAAACTCTACTTTTAATCTTCCTTTAAAATTTACTCCCTTTTAATTCTCTTATAAACAACATCATTCGGCCTGACCTTACCTTCAACTAATATGGCCACGTTTTGATCCCGGGTGACCTTATCTACATTTTTACCCTGGATCTGCATGGATTCAACCCTCTGGATTAGGCTGCCGGTTGTTTTACCCTCGATTATGATCTCATCTCCCACCTGAAGATCATTCCAAAGTCTTACCTCTGCTGCAGAGATGTTACTGTAATAGTTTACTACTTCACCAATGTCCTTTTTTATATGGGTTGATTCATTGGATCTGCTGGTTTCATATGGTGTCCTGTAGTAGAAGCCGGTGTCAAATCCCCGGTTGAATACTTTCTGTAGTTCTTCCAGCCACTGTGGGTTGAATTTCCATTCACCCTTTTCGTATAAGTCTATTGCCTCTCTGTACGTTCTGGTCACCGTCCCCACGTAATCGGCTGGTCTGGCTCTTCCCTCGATTTTAAAGGCGTCGATGCCAGCCTCCATGAGTTCTGGTATGTGTTCAACCATACACAGGTCTTTAGGGCTTAACAGGTTGGTGATGTTATTTTCCTGGGTGATTATCAGTTCTTTATTAACATTTGCATCTTGTTGATCCTCACCCACCAGTTTCCAGTTTTCCCGGCAGGGCTGTATACATTCTCCACTGTTGGCGCTTTTACCATAGAGATGGGAACTTAAAAAGCACCTCCCGGATAGGGCCATGCACATGGCCCCGTGGATGAAGACTTCAATCTCCACCGGACTTCCCGCCTTTATCTTCCTTATCTCATCCAGGGAAAGCTCACGGGAGAGGATTACCCGGTTTACACCCAACTCTTCCAGGAGTTTTACTGATTCCAGATTGGATATGTTGGCCTGGACACTCATATGCACCTTTAAATCATTCTCCCGGGCCAGCTTAAGAACCCCCAGATCAGAGGCTATGATGGCATCTGCCCCGGCTGATTTTATCTCCGGCAGGATTTTCTTCAGGGATTCCAGGTCATGGTCCTTCATGATGGTATTGGTGGATACATACACCTTCACACTATTCTTATGACACGTTTCTACCGCTTCCTCTAGATCTTCCAAAAGAAACTGGTTGGTATGCGCCCTTAAATTGTATCCGGGAATACCCAGATAAACTGAGTCTGCACCGTTACCGATGGCGGCATTCAGGGATGCAAAATCCCGGGCAGGGGATAATAATTCCACTATTTTAATCACCTATTATTACGTAAATCCATCATGTCTTGAGAGACTTAATAAAAAAAATTTACATCATCTGATAAAAAAGATATAACCAATAAAAGGAGTAATTACCCTAGCAGGAGTGGTCTGCTTCGTATTCTTCGATATTTTCCGGTGATTCGGTGGGATATTCACCGGTTAAGCAGCCCGTGCATAACTGTTCCTTTTCTATTCCTATACATTTAATCAGGGACTCTATACTTAAATACCCCAAAGAATCAACGCCAAGTACGCGTTCTATCTCTTTAACATCCTTATCTGAGGCTATCAATTCCTTTTTGGTGGCCATGGCTATACCATAGTAACAGGGGGATATTATCGGTGGACAACCCACCCTCAGGTGTATTTCCTTGGCTCCGGCTTTCCTTAAAACATCCACCAGGGCCTTAGAAGTGGTGCCTCTCACTACGCTGTCATCTACCAGTATGATCCTTTTACCTTCCAGTTCTGATCTTATAGGGTTCATTTTAAGCTTTACCGAGGTCTCCCGATCTTCCTGAGTGGGCATGATGAAAGTTCGACCGACATATCGGTTCTTTATAAGCCCCTCTCCATAGGGTAAGCCGGATTCCCTTGAATATCCTATTGCAGCGGTGATGGCTGAGTCGGGTACAGGCATGACCATATCTGCCTCCATATCATGCTCCCGGTACAGGTACTTTCCAATGTTCAGTCTCACATCGTAGACATTTCTTCCGTCCAGTATACTATCTGGACGTGCGAAATAGACATATTCAAACATGCAATGGGATCTGGATGTGTTTCCCTTCCCAGGCATGCTGTAACTCTTTAATTCATCGTTGATAAATAATATTTCCCCGGGTTCCACGTCCCGGATTTTTTCTGCACCGATCACATCGAAGGCCACCGATTCTGATGCGGCTATAGTAGTGTCGTCTGTTTTACCCAGTGCAAGGGGTTTTATCCCCATGGGATCTCTTACCACGATTAAATCATCATTTATGAGTATGGCCAGTGAATAGGAGCCTTTAAGTTTCTCTGAAATATTCTGGATGGCCCTAACTATGTCACCAGTTTCGGAGTATTCCTTGATGAGCAGGTGACATATCACCTCAGAATCAGTAGTTGAATAGAATATCCGGCCTTCACTCTCCAGTTCCTTTCTAAGTTGCATGGAATTTAGGATATCCCCATTATGGGCAATGGCAATATGTCCAGATTCGTATTCACTTATAAATGGCTGGGAATTTTCAATTAAAGACTTACCTGTGGTTGAATACCTCACATGGCCGATGCCTTTATTTCCCTTAAGCCCTTCAAAGTTACCATCGTTAAAGACATCACAAACCAGGCCCATGCCCTTGTAAGTGGATATATTCTTACCATCGTACGTTGAAATACCTGCCGATTCCTGGCCTCTATGCTGTAGAGCATATAAGCCATAATATATTTGTCCGGAAACTTCTCCATTTTCCGAATAAGCACCTACAATACCACATTTATCCTGCAATTACGATTCTCCCCTATCAATATATCCATAGAGTTTAAAAATAGGAATTATAATGTTAAATGGAATTTCTATGGTAGACATATCGATCTTAAAATGTTTTTATTAAAATATTTTTCAAATTATTAGATTTCAAATATTTAGAAGCTTATAATTTAAGATTCCTTAAAGTACATTTAAGATTATTTAATCAAATTATTCATTCTTTAAGTAAGCTGGAACTGATACCATTATTATTATCTATTTCTTCCTTTAAGACTTCAATTTTAGAATCATAGAAAATAAGCACCGTTCTGATAATTTTTAACCAATCTGCCGCATCTTTTCTCGTGGGTGCCGCTATAAATCCCTGACCAGTGATTATATTTTCTGGCTTAAATTCATTGGTTATAAAATAAACATGTTCTTCTTCATCTAAATCTTCATTAAAAGTATCCTTCCATAAATCTGTAAGAGAAAAAGTTTCAAATAAGTTTCTATTCTTTAAAAGTCCGTATTCATTTTTGATATCTGTGTAACTCTGTTTTATTCTCTTTATTTCATCGTTGAGTTCTGTAACTTTCTTATTTATGATCTCTTTTTCATCAGAAAGTCGCTGATTCTCTGAAAACAGTTTCTCATTTAGGGTGGAAATTTTCTCAAGCTCCAGGAGAAGATCCTTAATTTCCTCATTCTGCTCAGTTAACTCTTCTTCCATTTCCTGGAATTTCTTTATGTTGGCTATGGAAATAAGGCCAGAACGGATTATGGCGTTTTTTATTTCAGCCCTAATTATGGCCGGGTCCAGGTATTCCACGTCATGGCCGAAGGGAAGTTTCACGCGTTCGATATGGCCCACTTCATCCTTTAAAATTTTGGTGAACTTTTCAGCGAGTTCTCGGCCAGGAGCATCCACGTCAGTGACGATTAAAAGAATATCCGCGCCACTGGTGACTTTTTTAGCTATTTCAGTATTGGTGGTTGGTATAATGGAGGATATGGTGATGTGGTACTCAGCACCCAGGGCGATGTTCTGCATGGCCCGGGAGATATTCTCCACATCAGACGCCCCTTCAACGATAATCCGCACATCGATGGGGCCCTTAACTTCCATTATCAATCTCACCTATAATCTTATCTTAATCTAAATCCGTTGATCTTTTTATTCTGCCAGCTGTATGTTCGGATCCGTTTTGATCTTCCAAATCCACAGGCAGCACAGTATTTCTTTCTAGCATTGTAAGAATTTTTCCCACACCTTCTACAACGAATGTGGGTCTTTTTATTACGTTTACCAAATGATGGTGTACCTTTACTCATTGATATCCTCCTTATGTAAAAATTGAATTCTTCTATTCTTAATTTAAAATCTAGCCGGGAGATATGTAGACTATATTATCCCCTCTTATGAGGACGATACCTAATCTTCGGGCGGTTTCTCCGCCTTCTAATTCTTCGGCATCATTTAAAACTAAGTTCATGTGCATGTCAAAACTTCTCAGGCTTCCTCGAAATTCTCTTCCGCCTTTGAGCTTTATCAGTACTTGGGAATCCAATGCTTTACCTAATACATCCAATGGACGTGATGTATTCACATTCTTCTGTGTATTCAAAATTATCACCTTTCCTATAACTTTTCTGTTGGTGGGGTTTATATTTAAATGTATGGTTGATATTCCTAACTCCTCTAAACTTACCAAAAAGCTTTGGGCCCACCAAATTTGATGAATAAATGAGTGTATGGAATTATTTATGGATGGAATAAGATATATTTTAATATTGAGCTTCTCAATCGAATTGGTATTGGATTTTTTTAATTTAAATTGGTTTTTAAAATATAGTCAATCCCTTTTAATTTATACTATTGATTGTGATATATAATGTTATTTGTCAATTGAATTGACTCTGTCAAAAACTTTGGGTTTGAGTGTTGAAAACGTTTTTCTGGTTTAGGATTTCTTTTCTGATGTTTATTCATGACATTACGCCTTTTTTAATCTTCATTATCTTTTTAATACTTCTAGGGTTGGTTTTTTTTGGAATTTGTTTTTTCTAATTATATTTGAGGTTCGTTCGATATTTTGCATCTAACAGGTACGAAGAGTATGTTTGGAAGTAAGACGTTAATGAATCTACGATAATTGATTAAATAACCTCTGAATAATCTTATTATTTGATTTAATATTTCATTCATCCTGTTTCTAGCCTTTTTAATGATTTACTGTCGAATAAACTGGATAACTCTAATTTTTCACGTTGTATCTTCTCGATCTCCTTGTCAGATACCTTATTAGCTTTGATATAGGCTTTAATTTTCTTGTTTATATTTCTAAACACGTGAAATAAGCACCATTTGGTGTTTAAACCCTAATCATTCGATTATGGGCTTGTATTTCTCATCTAAATCAGTTGTTATTGCTATTTTTTCTTTATTTCCTGGTGGATTCCGTTAAAAAACTTCTTTTATGTTCTTGGAATTCTCTTCATGAGTATATTTTTATCAGCAACGATAAGATTCTGTTTTTACTGTCGAATAACGTGAACCGGTAATTCCAAACAGAGTTTAATTTTAATCCACTCCCATGTCAAAGATGTAATATCCACTATAACGATTCTTTCTTTTTTTGGGGATTTTCATATCCGAGTATCCAGTTTTTCATATTGTTTTGTCTGGAAAATACTGATTCCTGTGTCTTTTCTAACTTTATAAGGCAATTTTACGGATGGATCCGAAGAATAAACCAGCTAATTCCATGCACTTTTCTTTAAATTCATTTGTAAAGTTACTATTATCATCAACAACTTCTGAAATATCTGTTTTAAACTTCTTACCACACTTTTTACATTTATACCTTTGAATTTTCAGTGTTAACAACCCCCTTCATGATAAAAATAAAGCTTCCGTTCTTTAAATCCATCTTTAATCACAAATTTACTGAAACACCTCCGTACAACAAGGAATCAACATCCCAATATGAAAAACATCCCCCTTTTTATACCATGTATTTAACGATTTGAAAACTTTATTATCTATTTTAACCTATTTTAAATGATTTTCCTCATATTTCGATAAAAACCTTCACAAAAAAATAGGAAAGTATATAACCCTGAATCAAACAAATTACCAACTGGAGCAACTATTTTTGTTATTATCATACAAAATACTTTGCTCCACTTATTATAAAAGCTTTTAGGTTTCTATTTCACAAAAATAATCAGTTTAAACACGAATAAAAAATATTATTTTATAAAGAAACACAAATTCAAAAACACCCAAGTTTTTGATAGTCTCTTAATTTTTAAGGATAAAAAATAAAAAATCAAACCCTGCTTTACATTAAAATTGGCTTAAAATAGAAAATTAAAACCTGTTTGCCTCATCGAAGTTAACTTCATAGATGTGGGCGCTGATGGAGTGTATGGTAAGGGTTCCCACCTGCACGCCCAGTTCTCCTGCAGCATACTGGGCTAAATTAGCAAGGCCAACGGCGTTGGGGAACCAGGCCCCGTAGATGTCATGTGAACGCCAGAGACCGGTGACGTTGAGTTTTCCATCACGGATCTTCAGGTCGACCAGCATCATACAAGGTACCTCATCATTCTCTGTATCCATCACCGGATCCCAGGTTACTGAAATTGCCCGGCGGGATTCTTCACAGTTTCTAAGCCTGTTTATAGCTTCCTGTATCTGGTCAACTCCCTGGAAATGTTCTCGGAGTCTATCACCATAAGTGTAGACAAATCCCTGCCTATCTTTACTCAAAAACTGCTGGGAATAAATTTCCAGTTTCTCCCCACTCCAGAAGTATCCCTTTGGTATCCTGATATTCTTTAGCCTCGCTATATTACTCAGATAATAGTCCGCATTTTTACCCAGCGGTTTTTTAACATGGACCAATATATTCAGGAGTTCCTTGGTTAAAGAACCCCTTTCATCCTTTATCTCCTTTCCTTCCTTCATTATCTTTCTAACCAGTTCTTCCCATCCGTCTGCTATTTCATCTGCTTCAATTAAGAGAGCCATTTCACCGTCTCCACCATAACTTTTAGTTTCAAGTAAGCCGCATCCCGCGAGCGTAGACGCATTCCACAGTCTGGGTCAGCTATTATATTCTCTTTTCCAAGGTTTTCTATACCCTTCTTTATTACTTCTGCAACCTGCTCTTTGCTTTCGATTTCATCGGTTTTGTTGTTCACGCAGCCCAGTCCCAGCTTTTTACCCCTTAAACTGGTATCCTCGAGTATTTGCAGGTTTTTTGGCTGGCCTGCGAATTCACCATCAAGGATATCAACTTTAAACCTTAAAAGTTCATCCCAAATATCAACCAACTCCCCACAAACATGCATAGTCACTGGGATCGATAAATTTTGGGTTATAATATCCACCGCCTTTCGGGCCGTCTTTAAATCTGCAATGCCAGTGGAGAGATACGGTTCATCTATCTGGATGGTGGCTGCCCCGGCATCCTGAAGAAATCCTGCTTCCTTCTTCAGGGCCCAGGCGAGATCAACAACTATCTCTTCCCTCTTATCTTTACTGTAGAACCTTTCAGTAAGGCTGGAAAGTGCTAAGGTGGTTGGTCCGGTTATAATCCCTTTGATCCCTTTAAAACCTTCATTAAAATCCTTACCATGGAATAGATCTAAATTCTTTCCAAAATCAGGGTTGATCTTCTTGGCAGTGTTCAGGGCTGATTTAATATCCGATGCTCCAATGGAATAGGGTGCTGGATTAATCTTTCCCTCAATAACCGGTTTATTATCATCCACAGACATTCCGGGAATGTGACTGGCGAATATCTGCAGCATGCCCTCCCTCACCTGTCCATCGGATATGAGGTCTACCCCGGCATTTACCTGATCGGTGACTGCCGCATCCAGAGCATGCTGGTATGGATCGTAAATTCCTAATGTCGACTTGATTTTCTCGTTAAAGGATTCTGGTTTCCCCATAACTACAGGATAACTTCCTACTACAGTGGTCAGCATTTTTATTACCGGATTTAAATTGGTTTTTTTAAATTCAGAAATTTGATTTAAATTTCCAGTTTTAAATAAGTTAGGATTTTAGAATAAATAATTTTTATGATTATAAGATAGGGAATTGAATTTTGAAAATTAGAATTAATTTTTATAAAAGAGAGTGACTTTTATAAAAGAGAGTTTGATTTTAAATTCTGTGAGTTTCACTCTTAATATCTAATGATCTAATATTAACTATTTCCTCTTTATCCACGGGTAATTCAACCACTGAAGTACCATAGCATGGTTTTGTGTACGGCAGAGTTATCGTACCCTTATTTTCATCTATTCCTATGGTTATAGGGGGTATTCCTATTATCCTCACCCCTAATATTTTTTCTCCAGCCTTGACATGGATGGTTTCTGGAGCGTGTTTTTCTATTAATTGTTTGCATTCCTTGAAACCCGCTCTAGTGATGAGTATTTCATAATTTTCAGATTCCCGCAGGTAGGTATCCAGACAAAAGGTCACTGTTAGTCCTCCAATTTCTTTAATGCCCGGTCAAATTTAACCCTCAGGGGTGTGGGATTATGGTACGCCCGGGCAGATACTATGGTGGCATCTGTACTTTCTTCTATTGATTCAATGTAGTTTTCCAATAACTCAGGATCTCTTTCAAATACCACTGCAATGGATGTAGTGTTTAAAATGGAGTAAAATGTTACAAAATAGGAAACTGCAGCATCCTTATGCACAAATCCTACCAGTAAATCAAAGGATCCTTCCTCTAAATTCTCCAGACATGATTCTATGTCGATTTTATTTTTTACATAAAATTCCTCGGGATCTGAAACCTCTAAAAGCTTCAAAGCCGAAGGGGTACTGGCCACGGTAACCTGGTAGCCCAAACTGGTAAGTTTATACACAGAATACACTGCCATGGGGGTTTGAGATGGGGCCTCCGGGCATCCCAGTAGAACTAAAGCTTTTTTCAATTTAACACTCCCTCCTTGAGCTGTCAACTCTTTTTAACCATCAGCACATGTCCCAGTACCATAGCGCCCAGGAATAAAAAGGTCACCAGTGCGGTTCCATTTATATCACGGTTGATTATGAAAAATCCTGCCCAGGCCTGGCCCATGAAGGCGGTTAAAGAACCAGTCAACAGTGCCTCTCTACCCAGTAGTGTTTTATTGCCTCTTTCCCTTTTCTCCTTGTAGACCTTCATTATTTTAAGCCCTATAATTATTACGCCCAGAATGGCTAGGAGAACCAGGATGAGGATTATGTAACCAAATTCATATCCCCAAGCAAAAATTCCGGGTGTGAAATAATCTATCACATCCTTCTGATTGGTCAGGACCCCGTAAAACACGGGTAAAGCTAATCCGAAGGTGGTTATTAAAGTTATGGGGAGGGTTATGTATCCGTCGGCGAATCCAGATGATTCAGCCCCCCAAAAGGACGTGGCCGGGTTGTGTCCTATTAGATAGGTGTTCTGTATTACCATCTTTATGCTGGGCAGTGAGTTGTCCAGGATTCTCTCTATCCTGGAGATGGGGCTTATTATGGGCATGCTCAGTAATCTGGATAGAACTTCCATGAAACCGAAGGCAACCAGCACCACAACCGCTACCATGATCACCCTTTTAACGGTTAACACTGATTTACGTCGGAAGGTTTTAGATAGGACGAAAAATGCTATGAACAGTCCCACGATCCACATGAGAAGGAAATCCCGGTGCATCATCCCTCCGAATAAAGTGATGGCCAGGATGATCATTATTAAGAATGTCTTAAGGCTCCTGGTGTTTATCCCCACGTCGTCCATTATATAAATTGCAGCCAGGGAAGTGACAACTGAAAACAGGGCGATAGCCCCGTAAGGGTGGGTGAACTCGTGGATACCGATACCTGGCAGTAATAGTGAAAATGCATCGAATCCAAATAGGACTACCATCCCTATGCTGACAAGAAGGCCACCTAGCAACACTGCACTTAATGATAAGGGTACTATGTTAATTAAGAAACTGACACCTAGTAATAGCATCAATCCAAATTCTATAATGAGTTGTAAATGATTTTGAGCGATTAAAGGCATTGAATTCTCCCTATTTTGAAAGTTTTAAGAATTTTAATGTAAGATTTTAAGAATATAATCTTAGAATTTATCTATTTAATTTTTTTCCTCTTAATATAACTATAAGTCCCAGTTAATCTAGTAGTTTAGTGCATATCAATTTATGCTCTCTGGGTCCATTATAATTTTTACTGGTTTTAATACCATTTATTACTATTTCTTCCTTCATTACTGATTTTAAATTCCATTTTCTCATAAAAGCCCAGCGCCTTCTTATTTCCAGGGCTGGTTATAAGATGAACCCTCTGGCATCCCTCTTTCCTTAAAATATCCAGAAATTCCTCTACAAGGCCCTTGGCCAGGCCCTTATTTCTCCACGAAGGCATTACACATAAGAGATGTATGTATCCCTCCTGGGGATCGTCTTGGGATATGAATCCCAGTAGAAAGCCTATGATCTTTTTATTTTCATGTTCAATAACCAGGGATGTGATTTTAAAGAATTTAGTAAAGATATGGTTAGATGGAATTCCTCTCAGTAACCATGGGAGGACAGTATGCCGCTATTTCTGCAATGGCCAGGAAGTCCTCTCCTACAGCATTTCTGATACGATATTTACTCATGTTTATACCAGGTTTCAGGTTCAATTTATCTAGAATTTTTACAAGTACGTTACATTTAAAACCGATGCATTACATTTAAATATAATTGCATATAATCTTGTATAAGGGCTGGTAGCTCAGGTTGGTAGAGCGTCGCCTTGGCATGGCGGAGGCCCCGGGTTCAAATCCCGGCCAGTCCATCCTTATTTTTTCAAGTTAAATGGATAAAAGTTAGACAATTTTTTAAATCAAATAGGATTAACTTTATATCAGGTGGGATTAACTTTACATGGATAAGTAGGATTAACTTACATAGTAATAGGATTAACCTTCCACCACACCATATATGTTATCTATCATGATCTGGAGGAGATCATCGGTTTTAAGCTGTTTTTTCTCCTTTCGGTCCATCATGAGTTCCAGTGCCAGGTCAACTATTTCATCTATATCTTGTGATCTCTTCATAAGATCTTTTTCAATGTAGAATCCATCCACGGCGAGTAATTTCCCGGGGTAACAGGATATGACTGGGGTTCCTAAAAGGGCTGCCTCCCGGTTCATGGTACCTCCCGCACCAATCACCAGATCACACCTTTTCATCAGACTGAATGTGTCCACTGGTGGTTTGATTATGGTTACATTCTCGTTGCCAGCGAATATTTCCTGCTGTTGTTTAAATCGGGGGATGACCAGGATATTTGCATATTCACCAATATTTTCCACGATTGGAGACAGAACAGATTCATGGCAGTCAGCGTCAAGGTAAGATGCCAGGGCAGGTTCCGGCCTCATCAGTATGGTCTTATCCTTATCTAAATCCAAATTCAAATCTTCGAAGATGTTTGGGTTATACTGGAAATCCACGAAGTGTATAACCTCCGATGTTCCATTGTAACGTACCAGTGCATTGGGATCTGCACCGATTTTCAGCACGTCCCATACGCTCATGGCTTTTGGTACTACAATCTTATTACAGAGGGGTAGTGTGAGCCTGTTTGCTGCTATGGCATGTTCATTATCCAGCACATACACACTGGGTATTTTAAGTCCGAAAGACACCCTGGGAAGTTCAATTGAATGTTTAGACACCGCTACATCTGGTTTTTCTTTTTCGATAATCTTCGATAGGTTGTAAACCCTTTCTGTGCTCCGCAGAAGCTTCTGTTCCAGGGTGGCACCATGCCTGCCCACTGAAGTGTAGGGGATTTCAAATAAGTCCAGAAGCTGATGGACATCACCAAACTTACGGGCGGTGATGAACACCTCTTCACCCTCATCTTCCAGATATTTGATTATGTTCTTAAAAAACCAAACATGCGGCGCGTTTACTATGTCTATCCATACTTTCAATGAATCACCAATAGTGTTGTATTAAGTAAATTAATTTGATCCAGGCGATGTTTTCAATCAGATGTAGTTGATGTTTTAACATATCTAGCGATGTTTAATTAGATCTAGTCGATCTTTAATCAAACCCAGTAGATAATTTTAATCTAAACTAGTTGATGCTATCTCTGAAATCTTTTATTGCCTTAATGATCTCAGTCAATCCTTCTTCTGTTTTAAGGCTGCTTTTTATTATTTTAACATCAGGGTTTAGGTATTTAGCATCTTTTACCATCTTTTCGGCGTCTGCACCCACTACATCTGCGATGTCTATCTTGTTTATGACTATCAGGTCGGCGTCCTTGAAGATCAGGGGGTGTTTTTCCACGGTGTCGTCTCCCTCACTGACACTGATCACCACCATGCGCATGTGGCTTCCTAAGTCGAAGTCAACGGGACAGATGAGGTTTCCCACGTTTTCAATATAGAGTGTGTCTATTTCGTCCAAAGGCATGTCTTCTATGGCGTGTTCCACCAGATGGGCGTCCAGGTGGCATTCTTTACCAGTGTTTAAGCCTACCACTGGTATGTCATATTGCTGGAACCGGCCGGCGTCGAATTTGCTGATGACATCACCGGCTATGACACCTATCTTTTCATCAGATTTTTTTATTAAAAGTTCGATGAGTGATGTTTTACCTGAACCTATGGCTCCTAAAACATCCACTGAAAATACGTTGGCTTTATCTAGGATTCTCTGATTTCTCTGGGCGAGCTTTTTATTGGCCACCATTATATCGTGCTGTATCTCTACATCTGCGATTTTATGCATATCTATTCACTTCCAAAGTTTGGTAATATTTTTTAAAATCAATTTTATTAGAATTTTACAATATTGGAACTATCAGAATTTATAATATTTGGATTATTAGAATTTTGGAATTTATATTTTTCATTCAGGCTTTTCAATACGGATGTTTTTTACGTTACATTCCTGTCCAGTAACTATCTCCAGGTTTCTTTCATCACACTCCGGACATTTGACTATCACCAAATAGTGATCAGAATCATTAAGATTGGTCGATCCAGCATAACCACAGGAGAGACATTTAATTTCCACTGGTATCTCTTCTATTATTATTTCAGCCCCTTCCAGTAACGTGTTTTCTTTTAAAACATCTAAAAGGAATCTTAATTGCTCAGGATTGAGCATGGTGAGTTTGCCTACCTCGATGGTTACTTCCAGTATTTCTTCTGCTTGATTTTTCTCTGCAACATCCAGTACGGTCTTCACTATGGCATCAGCCATGGATAATTCGTGCATCAGGCCACCTTCTTATCTTCTATGATGTATTAAATAGTGATAAGCTTGAATAAAAACATTATCCCCTAACTCGTAAAAACTAGGAAAAATTCAAAATTTCATTATCCAATTTCATTATTCAAAAAAAGAAAGAAAAGGTGGATGGTTTTAGTCTTCCTTCTGTAGTACGTTCATTATTCCCACGATGAGCAGCCAGAGACCGATTAATACGCCGAGATAGAATGGATCTGATACGAAATATTCCAGTATCAGGTATATGAGACCGATTATAAGGGTTACTACTCCGTTCCATCTGGCGCCTGCTGCAGCGAATATGGCGATCAGACCGACTATTACTAGGAAAATACCAGCGAGATATATCAAGAATCCGGCTATAAAGGCGAATAATGCAGGAGAGACTATAAATCCAATACCCAATATTATGGCTATTATTCCCAGGATAATCTCTATTACGCCTAGAGCAGTGCTTTCTTTGGTGTCACCGTATCCGAATATTAAAAGTCCAATTCCCAAAAGGGCAAGAGCAAAGCCTGTGAGCCAACTCACGGCAATTAATCCTGCTAGTGGGAGGGCCAAAACAATTAAAACCAAAATTATCAACAATATACCGGTTGAAGTTTTTGCCATACCTTACACTTCCTCTTAAGAAAAAGAAAATATTTTTTATAGATGTTTAAGCAGAGTTTAATAATGAGAATTTAATCTGGAACGTATTTCTACTGTAGAAATTTTTGATTCTTAATGGGCAGAGTAGGGAATGAAAAAATGTCAGTAAATATAAAGGAAGCAAATTTAGAAGCAATGACCCATAGTATAGCCTTCATGGAGAAAGATGAAAACTGTGATAAAGAACTTCTAAAAAAATTGAAGGAAGAACGTAACAAGCTTTTAAAGGAATTGAATGTATCCATATAAAAGTTTATTAAAGGATTTTCCATTAAATATCCATACTCATAAAAAAAATGTTGGTGATGTATATTGATGATAATAGGAGGATCTGCATCTCAGAAACTGGCGGCATTAATTTCAAAAGAACTAGACGAAACATTATGTCCCCTGGAGACCAGGAAATTTCCTGACGGTGAACGATACATTAGAATAGGAGGTAACCTGGAATCAGATGCAGTAGTCATCCAGTCAACTGGATATCCTCAGGACCAGAACCTACTGGAACTATTTTTAATCCTCAAAACCCTTAAAAGTTTAGATGTAGAAAACATAAAGGTGGTAATACCCTACTTCGGTTACGCCAGACAGGAAAAACGCTTCAAAAGTGGGGAGGCCATTTCTGCCCAAGTGGTATCTGAACTCCTGGAAGCGTGCGGGGCTTCTGAGATTTTCTCCATCAACCTCCACGAAGACAGACTACGTAACCTGTTCAACATCCCCGCCCACAACCTATCTGCCATGCCACTCATCGCCGAATATATAGAGGAACATTTAGATGATCCAGTGATAATTGCTCCAGATAAGGGTGCCCTGGGATTTGCCAGTGAAATAGCCGGTATACTGGGATGTGACTCGGACCATCTGGAAAAAACCCGCATATCACCAGATAAGGTGGAAACTCGAACCAAGGACCTGGATGTCCAGGGTAGGGAAGCGGTGATAATAGACGATATAATAAGCACCGGGGGAACCATAATAAACGCCTCCCATATCCTACGTCAACACGGCGCAAGTAAAATAGTGGTGTCCTGCGTCCACCCCGTCCTGGTGGAAGACGCACTACTTAGAATATTCGCTTCAGGTGTAGATGATGTCATCGCCACCGACACTCTCCAGTCAGATGCAAGTACCATCTCTGTTGTCCCCTTGATTGCTGATTTTATTGGGAAATAAACATTATTTTCCAGTAATAGTTGATCTACTCTGATTATTTGTAACTTATTACGATTTTAATAGTTAATTTTTAAAAAACCAAGGGCAAAGGATAAGTATTGTGAATAAATAATAAAATCAAAAACTAAAGGTTTTTATTTGGTAACAATTTTAAAAGGGGGTGAAAACATGGTCGATTAGAAAGCAGTCATCATCGGTTTTATTTTAACAATCGTTTTAGGTTTACTCCTGGGAATATTCGTCGGAAATATTGCAAGCTCTATAGGATTCCTTATTGCCACTATCGTTACAGGTTATCTGGCCGGTGGCGGCCCATCTAATGGTGCACTTCATGGAGCTTTAACAGCAATTCTGGGTGGAATCATCGTAGCCATTATAGCCGCTCTAATTGGAAGTACCTTAATTACTATCACTGCTGGAGCTGGCACTTGGAATTGCCACTGGTGTCATTGCCATCATAATCGTTATTGTCGCATACACAATAGTAGGTGCTATCGGCGGATTATTAAACAGGACACCATCAGAACCAGCTGCTGAACTAGAATAAAATTTTTCAATTTCCTTATTTATTTCTTTTGTAGTAGTTGATATGGACCAAATTCTAATTATTATAACGAATTTTATAAAATTCAACAAAGATAAATGCCATTATATACAAATATATTCTCAAGATAAAGGAACTATCAAGTTTCTTAATCTTATAACAATCTAAAAAGGAGGTGAAAAACATGGTCGACTGGAAATGGGCAGGCATTGGCGCAGTATTAATTATAATTTTAGCTATAGTATTCGGACTAGCAGGCTTTGATTGGCTCGGTGTTTTAATTGCAGGTATAATCGTAGGATATCTGGTCGGTGGTCCATCAAATGGTGCAGTACATGGAGCAGTAGCCGGAGTAATTGGAGGAATAATCATAGGCATACTTGCAGCTTTAGGTGTAGGCATAATAGCCGGAGTCGCAGCAGGTGTACTAGGCGGAGCACTGGTAGCTATAGTTTTCATAATTGCATATGCAATACTAGGCGCTATCGGCGGTGCTATCGGCGGATTATTAAACCGGGGCCCCGCAGAAACACCTGCAGAATAAAACAAGATTTTATAATTTTTTTTATTAATTGCTTTCCTTTTTTTTAAAAAATTAATATAACCTGGAGGAATTATAGATGGATGAAGAGATTAAAATCCCATACATAAAAGAAAACATCATCAGATGTCTGTGTCCAACCTGTCCTGTGCAGGAAAACAGTACGTGTGCCAAGGAAAAGATGATGAATTTCCAGGAACTCTTGCAAAGTGAGGATGACCCTAAACCAGTGGATTACCCTGGTATGTACTGCGCTAATGGAAAAGCAGAATGTGAAGATATTGAAACAGAAAAAAACTGCTTATGTAATGAATGCATGGTTTATAAAGAATTTAGCCTGGAGAATGCTAAACCCGACTTTCTCTACTGCAGCGATGGGAAAGCAATGAAAAAATAATAGAAAGAACTTATTTTCTATTTTATTCTTTTATTAGCTCTACTTCATCCTCTTATTAGCCGGTTCTATGTTCACCGATCTTCCCTTAATTTTAACACCCCTCATAATGGAGAACACATCCTTAGCGCTGCTATCCGGTATTTCCATGAAGGAAAACTTATCGTAGACATCGACTTTACCTATTACGCTACTGGAGAGGCCTGTTTTATCCCCTACAGCCCTCACTATATCCTTTGCCTTGACTCTGTCCTTGCGCCCAATATTCAGGAAGAATCGTACCATACCCATACTCGCACCAGTATCTCCAAAGCCGTTATCTGATTCACCATCGGTATTTTCCTCGGTCATGGCCATCTTCAACAGGGCTGCCGCGGTTTCCAGGGAAGTGTAATCTTCTTCTATCAACCTTTCCACTATGAGTATCTGTTTATCCAGATCCTCGGTGTTTATGACATTCTTTACCTTCTTGATGAACTGGTCGGTCTTCATCTCCTGCACATGACGTAAGGTTGGTATCTCCTGCTGTTCTATACTGGTTTTAGTATACCTCTGTATATCCCTCAACCGGTAGATCTCCTTACCAGATACGAAGGTGAATGCTTTACCATTTTTACCCGCCCTACCTGTCCGGCCGATACGGTGGACGTAGTATTCATCGTCGTTTGGTACGTCGTAGTTGAAGACTATTTCTATATCATCCACGTCGATCCCCCGGGCAGCCACATCGGTAGCCACCAGGACGTCGATGGTTCCCTTGCGGAACTTGTTCATCACCCGGTCCCTCTGTCTCTGGGTGAGATCACCGTGCAGGCCATCGGCCAGGTATCCCCTTACCTGTAAGTGGTTTACCAATCGGTCAACACGTCTCTTGGTGTTGCAGAATACCAGGGAGAGGTTGGGGTTGTGTATGTCCAGTAATCGGGATAGTAAGTCCAGTTTCATTTTCTCCTTGACTTCGAAGTAGATCTGCTGGGTTTCCGGGACGGTGAGTTCCTGGGGAACCACCTTTAAAAATTCCGGATCGTCCTGATATTTCTTGGTTAACCTGAGTATTTCCCGGGACATGGTCGCTGAAAAGAGTAACATCTGCCTTTCATCAGGCATATCCCTTAAAACAAATTCAATATCATCTCTAAAACCCATATCTAACATTTCATCGGCTTCATCCAGTACTATGATTCTTACACTGCTCATGTCCAGGGTTCCCCGTCTCATATGATCCATGACCCGGCCGGGTGTGCCTATCACTATCCGCACGCCCTTATCCAGTGCTTTGATCTGTCTTTCTATAGGCTGGCCACCGTAGACAGGTAGTACGCGGATGTTCTTCAGGTACTTGGAGAGTTTTTTAAGTTCCTCTGCCACCTGGATGGCCAGTTCTCTGGTGGGGCATAGTATTATGGCCTGTAGTTCCTTTTGGTGTGGATCGATCTTCTCTAATATGGGAATTCCAAAGGCAGCGGTTTTACCTGTTCCGGTCTGTGCCTGGCCTATCACATCTCTGCCTTCCATGATGTGGGGTATGGCCAGGGACTGGATGGGTGTGGCCTCTTCAAAACCCATATCGAGTACTGCCTTCTCCATTGGCTTAGATATTATGTCTTTAAAATTTAGTTTTTCCATGTTGTTATTTTCCTTTTAATTGTATAAAAAATTAGATTAAAATCAGGTTCAATTTCAAAAAAAGTGAACAATGGAGATATAAAAAAAAGTTTATCTCCTAAAATTCGGGTTATCTCTTAAAATTCCACTAATTGGCAGTTGGGTTCTGCAGGATACCGGTTGGCATGATGTCTGTGATTTTACGCATTTTCTGGAGCAGGCCTTTTTTACCTTTACCTACCAGGGCATGTTCCAGGACATCACTTAGAGTATCTACAGGTATGATTTCAATCTTCCTGCGGTACCTGTCCTCTATTAACACGTCTTCCATGTTGGCTCTGGGTATTAAAACCTTTTTAATACCTGCTTCGGCTGCTGCTTCTATCTTACCTGTCACTCCACCAACAGGGAGTACATCTCCCCTTACACTTAAAGAACCTGTTAGAGCTAGTGACTGGTCAACTGGAATGTTTTCAAGAGCAGATATAACTGCTGTTGCCACCGATACGCTGGCACTGTCTCCTTCTACACCACCATGGGCCTGTACAAACTGAATGTGTATGTCGTAGTTCGAGATACTTGTACCTGTGTTCTTCTTAATTAGGGCACTTACGTTGGTTACTGCTTCTTTGGCTATTTCACCTAATTTACCAGTGGCTATGATTTTACCCTCTAAGCTGCTCTGGGCCGGGGCTGCTTCCGCTTCAATGGGGAGAATTATTCCGCTACGGTCGCCCATTACGGCCAATCCGTTTACACGACCAACCTGAGTACCTTCCGATTTAAATACATTGTACTGTTTAATCTGTGAGATGTTTCTATCTGCCATCTGCTGTTCTAATGTTCTTGCGAGTTTTTTAGCACTGATTACATGTTCTAACGTGACTAATTCAGCCCTTTCACCCTTGGCTATATCTCCAGCGGCCCTAACCAGGCCACCTAAATCCCTTAGTTTGAGGGTTAGTGAATCTTTTTTACCGGCTCTTCTTTGAGCTTCTCTGATAATTTCTCCCACAGCTTCTTTACTGAAGTGGGGGATTCTTCCATCCTTTTTAACTTCCTGTGCCACGAACTGTATGAGTTTATCCCGGTTTTCCGGGGTGTCCGGCATGGAATCTTTCATATAAACTTCGTAACCATACCCTCTTATCCTGGAACGCAGGGCTATGTGCATTCCTTCCAGGATCTGTATGTTACCGGAAGCCACCAGTACGAAATCGCAGGGAACTTCCTGGGTCCTTACCATAGCTCCACTGCTGGTTTCACTTTGACCGGTTATAGAATATTTTTTCTCCTGCATGGCAGTTAAGAGTTCCTGCTGGGTTTTCATTTTCATGGTACCTATTTCGTCCACATAAAGCACTCCTTTATTGGCCTTATGTATCATACCTGCTTCCACCCTTTCATGGGCAGGAGTTCCCAGTCCTCCGGACTGGTAAGGGTCGTGCCTTACATCACCTAAGAGTGCGCCGGCGTGTGCACCAGTGGCATCTATAAATGGGGCTGTTTTGTGATTGGCATTGTTGATCAATAACTTGGGCACCATAACTGAGGATTTGGGTTTCATCTGCTGTAGAGCTAAAAAGACAATTCCTGCGGCGATTACCGCTGCTAAAAATTGTTGCATATAGAATCCCACAATCAGGATAAAGGCGATGATGACCATCATCAACATATTCTTTCTTTCTTCTGATCCTTTGGCTTTTACCTTGTAGTTGGTTACTACTTTTTTAGCTTCACCAGCAGGCATGGCTCCAATTAATGGGTTGTGGTTATCCTCCATATTGGGATAAACCAGGACATCCTGAAGTTCTTCAGGAGGCAGAAGTTCCGCCATTCCCTTAGCTAACATGGACTTTCCTATACCCGGTTCACCAATTAAGAGAACGTTTCTTCTCTGCTTAGCTGCTTTTTTCACTGTTTCTACAGCTTCTTTCTGACCGATGATCTGGTCTATTATCTTATCCGGGACATTAATCTCCCCGGAGTTATTATAAGACCTTATGTTAGGCGTGTTCTTCACTGAACTGGTTGAATTCGAGTTTAAATTTGCCATTTACTATGACAACCTCCTTTATTTTCCACAAAACAAAAAATAAAAGTGTTTTATTAGTTTAAAATTGTTTTTACAAGTATTGGATATTTGTAATCTAATATATGAATATTTGCTTTTGTTGTGAACTAATTATTAATGTAATTAGTCTTATTTATATATTACTATTTCGTCCCTTATATCATTTCTTCATATATCATATCCTGATCTGGAAATATTGATCCATATCTAGAAATCAATTTATCTAGTAGAATATTCAACTATTATTTATATCCAATAAGAGATTTTGATTAAGGAAGGCTCATAAATGACGTGTATAATGGTCCAGGGGACCTCATCCAACGCAGGTAAAAGCGTGGTTGTGGCTGCCCTATGCAGGATATTCTCCAAAAGGGGTTATCAGGTGGTTCCCTTCAAATCCCAGAATATGTCCCTTAACTCCTACACCACCAGTGAAAATGCAGAGATAGCCATGGCCCAGGTGCTTCAGGCAGAAGCCGCCGGCCTGGAACCATCCTATCATATGAATCCCATCCTCCTAAAGCCCAAGGAAGATTTCATCTCCCAGGTCATAGTTCATGGAAAACCCGCTGGAGATATGAATTTTTACCATTACCAGAATAATTTCCGGGAGGAAGCACTTAAAGCCATAAAAACATCCCTGGATTACCTGAAAGACAGGTATGAAATAGTGATAATTGAAGGTGCCGGTTCTCCGGCGGAGATCAACATGCTAGACGTGGATATGGCCAACATGAAGATCGCAGAGCTGGCCGATGCCAATGTGCTCTTGGTGGCTGATATCGACCGGGGAGGTGTCTTCGCCTCCATCGCCGGTACCTTCTCTCTCTTACCGGAAGAAGACCGGGAAAGGATAAAGGGGATAATCATCAACAAGTTCCGTGGTAACCTGGATATACTGATACCCGGGATAGAACAAATAGAAGAGATAGTGGGAGTGCCAGTTTTAGGGGTCATCCCCTATGACGAAAGCCTTAAACTTCCAGAGGAAGATTCCGCCTCCCTATCGGAACATAAGTTCAGTAAAAATGAGAAGATCTCCGTGGGATTAATGCGCTTCCCCCGCATAGCCAACTTCACCGATATAGACCCCCTGGAATATGAACCGGATATTGGGATTGAACTCATTGAACTGGGAAGCGACATGGGAAAGGTAGATGCTTTAATACTTCCCGGGACCAGAAACACCGTCAACGACATGATGGCCATAGAGGAGGCTGGTTTCGTGGATGATATCCAAACCATCTCAAAGGAGATACCTGTCTTTGGTCTCTGCGGTGGTTACCAGATGATGGGGACTAAAATTTTAGACGAAACCCTTAAAGAGTCCAAGTATGGTTCCGTGGACGGGATTGGACTCCTGGATATGAAAACCAGCTTTGGTAAGGTGGATAAGATAATAACCCAGAGCCAGGGCGAACTACTGGGAAACGGCATGTTTAAAAGCTTCAAAGGAAACCGGGTGGACGGCTACGAATTACACGAAGGCACCACCGTCTTAGGTGATGTTAAACCACTCTTCAGGATCATTAAAGGTGTTGGTAACGGCCCCGGTTCAGGGTACGACGGTGCAGTAGCAGACCAGGTGGCAGGCACCTACTTCCATGGTGTATTCCACAACTTCCACTTCAGGAGGTTTTTCACCAACCTTCTGCGGAAGGAAAATGGCCTTGATGAACTAGGATTTGTCAGGGACGACTTTGAAGATTTAAAAAGATTCTCCATCGATCGGCTGGCGTATATATTTGAAGATAATATTGATATGAGTGTTATTGAGGCTTTGATTGAAAAGGTTTAGAATTAGAATTTAAAAGAAAATTAGAACTAGGATTTAATAAGATTAGAATTAGAATATAAAAGAAAATTAGACTTTAAAAATTAAGGATTGGTAGAATCTAGAGTTTAGTGAATCTTTTCAAAACTTCCTTGGCATATTTGGTTTTAACCAGGACAGAAATCTTCATCCCCTGCTCTAAAATCAGTTCTGGCCGGGGAATGTTTATTTTACCATTATCGTAGACCGCAACTATGATGAAGTGCTCACCGGGACTTATCTCACCTACCCTTCTCCCGATTACCTCCTTATTTTCCAGGGTCATGTCCAGTAATTCTGCATCTCCTCTACCTAAAACAACTAAATCAGCTATTTTCGGCCTTATGATAACTTTTTCCAGATAACTGGCTGCGGTTAGTTCCGGACTTATGACTGAGTCTACGCCGATTTTTTTAAACGCTGGGGAATGGCTGGGGTCACTTACCCGGGCTATGATCTTACCAACGTTATAATCCCTCACCAGTACGCAGGCCAGTAGATTGGTCTCATCATGTCCAGTAGCCGCTACAAAAACATCTGCATCCTTTAGATTAGCTTCTTCCAGGATCTTTGTATCGGTACCATTACCACAAATTACCAGGGCATCCAGCTCAGAAGCAGCGTTGTTGCATAGTTCACTGTCACTTTCAATTAGTGTCACGTCGTGTCCATCAGAAATCAGGAAAAACGCCAAATTTAAACCGACCCTTCCGCCGCCCATAATTACTATGTACATCAGGTACACCTAAGGATATGATATTTAAAATTTTACTTTAATTGGAGAGTTTTCACAAAAAATCCTGAAATTTCAGTGAAATTTGAACTTTTATAAAATAGAGTATATAGGTACATAAGTCTTTCGACTGAAATTATTAGACCTATAAAAAAAAATAGAAATTTAAGTTCTATGCTACCACATGAACTGGTACTTTAGCTCCCCTTACCACTCGTTCTGTGGTGTTTCCCAGGATTAATTTTTCCAGGCCATTCTTTCCTGATTTTCCCATGGTAATTAAATCCACATTTTCTTCATCGGCTGTTTTAAGGATGACATCGGCTGGTTTGCCTTCTTTGATCATGGTTATGAGGTTGATATTCTTGCAGTAGCCTTCACACCGGCTTTCTTCCAACCATTTTTTGAACTTCTCCACTGCTTCTTCTCCCTCTTTTCTAAGTTCATCACTCAACTGTTCCCTTAGATCTCTCTGTGGTAAAGCATTCAAGTAAGAAGTATCAATTACATATAAAACGATTATATCCTGACCACCAACATCCGCCATGGCTATTGCATCTTCTCCAGCCCGTTCAGCCGCATCAGATCCGTCTGTAGGAAGTAGTATCCTTTTAGTCATAATGTCATCCATCCAGTAAGTTAGGTATATTATTATATCTATTTTTTACTTAAAAATAAAGTTATGCAGAAATTTAATCTGCATTTTATTTAAGAACAAGGGGAATGGCTATGGTCAAAATTACGAATAAAGTAGCTATAATACCAATAATCACCATTGGTACTCCTGCTTTCAGTATCTCCTTTATGTTAACATAATTCGTTCCGTAGGCCATGGCAACTGTAGGATCTGCCATGGGAAACATGAACGATAGTGAACAGGCTATAGCTACAGGTACGGCATATATCCCGATTGGCTGGCCCTGAGCCGCTGCCAGAGTAACTGACAATGGTACCAGTATAGCTGATAAAGCAATGTTGGACATTACCTGGGTAATCAAGACGGCGATGATCATCAGCACCACCATGATGAGCAGAGTGGATGGATCGCTTCCAAAAACACTTACTATATCCTGTATCAACCAGTTTGCTGCTCCAGTATTTAGAAGTGCCGCCCCTAAGGATAACGCACCTCCAAAGAACACTATAAGACCCCAATCAACATTACTCTGGGCATCTTTCCAGTCGATGATTTTAAAGGCCAGCATCAGCACCGCCCCGATCAACGCTATGGAGTAACTGTCCAGTCCAGTTAAACCGGTGGTGACCCATAGACCTATGGTGAAAAGCAGGATCACCAGGGCGATTTTTTCTTTTCGAGCCATAACCCCTAATTCCATCATTTTAGAAGTTATGGTGTCCTTTCCGCCAACTATTCCCTTAACCTCCGCTGGGAACATACGTCCAAGGCCTTTCCAGATTACCAGCATCATGATGATGGATTATAAAATGAAATTAAATTTTTTAATAAGAAAATTATAAAATAAAATTTAACTAATAAATGAAAATAAAAGATTTTTTTAAGCTGTGGGTTAGACTTGGATAATTTATTCCGATACTGTCCTGATAAGCAGGATGGTACATGGTGCAGAATGGACCACCTTCTCTGAAACACTTCCCAGAAGATGTTTATCCACTATACTTTTACCGGTTCCCATCACTAGTAGATCGACATCGTTTTTTTCGGCGATCTTAACTATCTCATCTGCTGGATCCCCTTCCTTAAGGATCCTACTGAAGTGGATGTTGGGAGCCGTGAATTTTTCCTCCATGGCATCTAAAACCTGCTTTCCTCTTTGGGTTAATTCTGTTACCATCATTTCCTTTACTTTTTTTGGAGTTAAGAAGGGTGTGGAGGTTTCCACCACATATACTCCGATTACATCGGTATCCCAATCAGCAATGAGCTCCATAGTTTCCTTGGCAATTTGATCCAGATATTCTCCAGTACTGGTAACTAATATTTTCTTATAAACCATAATATCACCCTAATACGTAGATTCTTAACACTGCATATGTAATATATGTCAGTGCTAGTATAAATCCATCTACTCTAGTAAGTTTCATGCCCCTCTTAATGAGTAAGAGCACCAAAACAGTGACAAATATCATCACCGGAGCATCGAAGGTATAGGAAAGATGTTCTATTGGGACGCTCATGAAAATAGCGGGAATTCCCAGTCCAATCATGATGTTGAAGGTGTTACTCCCCAAAACAGTACCGATGGATAGATCATGTAACCCTTTACGGGCGGAGTTAAAGGTAACCACCAGTTCAGGAATACTGGTCCCGATGGCCAGAGTAAAGAGTCCCATGATCATCTGAGGAATGTTGGCTATGGTGGCCAGTTCTGTTCCACTGTAGACCAGTAAACGGCAGCCTACAATTAAACCAGCAAGTCCCAGTAGACTCCATGCTATCATACCGAAGGTAATTTTTTTCTTTTCTTCGGGGGGATGATATGCAATTGCATCTCCACCCTTTGGTGTCACTACTTTCTCCCGTTTTCCAGCTTCATTCTTTTCAACTTCCTTTTTCTGATCTCTAATTAAAATCCATAGATAAATGGAATAGACAACCACAAAGACTATTGAAGCATATATGTCCACTACACCCAGGAAGTACATGAAACCTAAAAGAATAAATGTGGTTAATAGAGTGAACGCACCGTCTCGTGTAAGTCCTTTGGGACTGGACTGGATGGTACCGGCGAAAATAGCAGAAATTCCTAGAATACCGGCGATATTCCAGATGTTCGATCCGATTACAACTCCAACCCCCAGGTCTGGACTGTTAAATAACGCCGCCATCACGGCTGAACCAAACTCAGGGAGAGAGGTACCTATAGCCGATGCCGTGACACCGAGGATAATCTCTGATATTCCTATTATCCCTCCAATTTCGACTATTTTATCAACAAAAATGTCTGCAGCTTTTATAACGATTATAAGCGAAACTATAAGAATAGCTACGAGTGCAATAATCCATAACATAAACCTCACCGGAAGGAGTTTTCCTCTTCTTGCTTATAAAGTTATTCTATCTCGATTAATCAGTATAATTTGTTTTATAATATAATTTGTTGCTTTCCTACCTAAAAATTTATATAACAAAACCCATCAATTTTGTTATGCGGTTGAAATTACTGCATGCGGCGTTAGTCCAGCCTGGTTAAGACACTGGCCTGCCACGCCAGCGACCCGGGTTCAAATCCCGGACGCCGCATCGCGGCTGTAGTCTAGTCTGGTTAGGACTTGGGCCTTCCAAGCCTACGACCCGGGTTCAAATCCCGGCAGCCGCATCATATAGAAATAGTTCTCTTTAAAGTGTTAAATTTTTGAGATGATTTAAATGAATTTAAGGTTGATAAAGGAATTTTAAAATAAAATATCTAAATTTAAAAGTCGAAAATTTATAAAAGAGCTTACAAATGAAATCTGTATTTAGTCTATAGGAACTAAAAGCTCTGCAGCAACCAATCGACAAATATCGGTCTTGGTTATTACTCCAACAGGTTTTTCATCCTCTAATACGAGAAGACCTGAAATGTCTGCTCGAATCATTAAATTAGCAGCATTTTCTATTCTATCTTCAGAAGATACAGTCATGATATTCTCCGACATGATATCTTCAATTTTTATGGAAGATTTTCCTTCTTTGCCTGGTTTGACACTGCTCAGTATCCCCATGAGATCGTAGTAGGATACCACCCCTTTAGGGTTTCCTGCTTCATCCATAACAAACAATCTTCGTATTCCTTTCTTGTACATCTTTTCGAAGGCCTCTATAGGTGCTGTGTCCAAACCAACCGTTATAACGCCCCTATTCATGGCTTCCCTAACTCTCATCTTATCACTCCTAGTCTAATCTAAAATATTAGGCCCGATGTATATAATTTTTTTTATTCATTGGCTTTAAGTAAAACCTGTAGAATTGACTTGTATAATGCCGATGGTTACCAAATTCTTTGATTATGTTATCACAAAGTCACGGTAAATTATTAATATATAATCCTATTAAAGGTATTAAATAAGGATGATCTTATATTATTGTGGTATATATCACAATATCATCTGCTAACAACAAACTTTAAATAGGGAAACGAACTCAAAAAAGAGAAAATTCGTATTACCATAATACTAAAAATGGAGGATTAAAATATGATGAGAATTAGTATGTCACTCCCCAAAAAACTTCTAAACGAATTTGATGAAGTGTTAAAAGACAGGGGTTACCAATCACGATCAAAGGGAATCAGAGATGCGCTCAAGGACTACATCGTCCGTTATCAGTGGATGAACGAGATGGAAGGCGACCGCATAGGAATCCTAGCTGTGATATACGATCACCATTATACCGGTGTCATGGAAGACCTAACCGACATCCAGCACGACTTCCGGGAATACATCAGTGCCGTGATGCACGTACACATGACCGAGAAATACTGCCTGGAAGTAATAGTTGTCAAGGGAGATGTTGAATACATCCGCAAACTCACCGAGAAAATAATGAGGCTCAAAGGTGTAGAACACGTTAAACTCACCAGCACAGCCAGCGGTGAAAAAATGGATGAAAAATAGATAATTTTTTCAAAATCTTTAACTCTTCCAACCATATTTTTTAAGTTTCAAATCTTATTGGAACTGGGGGGCTAAAAATATGGACAAAAATGATAGGACAGTATCAAATTAAGCGACGAAGGTGTTTTCCACGTCCTATCACCAAAACTTAACGTTAGACCAGGAAAGACTGGCCGGTTTTTATGAGGCCATCCAAGATATAAAGGGAATTGTTTTTGACATAGGAGCTGGTTCTGGAATATTAACTGCCTGCGCAGCCCCCTATGCTGATTTTATTTATTCTGTGGAGAAAGATCCCAGGGTAGCCTCTAAAACAGTGCTTTTTATGAAAAATTTTAACAATGTTTCCTTTATAGAGGGAGACGTTTTTGAGGTGGATTTCCCTGAAAAGGCAGATTATATTCTCTGCGAAATGCTGGACACAGCCCTCGTGGATGAGGAGCAGGTACCTGTTACAAACTACCTTTTAAAATATCTTAAAGAAAAGGGGAAGATGATCCCCCATGGTGTAATTAACGGTGTTGAACCAGTGTCTACAAAATCTGAGCACATCTCATACCATGAAAATGGAAGCCCAAAACATCAAGTACTGGGACCATTAACTATCTACAGCAGGTACCAGTTTGGAGAATACATCCACCCCCAGGGAGATTTTAATTTAAAACTGAAAATAGAAGAAGACGGATTACTCACCGGCATTAAAATTACCACCTTCACGTTGATAACCCCGGAAATTGTCTGCGGACCCACTCCCATGGTGAACCCCCCTCTGATCATTCCCACAGAAAAATTAAAGGTTAAAAAAGGAGATACTGTAGAAATACATCTAAGTTACCAGATGGGTGGTGGATTAAATACCATTAAAACCAGGATCCAGGGAATTTCATAGGGAAAAGAAAGAATCTAACGAAGAATTAGAGGAATTTCATAAGCAATTAAAGGAATTCCTGAAAGGCAGGGAAAAACTAGTTATTCTGGGTATTGGCAACCAGTTACGGAGTGATGACTTTGCAGGATCCCTCATAGCCAGGAAATTAAGCAAAATAGTGGAAAAGAAGGATGTAACGGTTTTAGATGGTGGTACTGTTCCTGAAAATTTCACCGGGCTGATAAAAAGGGAAAACCCCACCCATATCATCCTATTGGATGCTGCGGATATGGGAAAACCACCAGGATATATCAAGATAATAAAGAAGGATGAGATATCCCAGTATAACATTTCAACCCATGCCATGCCACTCTCATTTTTAATAAAATACCTGGAACATTCCATTAAATCTAATATTATTCTCATAGGAATTCAACCCATGGAGATGGAGATGGTAGACTCTGTTTCTCCTGAAGTAAATGCCAGTGTTGAGTTCTTGTTGGGTGTGCTTAAA
>DAQK01000012.1 GCA_002502855.1 Methanobacterium sp. UBA279
TTAATTTAAAGCTTACATAATTAATAAACACTAGGAGGTATAGTAAGATGAAATTTGTATGGGTCATGGTCGAAGGCATGCCATGGAATAAAAAAAAGGGATTCATAACCACCGCCCTGGAATCAGGAATAGACCATATCGTGGACTTCACCGACACAGAAAACATCCAAAAACTGGGCAATGTAAAGATAATCTCGGATGTGGAAGGTTCAGATATCTTCCTAGTGGGTAAAAATGGTGAAGGAGACGGAACCATACCTTTACCAAAAGTTTTATCTGAATCCAAGGATTTATCTACGGTTAGAAGAATTAAAAGTAAAGAAGAACCAGTCGCCGCCTATGTGGAGATCACCAGTAAAGAACATGAACAGCTGGCCGCCTTACTGGGTAAATATGCCGACTACCTGATTCTTTTGGGGAAGGATTGGAAGGTAATTCCCCTGGAAAATATCATCGCCGAACTACAGAAAGAAGACGTTAAATTAATCGCCGCAGTATCTGACTACGAAGAGGCTAAACTGGCTCTGGAAACCCTGGAATACGGTACTGACGGGGTCTTATTATGTCCCAGTGAGATAAGCCAGATAAAAAAGGTGGCTGAGCTGGTGGATGAATTAGACACAGAAAGCTACAAACTCAAGCCAGCCACCGTCACCCGTGTAGAACCAGTTGGTTCTGGAGACAGGGTGTGCGTGGACACCTGCTCCATGATGGGCATAGGAGAGGGGATGCTCATAGGATCCTATTCCAAAGGGTTGTTCCTGGTCCACAGCGAATCAATGGAAAGCGAATACGTGGCCTCAAGACCTTTCCGGGTAAACGCCGGCCCAGTACACGCCTACATCATGACCCCTGGAAACAAAACCAAGTACCTCTCAGAGATCGAAACTGGAAACGAAGTCCTGGCCGTAGATAAGGAGGGTAACACCAAAAACGTCATAGTCGGACGGGTGAAGATTGAAAAACGTCCGCTCATACTGGTGGAAGCTGAATATGACGATGTAACTTTGAGGACTTTGCTTCAAAATGCGGAGACCATCCGGCTGGTCACCGAAGAGGGCAGACCAGTCTCTGTCGCCGAGCTTAAGGTAGGCGATAAGATCATGGTATACCTGGACCCCGATGCCAGACACTTTGGAATGGCCATCGAAGAAACCATAATCGAGAAATAATTAAATTAGGTTTCTCTTACCCTAAAAATTTTTTTATATAACTCATTTACCGGTGATTGAGGATTAAGCAGGATAGAGTATCTTATATAGGGGGTATTATAAATGAGAGCGTTTCTGGCAGTAGATTTAGACGAATCCCTACAGGATAAAGTGTTAGAAGTACAAGACAGACTTAATGAAACAAACGCTGCTGTTAAATTTGTTGAAAAGGAAAACCTGCACTTCACCTGCAAATTCTTTGGTGAAATCTCCGAAGTTAAAAGGGATAAAATAAGTGAGATAATAAAAGAGAAGATAACCAAGTATGACAGCTTCCCCATCAATATCAAAGGGTTGGGGGTTTTCCCACATCTGGGTTACATCCGGGTAGTCTGGTTAGGCTTAGAAGACTCAGAAAATTTCTCTAAAATACTCATGGATTTCGATGAAGAATTCAACAAACTGGGCTATAAAAAAGAGCGAAGTTACACCCCTCACTTAACTATAGGACGGGTGAAGGGTAAAAAGAACAAGGAAGCCCTTGTCGCTAAAATTAAAGAACTGGAAGAGTCAGAGATCGGCTCCATGAAAGTGGATAAATTGATCCTTAAAAAGAGCGAACTAACCCCAGAAGGACCGATTTATACCATGGTAGAGGAATTTAAGCTTAAATAATAATCAACTCTATCCTTTTATCTTTTCAGCTTTTAAAACTTGCCCTTGAATCTGATTATAACGTCTTCACCTGATTGCAAAAATCGTACGGCAACACCTAAACTGTGAACCCCCCTGTTCCATCAATTATTTGCTGTTCAAGTTTTTTTATCTTCTATTTTAGTTATTTAAAAAAATTTAAAAGTTAAAGGGATGAGTTTTTTTAAATATATAAACATACCATTGTTCCATAGGGACTCCTTTATTTTTAACCCATAATTATTTGTAAATGGGTTGTTATACCTGAGGCTAAGAGGAAATCAAAAATTGTATGATGTAGCAGTGATAGGTGCAGGGCCTGCCGGTTGTATGGCTTCAAAAAGGATGGCTGAAGCAGGTTATAAAGTTTTACTCGTAGAAAAGATGAGATTACCCTGGGAAAAGTCATGTTCAGGTATCCTCATACCAAAATCAATCCAGATGGTGGAAAAGGAGTTTGGAGAAATTCCCGACACTGTCTTTTCACATCCCAAGATAAATCGAGGCATTATCCTAACCAATGAAGATGGGCAGGTGTTCAGCTTCGAAAGCGAAGGTTATAATATTTGGAGAAACCTGTTTGACCAGTGGATTGCCCCATAAGGCAAGAGATGCTGGTGTTGAGCTTAAGGATCTAACCTTGGCTAAAAACTTATGAAGAGATAAATGACCATGTTATGCTAACGTTGAAGGAAAGGGGAAAGGTTTATCATGAGAAAGCAAGGATGGTGATTGCCTGTGAAGGTGCGAGGGGTATAATTAGAAAGAATATAAGGAAAGCATCAGATAATTTTATTGTTACCTATCAGACTTTTTCTGAAGGTATTATAGACTTAGATACCGATTTTTTCCATGTTTTTTTAAATCCCCACTTTTCCGGGTATGATGCCTGGTTTAATGTGAAAGATAACCATCTAATAATTGGAGTGGGAGTGAAAAATGCTTCAATGATGAAGAGTTATCACTCCAAATTTCTATCATTTCTTAAGTCGCATTATAACGCTCAGATAGGAAAACCTGAAAAGATGGAGGTTAGTATAATCCCTGAGATCAGACCAGGTTATACTGTGGATCTTGGGGAGGGAAGGGTACTTTTTGCCGGGGATGCTGCTAATTTCCTGAATCCAATGGGTGAAGGAATATCCAGTGCACTGGCCAGTGGTTATGCTGTAGCTGAGGCTATAAAATCCAATATTCATGGTAACAACATAAATCCTAATATATATTTTAAAGTCATATGAAAGTAAACTTAATCCCGAGATTGAATACATGATAAGGCAGTGGAAGTTTTTAGGTACGATTTCCCCAAATTTTAGTTAACAAATCTATTTCTATAAATAAAATAAAAATAATCAATTGTTTAAAAATTTACAGATATTTAATAAGGTGAATTTAGTTGTCTGAAATCAACTACCATGATATCATAGACAAAATCAAACCAGGAAAATGGGAAAAAAAGGCAATCGAAGAGTTTTCAGATCATTTAATTGGTATCATTAACGCTACTGCCATTAGAGAAGGTATCGATGCCGAGGCGGTGCTGGTGGGTTCTGTGGCCAAGGACACCTGGCTTTCTGGTAAAGCAGATGTGGATATATTCATAAAATTCCCCCTGGAGACCAGTGAAGATTACCTGAAAGAAAAAGGCCTCTACCTGGGAAGTGAATGTATAAAAAATATGGGCGGTACAGCTGAATACCGTTACGCATCCCATCCCTACGTCACCGGATTAATCGCTGAACTGGAGATAGATTTCGTCCCCTGCTACAATATCAAAGACACCAAGAAGATCAAATCCGCCGTAGATAGAACCATACCCCACACCGAGTACGTGAAGAAACATTTAACCCCCGAGGAAGCTGATGAAGTGTTGCTTTTGAAGTGTTTCATGGGTACCATCGGTACCTACGGATCAGAATTCAAGGTGGGTGGATTTGCAGGATACCTCTGTGAACTGCTGGTAATACATTACAAAACATTCTTGAAGGTACTCGAAAGTGCAGCAGAGGAATGGAAACCTGGTTACCAGATAGATCTAGAGGATCATGGTACCGCAAATCTCTTCACCGAACCCCTGGTGGTGGTTGATCCTGTAGATTCAAACAGGAATGTTGCTGCGGCTTTGAGTCTGCAGAAGATGTCAGACTTTATAGTGGCCTCCCGGAACTTCATAGAAAATCAATCTCCACTCTATTTCGAAAAAAAAGAAGTAAAAACGGATTTAAGTCAAATAAAAACAGAATTTACAGGGAGAGGAACTAAGACCCTTATCTTATTATTTAAAGCACCCGATATTCCTGCAGATGCACTCCATCCTCAGATAAAAAAGACAGCTAAATCTATAATCCGCCTGGTGGATAGAAATGGATTTAAAACCTTTGATGGTGACTACTGGACCGATGAAAAAGAAAACATAATCATATTACTGGAGTTTGAAACTTGGAAACTCCCCCGGATTAAAAAACATTATGGACCACCTATCTGGTCTAAAGAGCATGAAAAAAAATTTCTGGAAAAATATAAAGAAAAGGCTTGGCTTGAAGAAGACCGGTGGGTAGCTGTAGTTGAACGAGAATACACAGAAGTGCAGAATCTTTTAAAAACAGCTTTATCTTGGGAAAAAATTGGTTTACTTAAATTCGGTAAGCATATAAAAAACAATATTCTAGACAGGCATGAATTAATGGGTTTAAATGAATTTTTGGTTCAAAATAAGGTTAAAAAAGAAGTTTTAGAATTTTTATACCTCTATCTGAATAAAAACTGGAATCTGTGGAGATAATAAAAAAAACCTGGAATCTATGGAGAATAACTATAGTGAATAGTTAAACTTCATAAACGGGTATTAGTTTAATTCTTCCAACCACTTCTTGGTAATAGTTTTCAAAATCCTTTTTATATGATTCGAGATCATCCTCTATTTCCTAATTAGAGACTTCAAAAACCGATTTAGGATAAATAACAACCAGTTTGATGTAATTCCATTTTCTCCTGTAAATACATCTCCTTTCGTTTCTATACCGTTGTATGGTATATAACTCTGTAAACATGTCTCAAGTAGTGACCATGCCTGATCCATCAGGTCATCATCTGTGAATATTAAAGTAAAAGATATTTCAAGATTTTTTGAATTACTTTCATTTTTATCTCCTTTCAACTCCATTAATTGCAGCATATATTATTCTCCAATTTATTGGATATTATTAAGCTTTGAGCATTATTGTACAAGATAATTGTAAATGGTCTGTAATGGTTTGGGTAGCATAGTTATTTCGCCGTTTCTGGCATCCTGAAGCATTCTCTGTAGATTATAATCATAATCATCTTCGCACATCTTCACCAGTTTTCTGGACTGGCGGAGGGCATAGGCAAAAATTTTTTTAGCTCCGAAGGTGCCTATGGAGTTCATATCAGTCATGCGGAAATATTCTTCCAGTAAAGGCCCCGTCCAGTTTAGACTGTGTTCCCAGCATCTTAACATTAATTCGCATTGCTTACGTGTCATATCCTTTACATTGAATGATTGCAATCCATCCAGTTTACCCTCCGAGACAAAGAAAAGCGGTAGAATCAGACTCTTATATTCTTCTAGTTCACCTATTAAATCAATGGTCATCTGCACATCCTTTTCATCCTCACCAGGAAGTCCAATTATTAACGTTGCACATGGAATCCAGTGGTTATCGGATAATATCTGGAATGAATCCACCACAACCTGGGGCCAATCCTCAGGTTTGAAGGGTTTACATTTGCCCCTCATGTTGTCCTCAATTAATCTTGGACTGGCAGTTTCTATACCAGTTTGACCAGCCAGCCATTCATCATCCCGAGCTTCTAGCATTATTGATATTCCCTCCACAACCTCCGGGGCATCTGCAACAGATGATAAGGCGAAATGACTCATCCCCACATGTTCAACACCAGGATAACCACTTACTTGTTTGAAGAGATCGATTACTGCTTCCTGATTAACTGTAAAACCATTTGCCTTATATCTGAGTACGTCTTCTGCGTGGAGTAATGGTTGTTTCCCGGCCCTGAGGTTTATCTCCACTTCTTTCATTATGTGCTTAATTGGCAAGCAGCGGAAACGTTGCAGTGTTGGAACACAGAATTTACAACCTCGACCGCATCCTCGAGCGATCTCCACAATTCCCTCTATAGTTGGCTCTTTAATAGGGGGTATCTCCTTATCATCGACTGCTTCTCCTCGGACCACACCTGGAAGTTCTTCCCCATTTATTGCTTTCCTAAAGAGGTCGTCCACTACGTTTTCACCTTCACCAATTACCACAGAGTGCAGTCCAAGTCTATCCCTAGGCTCTATATCTTCAAGTTGCCAAGCCCCAGGGCCACCAACAATAATTTTAGGTCGGTAACGCTGGACCTCAGGATGGTTCAGCAATTCTTCAAACTTCAAAGACATGTAGTTGTTTTCTCCTCCAAGAAGCTGGGTGAACGTTGTGGTAGCGGGGGCATTTCCCAGGGGATCAAAACTACTTATAGCCAACACCTTGGTATTTGAACCTATTACCCGATCTAAATGATCGGGATGTGCAACAACCACCTCTTCCCGGTTAAAACCATTGTTTAAAAGTGCAGCTTCAATTTTTCTGGTTCCACATGGCGCATATTTGGCTGATCCGTCTCTATTTGCTCCGATAGATGGACACATCATCGAAAAATAGATTTTATCTGGTAACAATCCTTTAGGTATACAGGCTCCAAAACCAATAAATACTAAACCATTATAATGACTCATGAGTGTGCGATCCGCAGTCAAGACAATTTTATAGCCATAATTCTCTTCGATTATTTTAGCCACCTCATCCTAAATTTAAAATTCAAATTTCAATATGAATTTAAATTAATTAAATGAGATTTTAGGTTTACTATTCAACTTTTCTAAGCTAACACCGAATTTTTTCTCAATTTCTTCTCTGTACAGCATGTTCATAGAACAGAAATGGGATAATTCTTCCATCCGGAACTGCATAATGTATAACACACCTTTTTACTCTGTCCTGATCAAAATTCCAGAGATCCATAAAATGCATACAACCAATAAGCAATGCCTTGTTATGGAAACCTTCCAGTGCAGCGTATGATCTTTCTTTTAAGATTGAAATCAAAATATTATTTATATCAAGAAATTTTGGTGCTTTAGATCTGTCTACTATTCCTGGAAGCGTAACTGTGGCTCTGGCTGATGTTTTTGCTGTTCCAGTTATGCCCCCGTTTTTAATATAATCGGCACTCTTCGAAAGAAGGTTAAAAAACTCGTTAACGTCAATGAATTGTGTAATTGGAATTATTTTATCTTTGTCAGCGAAGACATAAGTGGTAACACCGCAATGAGGATGGCAGGTGAATGTAACCTGTTTTTCACCTTCAATAAATTTTGAAAGAGGAGAGACGCATGGTGCAGGGCGGAAGTCTTCTATTTTAATTTGGGACTTCGTCTGTTCCTCAACCAATTTTTCGAAATCAGGAATTATACGTTGATTTCGAACTTCATTTGCTGGTGTTCTTCCTGCGAAGGAAACAGGCTGGAAGTTGATGCCCCTTATGGTATCGATATTAATCCACGGCAAAATTAATTATGTCTCCCACCTGATTTGAATTTATCCCTTGTATAATGGTTGGAACCAGGACAACACCAAGATTTGCAGCCCTACAATTAGTTATCGCCTTCAATTTTGTCGGAAGGAGGTTTCGACCTCTCGTTTTAATGTATGGCTCCTCAGTTACACCGTCAAACTGAAGGTAGACGTGCTCAGCTCAGCGTCCTTCAACACACTTCATCATTTAAAGACATTTTTTGTTGTACACCTAATAACTATAATATAATGTCAAGGTTAATATATAAAATTTACGAAAAATAGTTGTTATTTATTGTCTAACAACAAATTAGGGAGACAAAATTTTATGACTGAAATTCCAGGGGATCTAGTCAAATCATTGACGAAACTGGGATTACTTGAATCTGAGGCTAAACTATACATAGCACTGGCAATGATGAATAGTGCCGAAGTTAAAAGGCTTATAAATTTTTTAGGTCTATCCAAACCCAACACCTATGAAAGTCTTTGACTTCTGGAAGAGAAAGGGTTGGTAAACCTCATTAACAGCCGACCAATGACCTATCAGGCTACACCCCCCGAAATCGGGATTAATATATTATTTGAAACCTATTTAAATGCCAAAAATCAGGCTGAAAAACTTTTCAAAACTCTGGACAAGGAAAAGTTCACAGAAAAATCAAAGACTTTATGGTTCGTTTTAAGTGAAAAGAGTGTAGATTACAAGATCAAAGAAATGATCAAAAGTGCACGTGAAAGCATATTCATGGCAGCGCCTCCAGAATACTTAAAATATTTCAAAAAATTTGATGGAACAGACCTCAAAATTGACTTTATTATTTTCTCTGATGATAAAAAAACCCGAAAAGAAATTAAAGTAATTTTTCGAAAACAAAGAGGGTAATTTCTGGATGATCAGCAAAAGTAAAATGATTAACAAATTTTCAGCTATATAGATTTACCGATAAGGAAGAATTAAAGAACATGTACAAAGAAGCTTACCAGGAATTTGGCATACAAAATCTGATGTTGTTAATAACGGACGATTTTGGAATGTTGTATGTAATATCAGAATCAGAAGAATCATACACAGCTATAAATACAAGAAATAAAGCACTTTTATCATCTCTGAAATAGGATTTATGGACATCCTGCCCCTCGATGAAAAATACATTAATAGCAGTGGTTAAAAGCAATAACAGGACAATTTAAGCATTAAATTAAGATCTTTAACTCTTCCTCTCATAGACGAACTTAGGTACTGCTTCCTTGAACGGATCGAAGGTCTCTATATTTTTTACCTCCATACATTTCATACTCACCATGGAATGGAGGGAGGAAGGTAGACGTAGAATTCTTTTAAGGTCAATACTTACTTTTGCATCCACCAGTGCCATGTTCAGTGAGGCAATGCTTCTTATTAGTTTCTGAAACCGTTGTGGACCTATTTTACTCCGGAATATACCCCATTGATTGTCTTCCAGGAGTTCCCTGTTTTTAATCACATCCTTTAGAAGTTTCTGGTTCACTTCATCCAACTGTGTCTCTGGAGTTAGGTGTAAAATAGCGTATCTGGTTCTATCGGTAAAGACCTGGGGATAGCCGAAGGGTATGGTGAAATGTTCCAGTTTGTAGGTTACTCCTTCTGCTGCGTATTCATTACGGGGCAATTCAGCACCACTGAGGTACTGTACTATCTGGCCCCGGACATCACTGTCCATGGTCATCACCGATTCATCAAAGAGCCGCAGGTGGTATCCGCGGCCGGAATATACAACGTGTATATCTTTCAGTCCCAGATCCCCCTTCAGGGTATCTATCAGGCTGGATATGATTTCAAGGGCCTGGTTTAAGCATACCTCACATACACCTTCACAGCCACACTCCCTTATAGGTATGTCCTTGGCGTCCACGTCGAAGACCAGCTCGGATTTTATCCAGCCATCCCTTCTCTGGGGTTTTTCATAGAAGGCCACCGAGGAGTAGGCAGCAAATGGTGCCCGGTATCTTAGAAATTTCCGGAGGAGATCCATGTTTCTGAAGACCTTGTAACGGTGGTTGGGTCCCCTACCCATATGGTCGAATCCGAACTCCCTCTTCTGGACCGAGTTGCTAATGAACTCGGGGACGTCTTTAACATCCCATTCTTCCCGGTAATATCTGCGGCGTTCTTCCGGGGTGGCTGGTTTTAAGAGTTGATCTGATACCATAATTTAATACCTATTCTTCTCGGATTCCTGTTTGGATTCCTATCCAGGTTCCTCACTGGTTGCTTCTTCATATTTTAGGTCTGTTAACCTGCGAATGTAGTAAGAAAGTGGATTCCCTATACTTTTACAGGTTTTATCCGGTTTACATAAACTGGGCAGGTGTAACTTTACTTTTTCACAGCTCATTGGAGTGTACCAGGTGGTTTCTCCCTCATGTTTTAGTTCTATCTCGCTGTGCATGCCGAATCCCATCTTGGCGTTGATGTTCACCTTCTCCTGAGGCTGGTCCTCAAAGAGCGGGGGAGTGCACCTCTCCGCCGCCTCATAGATCAAGGGCAGGATCTCCTTCTCAACAGCTGCCAGCTCGGGATCCACATCAGACACCCTTAAGGTGGTGTTTCTCCGGAATACGTCGGGATAGAGTCGTGCGTAGGAGATGAAGGGTGTTAAAAATAGTATTATGGCGTCGTTTCTTCCCCCGGATTTCATCCCCTCCAGTACGATCTTCACACATGGGGGGAAGGCTTCCTGGTTTAAAGGCGAAGCCTCTACTTTTCCAGTTGCACCTCCCCGGTAACCATAGGTCGCCATGGGCTGGTTCAGTATCTCCGTTACATTATCAGCCAGTTCCAGCAGAATAGGGTTGGGTTCCACCTGTCTCTGGGATTTCTGGTAAACTTCAGATATGTAGTCCTCTGTTTTCTGCATGATCATCCTGTTTATGATGAGTTCTTTTATCTTGTCGCCGATGAGGAGATCGTACATCTTACCCGGGTCCCGGTGCTCCAGTTTGTACCCCAAATTCTCCATAAAATAGTCCTTGTCCAGGATGATGTTTCCCTGATCAAGCACCAGATCGGTTAACTTGATCTTCCTGGAGCTTAATAGATCGGCGAACATGGTCCATTTAACCTCCCCCGGGAGCAGAGTGTTCAATATTGTTCCTAGTATTTCTCTCTTTTCACTCAGTAAAAGTTCTCCCATCCTGCTTTCCATGAGTTTTCCCTGGGCTTCCACCATCACCCTGCTTTCCCTGCTGTTAGGGCCGAATTTTACGCTGATGGCCTGGACCAGTAGATAAAATGCGATGACATCGAAGTTGGTGATGTTGCGGTTGTAGAGGTATGAATATTTCCGGTAATCAAATTCTGGGTTATTCTTCTTCTTTACATACCATTCTATTCGTTTAAGGGCCAGATCCATGATGTTATGAGGTATGGTTTCTTCATCAGAAATATCCTGGGAGGGGCTGCGGGTGACCAGTTGTATTAAATCCCCGTTTTCCTGGTAGATAGTGTTTAAATTTCCGTATTCCCTTACTATCTGCCTTGCTTCATCGCTGAAGGGGTTTATAAAAGCAACATTTACCATACATATACTATATTTGTTCATCCTCTAAAAATAGTTTCTAGCTAAATTTTTTACTCTAAAATCTCTAAGAAATAATTAACCAGTATTAACAGTATAACCAGTGTATACAGTATATACAGTACTTATATAAAATAATACAACAAATATATTTTAAATCTTTTAATTAACCAATAAATCCTTGAAGTAAATTTTCTATTTATATATAGTTTTATACAGGATTAAAATTTATATAAATTACTTCGTAATGATTTTAAGAGGAGGAGAAATTTTGAGTAAGGTTTTTATCACCTGTGCACTTCCCTATGCTAACGGCCCCACCCATCTGGGCCACTTAAGGTCTACTTACATCCCAGCCGATGTTTACGCACGTTACAACAGGATGGAAGGGCGTGATGTGCTCTTCGTCTGTGCCACAGATGAACACGGAACACCCATCGCTGTCCAGGCAGAAAAGGAGGGTAAAACTCCCCTGGAGATTGCAACCAGGTACCATGAGATGATAAAGGAGGACCTGGAGTCCTGTAACATTTCACTGGATAACTTCGGCAGGACCACCGATCCCAAACATTACCAGACAGCCCAGAACTTCTTTTTAAAACTATTCGACCAGGGTTACATCTACGAAAAGGAGATAAAACAACCCTACTGTATCGAGTGTGACCGTTTCCTACCCGACCGGTACGTGGAGGGCACGTGCCCCTACTGTCAGGGTGAAGCCCGTGGAGATCACTGTGAAATATGCGGCCGGCACCTGGACCCCATACAACTACAAGACTCTTACTGTCTCATCTGCGGTACAATCCCGGAAATAAGGGAATCAACTCATTACTACTTCCGATTGAGCCAGTTCCAGGATGAAGTTAAAACATGGATTGAAGGTAATGATAAGTTACCTGCCAACGTAAAAAATTACACCCTGCAGTGGATAAAAGAGGGTTTAAAGGATTGGATACTCACCAGAGACATGGAATGGGGAATACCAGTTCCTCTGGATGAAGCAAAGGGTAAAGTAATATATGTCTGGCTGGACGCACTTTTGGAGTACATAACCTCGGCAGCTCAGTACACTGAAAGGAGTAATCTGGACTGGAAGGAGTATTGGGATGATAAGGCCATACATTTCATAGGTAAGGACATCATCTACCACCATTCCATATTTTGGCCGGCTCTTCTCATGGCCTACGGATGTAAACTTCCCTACAGCATAGTCGCCGGTGAATACCTGTCACTGGAGGGTAGGAAGATGTCCACCAGTAAAAACTGGGTGATATGGACCTCCGATTTCCTCAAGGACTTTGAATCCGATATCCTCAGATACTACCTCCTGGTCAACGCACCCCTCAACAAAGATACCGATTTTTCCTGGGAGGATTTCCAGCGAAGGATCAACGATGAACTGGCCGATGTGCTGGGCAACTTCCTCCACCGCACGTTTACCTTCACAGGCCGCTTCTTCCAGGGGAAAATACCCGAACCTTCCCAATTTGATGATTATGACCAGAAAATACTGGACGGCCTGAAAGAAGTACCAAACACAGTAGCAGAACATATAGAGAACTTCAAATTCAGGGATGGGCTGGTGGAGATAATCAGGCTGGCTAAACTGGGCAATAAATATTTCAACGATAAGGAACCCTGGAAAACCGTTAAGAATGAACCGGAAATTGCAGCCACATGTCTATACATCTGCAACCAGATCTCTAAAACACTTGCTGTACTGTTAAATCCCTATCTCCCGGTTAATTCGGGGAAAATACTGGAAATACTTAACTTGGATACTTCAGGGGTTAAATGGGAACAGGCCACTGAAAAGATACCAGCTGGCCAAGAAATATCCAAGCCAACACCCCTCTTTTTGAAGATAGAGGATAAGATCATTGAAAATAAAAAGGAAACGCTTTACAAAAATTTAGGAGAGTTAGATGATATGAAAAACATAATTAGCATTGAAGATTTTGCTAAATTAGAATTCCGAGTGGGACAGGTGGTAGGAGCAGAAAAGGTCAAAGGAAGTGACACTCTATTGAAACTGATGGTGGACATCAAGGACAAAAAATTACAAGTAGTCGCTGGTTTAGCCGGTAAATATACAGCAGAAGAAATCCTAAACCAGAAAGTTATAGTCCTGGCCAATTTAAAACCTGCCAAGTTATTCGGGATAAAATCAGAGGGAATGATACTGGCCACCGAAGATACTCTAAGTGTCCTGAGTGCTGAAGGCGCTGAAACTGGTGAAAAAATAAAATGAATGAATCGGTGTTAATTGGGAAGACAGAAAGATTCCTGAGGAAAATCGGAAGGAAAACCATAGATATCCCTGCACTTTCAAACATCAACTATTTCATAGAGATTTACACTTATTTTAAAGAAAACCTGTCGCAATTGCAGGATTTAAGGGACACCATGGAAGTGAAGGGTTATAAGGCACCCTACCGTTCCATCGTTAAATATGGACGTCCTTCGGCAAGTGAGATGCAGGTGGAAGACCTCCATGACATCACCAGGCACACCCAGCACTTTCGGATGAAGGCGGCCGCTAAAAAAAACATACTCGACCGGATAAAATCATCCATAGCATCCCATAAAATAGCCATAGGTAACCTGGAGGAGTATGGGGTAATAAAATGTTCTTCATGCCAGAATGAGTACCAGGGCCATGATCTCCATAATATAATAGCCAGGAAGTGTTTATGCGGCTCAGATAAACTAGAGTTAACCCCAAACATAAAGGGGGTTTATAGACTGGATATAATTAACTTCCTACCCCTTAGTGGGGATTATATGGTGAAGATGTCCCAGCTTTCACCCTTAGGAAGAGAATCGTTCCGGAAGATAGTGCGCATCTTAAAGCAGGAGAAGAGAGGAAGTGTAAAGACCCTTTCACTGGTGGTGAGGGTATTTGAGGATGGTCGATGGGTCAGGAAACGGGTTAATTTAGATGGTATAAATCAAGTGAACTATGAAAAGGAAATAAGAAAAGAGTACGGTCCGGATGCCCGTATAGAATTCATGCAGTTTCACCGCAGCCGACCATCCATCATCAACGATAAACACGTGCAAACCGCTTTAAGTCTGGGCTACGTAAAATTGGCCGAAGATAAAAGCATGCCGATAATGGACTCAGTTTTAAGGCAGCACCTGAAAAATCCCGAGAAAATAAGAATCTACAACGAAGCACTGGAAAAAGCCCGGAGAAACTCCCTAAAAATGGGGGATTCCGAAGACCAGATGACCCTGCAGAGGGAGTTAATGGATGAAGAGCTGCAGAAGAAGGGATTGGTTGATGAGAAGGGTGAACTTGACCAGGAAGTGGAAGCCGACCTTAAATTAAAGGAAAAAATCGACAAATGCCTTCTTTTAAACATTCCCCGGATACTCATTACCTGGGATATAATAAAATATTACCTTACAACTTCTTATGATCACAGAACTAAATATTCAGGTTCTTTCCCAAATCTAAGACCATATCTGGATACCAATCAAATGAAATCCTTTGAAAACTTCCATGAACAGGCCATAAATATACTGAAGAACCATCTTAATGAGAACATTCCCTACATATCCGATATAAGCAGTTTATTAACTGGAAAATTTGAAATAGAAAAGAAGATCAAAGGACTGCACGTGAAAACCAATCCCTCTGCAGTGGGCGCTGCCATTTTGAATTCAGTAGGCAACATCGACCTGGATGAAGCTGCCCAGATATTTGGCCTGAATCCTGAAGAAGTGAAAACTGAAAGGGATATGATAGAGACATTCCAGAAACCATCATCCAGAGCTCAACAATTCCTGGAAATGATCAAATAGGATAAAAAAAAGTTATAATATGAGTATAAACATGTACAGGTGCTAATATTGGGTTATGAAATCCACGTAAGCAAACCACTGACTTCCCAGAAGATCATGGAGTTGCTGGATAAAAATCCAGAGCTAAGGAAGATAACCTGCCCTCCCAGCCTCTACAAACGTATCCCCAACCGTTACCTGGAAGCACTCTCTGCACTGGGTGTGGAAGTAGAACCTGTCGAAAAAATAGGAAGACCCCGGAAATATGGGGGAAAAGAAAGGGATATGGTAGGGAAGATGTTTAAACAGGGGTACACCCCCCAGGAGATTTCAAATACCCTGAATATCCCCTTAAAAACCGTTTATTACCTGAATAAAACACCCCTAAAACAGGGAAGGAAACCTAAATATTCCCTGGAAACTGTAAGAAAAGTAAAATCCAGTCATAATGAAGGCGTATCTGCCAAGGAAATATCAGAAAAATTGGACATACCTCTGCGAAGTGTTTATAGTCTTTTGAAGAGAAGATATTCATAAACGTAATGACGATATTTACATCCTTAAAAAAAAGAATAAAGATTCATAAAAATTTAAAGGTACTACCATGGCCATAAACATCCTGAAACCAGATCTGATAATGATTGCCGGTATCTGCGCTGTCATCTCCTTTCTTGTCACCTACTTGGCCATGCCCCGGTTGATCAAGAAATTAAACGATGCAAAAATAGTGGGGAAGGACATCCACAAACCCAGCCAGCCTAAAGTAGCTGAGATGGGTGGTATCGGAATCCTTTTAGGGTTCATAATCGGTTTGTTCGTGGCAATCTACCTCTACCCCACCTTACAGTTCACCCTGGTAATCACCCTGCTGGTGATCCTCCTGGTGGGCATGGTGGGCATGGTGGACGATCTGATTCAACTATCGTCTAAGGAAAAACTGATACTTCTCTGGTTCGCCGGATTGCCCCTGATATGGATATCACCCCCAAATGTGGGGATAATCTACATGCTCCTCATACCAGTGGCGGTTACCATAGCCGCCAATTTAACCAACATGCTCGCCGGACTCAATGGGATCGAATCCGGACTGGGAGCCATCGCCATGACCTCCCTGACCATTTCATGCCTGATTATGGGAAAATACGATGTGACCATCATATCCATGGCCATGTTAGGCGCCCTTCTGGCCTTCTTAATATACAACCGTCATCCCTCCCGTGTGTTCCCAGGAGACGTAGGAACGCTGATCATCGGAGCAACCATCGTGGTGATTGCCTTCATTGGAAGGGTTAAGATGATCGCCTTTATCGTCCTCATCCCCAACATAATAGACAGTGGCCTTAAGTTCTACAGTGCAGGGGTGATGGAAAGACAGGATCATAAACCTACCGAGGTGAATGGTGATGGAAAGCTCATCGCCCCCGACGGCGGATTCAACTCCCTGATTCGAAGCGTGCTACGCCGGCCCATGAGTGAACAACAGGTAGTTATTGTAATCTGGCTGATTGGTATACTCTTTGGTGCCATTGGTATCATACTGTCTTATGTTTTGAAAAGCAGGATAATATAATCTAATTTTATTATTTTAAATCAACCATTCGACACTAAATCAAGCAATCCTTCATCCATTAAACCCATTCCACACCAGCCGTAGTGAACACATATTTATCTGTAAATGCCGGGTTAAAAGCAACATTGGTTAAGTTTTGAGTTTTAAAAACTTCACATATGCTTTTTCTAGCATAATAATTTATCCTCGAACCTAAACGATACTGTTCTGCACTGTCCATCTCAGAGCCAGTGGTGTATATCTTCAACTGTATCCAGGTACGGTTATATAAGGGGTTAACTCCCTTATTTTCATAGGCAATCTTCACGATCTTCACACCGGAAGGACTTATCAGTCTGGGATGTTCTTGAATATAATCTTTAAAAGTTTCTTCTGGATAGACCGCCAGAGAATCTGCCAATACACCCTGAACTGCTCCACTTCTAGCTGCTGCCATGGCATGGGTCAGTTCACTGTCATCAAAGATATAAGCGGCAACTGCACATGTAAGAATTAACATAAACCCGGCTATTAGGACGAATTCCACAGACATTTGGCCTTTTATATCCCTATAAGGATTCTTAAGATCCATAAATGAACTTTCCTAAGATTTTTGGTTATTTTCTATTATAACGATCCAGTTATCTCCTTTTCCTTCTCGTTTGTTGATTATAACATATTCCTTTGCTGGTAGTAGGATGATCTTGGAGCTCTGTAGGGTATCGTAAGTTTTGGAAAATTTTTGGGGTATTATGTATGCCAATCCCCGTCTATTTTCCAGTACTACCAGAACTCCCGAAGAATTTACCTCCACATGATATTTATCGTCATTATTGATTCGATCAGGCGTTCTAATTTTTATAACATGTCCATTTTCACCGGCATACGCCTGGTTTATTGCACCAGCTATATTTTCAGCTAAACTCCTGGCTTCAACCAGTTCTTGAGACCTATCAACGGTATTAAACCTGTCTAAAATCAACGTTGACGTGTATCCTAGAATTATTAGGAATATAAATGCAGCAAATAGTAGATCTACACTTACTGTACCTTGCTCATCCATGAACATATTATAATACTTTTCATATATAAATTATTATTTAATTTGTTCATGTTAGTTAACCACAACAATTATATATTACTTTTAACCTCTATAATATTATTAATGTTGGAAGGGACTAACGATGATGTCCAATGAGAAATTCGATCTAGTAGTAGAAGTTGAAGAAAATAAAACACCCCCAGACTTAGATGAATATATGGCCATAGAAAAATTAGAAGATAAGTTAAAAAATTACGACCCGCGTTTTTATATAAAAGAATCAGAATTTTACAACGTCTTTTTGGTAGAACTTCTGGAAACGAATATAAATACTGCAATCAAACTGGCTGAAACATCCTTAAGGAAGAATTTTGAAGTAGTCCCCATAGAACGTGTGATAACAAGCAAACCGGCAGCAATACTCGAAAACATAATAGATATCAGCCAAAACAAGATCAAAGACGGTGAAACATTTGCCATAAAATGCAATATCAGGGGAACCCGCTACATAAAATCAGAGGAAAAATTCATGGATTCCATCTATAAAGAATTGGAAAAAACGAATGGCCAGCCAGATGAAACCCACCCCGACTGGACAATCCATATCGAAGTGGTGGGTGAATACACAGGTATCAGTGTGGTTAAAAGAAAATGATACATCAAGATAAGGTTTCCCAAATTGGGTGGAATTTTTTAATTAGAGTGTTACATAATTAAACAAGAAATATCGGAAGTCTAAGTTATTAAACATCCTATCTCTTTTTTTATTTTATTCTCAGATGAAAATATCAACGATCTGATCCCATCAAAGATCATAAATATGGGTGATGATAAAATAAAAAAATAGAAAGGGATTTACAAAATAAACAGGGTGCTTTCATGTATGAGATTTTCCTCTTTAGCGGCGGAGTTTACAGATTCGACGAATTAAAGGAAGCAGTTGAGGACGTTGGAGGAGTGGTATTTAAAAAGAATCTCTTCCAAATCAGCCGGGGCAGCTCTTTCCTAGCAGAAGAAGTACAGGTCATGTTTATCATACCAGAAGAAGAGGAAGACCATATTAAATCCCTATCAGAAGAGATCAAAGGACATCTGGAAAAACTGGACGTGGAAGACTTAAAGAAGAAGGACTTACTTACCTATATCGCAGTCTGCGATGCCTTGATCAAGTCAGGCGAATGGATGAGCCGGGATGAAATAGAAGAAGGAATAGAATGTCCCTGTCCAGCACAGCTCTGTGAAAACCAGGAACTGGACGCCTGTATTCAAGATGAACTGGATGAATCACTGGAAAGATTCTGTAAAAAAAATGTATTAAAATCAAGGAAGAAAAATATCACCGAATATTATTTAATGGAAGTAGACTAACATACATCTAAACTATGATACAGGGAAGTACGATAATTACCGTGGGGATACTGGTTATCTTCATCGGATTCATACTGATATTTGCAGGCACCGCCCTGCAGACAACTGGTAAAACCAGCGATGTGAAAACCGGGGGTGTGGTCCTAATCGGCCCTATACCCATAATATTTGGCAGTGACAAAGGCACCATCGTCACGGCAGTGATAATGGCCGTAATCCTGATGATCCTGGCATACTTCTTATTCTATCGGGGGCTCAGGATTTTTTAAAATCCGTTTAATATCTTTTATACCTATTTTAATCCTTTTGATGCCCACTTAAAATCTTTTCTGATGCCACTTCCAGGCAGTTTCAATAATCAAGGACAGATCATGGTACTGAGGGTTCCAGTCCAGTATCTCCCGGGCTTTATCTGAACTCCCCACCAGTACAGGCGGATCACCGGGTCTCCTATCAACCTCCTCAACTTCTATTTTTCTCCCAGTGACTTTCCGGGCTGTTTCTATAACCTCCCTTACCGAGAAGCCCTGACCATTGCCCAGGTTAAAAACCTCACTTTCACCCCCACTTTGGAGGTATTCCAGGGCTTTTATATGGGCGTCTGCCAGGTCCATCACATGGATGTAATCCCTTATACAGGTCCCGTCCGGTGTGGGGTAATCTGTACCGAATATCTGGATATTCCCCCTCCTATCCGTGGCAGCATCCAGTATAAGGGGTATTAAATGGGTTTCCGGTTCATGTAACTCTCCGATTTCTACATCAGGATCCGCGCCGGCTGCGTTGAAATAGCGCAGGGAAACATAGTTAAGATTGTACGCCTGGCTGTAATCGGCCAGCACCTGTTCCACCATGAGCTTCGCCTTCCCATAGGGGTTAATCGGGTTTTGGGGGTGGCTTTCGGTTATGGGTATCTCTTCAGGGTTCCCATAGGTTGCGCAGGTTGATGAAAACACGAAATATTTAACCTCCTCCTCTAGCATGACCTGTAGGAGATTCAGTGTGTTACGCAGGTTGTTTAAGTAGTATTTCTGAGGGTCTTTCACTGATTCGCCCACGTAGGTGAAGGCTGCAAAGTGCATAACCGCGTCTATGGGGTATTTTTTAAACACCTCCCGGATGTTATCAATATCTGAGAGATCTCCCCTGTGGAAGATTCCCCATTTTACAAAATCAGTGTGTCCAAAGCTTAGATTATCAAAGACAACAGTTTCATATCCCTGTTGGCTTAGTTTTTTGTTGATATGGGATCCGATGTATCCGGCTCCCCCGACGATGAGTATCATATTTAATCGTTTATTGAATTAAATTTAATTTATTGGGACTATGATAATAATTTATCTTTAACACAGTGCTATTGATACAATTTTAATATTAACTATTGATATTATATGTTCTACCCCTATAAAATGTTCTACTTTATAAATCTGTATTAAAAATGGTATTGAGAAATTTAGAACGTTTAAAACTATGAAATAACAACAACTTAACTCAAGTTATTAAATTCATCGGACAACCAACTGTCTTTTCTATTTGTGATTCATTTAACTCTTGTTGTAAGTATACAATATTACTATCATGTTCTATTTCATTGAAGTTATGGGTCACAATTATAATTGTCTTTTCTTTTTTTAAATTATTAATGGCTTTGTTAATAGATTCTCTTGATTCGCTATCTATAGATTTTGTCACTTCATCCAGAAGAATAATGGCAGAATTTTTTAAAATAGCCCTTGCTAACGCAATTTTTTGTTTCTCTCCACTTGATAATGTTATTCCACTTTCCCCAATTTGTGTTTCATATCCATTTGGTAAATTTTCTATAAATTTATGGATATTAACTAACTTCGCAGCCTGAATAATCTCATCCTTAGATGCTGAAAGATTTCCTATTTGAATATTTTCATAAATAGAATCATCAAATAAGTAAGGATCTGCAAATATCATTGATATATTTTTTATTAAATCCTCTTTATGCACTCTTGATATATCTTTTCCATCTATTTTAATTGAACCCTTGTTAGGAGAATAAATGGAACATAATAATTTAAGAATCGTACTCTTTCCTGATCCATTCTCTCCAACTATATAATTAAGGCCTTTCTTAAAGGTTGCATTGAAATCCTGTAAGATAGGTCTATTTTGACCATAGGAAAACCATATATCTTTGAATTCTATTTCCCCCTTTTTAACTATCAATTCTTCTTGACCATTATAATCTTGTTTTAGATCAAAAATTTCTTTGACCCTATCAAAAGCAGGTAAAGCACTTTTATAAGACGTCCATAATTGGGATAATTGGGAAACAGGTGAAAAAAATATAGCAGCATAGCTCATGAATGCTGTGAACGTTCCGATACTTAAAGATCCATTTATTACCATCGGCCCTCCAAAGATCAATATAAAAATTATTGGTACTCCTAAAATCAAATTACCAACGGAGATGTTCAAAGAAGATGCTTTTGTATAATCTATCGAACTAGTATAATATTTATCTATTTTCTCCTTAAATTTATCTTGAGACCACTTTTCTAACCCAAAAACTTTTATTAATGGCACAATGGAAAGTTTTTCCTTCAAAAACGAATACACTGAAGCATTTTCTTCTAAAAAAATTTTTTGTCTTTTTTGCATTAGTTTCCCAAAAATAACGGAAGATAAAGAAAAAAGTAAAACTGGACTCATCACAACCAATGCAAGCTGTAAATTAAGATAGATCATTATAATAAACGGCACAATAATGCTAATTACACTCATGATAAATTGTGGAATAATAATAGTAGGAATGTTTATTACCATTTGTGCATTAGCTATTATTCTGGTAATCATATCTCCAACCTTGAAGTCCTGAGTATTTTCTATTGATGCATGCTGAACGTGGTTTAATGCACTTTTGGAAACACCTTTTAATATTATCACTTGTAATTTTCCGGTTAAATAGTTGGAAATGTAACTTGAAACTGAAGATAAAAGATATAGCCCAACGAATGCTATAATGATAAAGAATAAGAGGCTAAAGTTTTTATCAATAAAAACATTATCTATCAATAGTTTAGTCAGTAAAGGGTTGATAAATGAGAATAATAGACTTAAAAAACTCACAAATAAAAGAATCAATATGAGGAGCATGTGTGGTTTAACAAACTCATAGAAAAATCCCCTCTGATTCAATGATACTCCTCCTATTATTTATTAATGACTATTACACTTTAAATTGTGACTTTCTCCTTATCTAATCGCCGTATTAAAAAAAGTACTAAAGCAATGCCTATAATAATTCCTATGATACTGTAAACTACAATTGGCCAGTTAACAAGATGGCCAGTGGCAATAGATCTAATAATTTTTCCAGACGATAGAAAAATCATAACACTGATACCAACTGCAAAATATTGCAAAATTTCCATTAATTTAGAATGAGTAAATCTTAAAATAGACCATGACGCAAATCCTGCATAGATCATGGGAAGTGATGGGGATATAAATAAAACCACTATCCATACTGGAACCGATAAGATTGAAATCGGATTTAACCCATTTAAAATACTCCATGTAATCAATAGTGTAACGATGACAATTATTACTATGGAGTAACTCAAGAAAAATATAGAGGCTATTTTACCTGCCCATACTGTTTTAAGGGAAACCGGTGTAGTTAAAAGTGCTTCAAAATTTCGAATTAACTTTTCATTACTGAATTTTTCCTGTACAAATGGAAGACATGTTAACAACATGGCAAAAGGAGGTAGAACTATAAAACACATTTCTATCCATAAATTTTGGATGTATCCATTTGGAGATGCTACTGTAGCAAGGAAACTTACACCTATAAAGACTATGCTGTTTATAATTATCGTGACCAGATAATCAGTGCGTCCAGCCATTTCCTTTATCTCTTTTAGAAGTATTACTTTCAACTGTGGATTCATGCTTCACCTTTACTATCAGCAACTAAGTTGAGGTAAACTTCTTCAAGTGATGAGTTAACTTCCCAGGTATCCAAAAGTCTTCTTTTTGTTAGATTAGATATTTCAAACCCTTTTTCTGGATAAAATGAGACCACCGAACCCTCCATTTTAACATCATAACCAATGTCCCGTAATTTTTTAGTCAGAAAATCAGCGTCATCGGGAGATTCAAGGCGAATAAAGAGTTTGGATTTTCCTAATTGAGTTATAACATCTTTTAAAGTCCCATTAAAGATTAATTCTCCATTTTTCAAAATAGCAATGTGTGAACATATCTTTTGCACCTCTTCCAAATCATGTGAAGAAAAGAATATTGTTTTACCTTCAGCCGCTGAATCCTTTATAATATTTCTGATTAGATATCTTGATTCCGGGTCGACTCCTACTGTAGGCTCATCCAATATTAAAATATCAGGATCATTTACCAAAGCCCTGGCTAAGTTTAATCTTTTACGCATACCAAAGGAATATTCAGCAACCCTCACATCAGCCCATTCAGATAATTTAACTAAATCAATCATATGTTTTGCTCGTTTTATTGCATTTTGACCTTCTATACCATATAATTCTGCCCAAAAAACCAAATTTTGCAAACCAGTGAGTTGTGTATACAAACCATCAAATTCTAATACAGATCCAATATGCCTTCTTGTATCCATAGCTTTGTAATCATCAATATATGGATCTCCACCTAAAACACTGACATCTCCCGAATGCGGTTTAATCAATCCCAATATGAGTTTAATGGTTGTTGTTTTCCCTGACCCATTAGGACCCAAATAACCAAATATCTGCCCATTTCTAACTTCAAGAGAAATTCCTCTCAAGGCTTCATAATCTCCATAAAGCCTGTGAACATTTTTTAGTTCTAAAATTATTTTATCCAATCCTCTTGGCCTCCTTCAAAACTGAATCTATCTCGGTAATTTTTCCCCAAGAACATTTATTTCCTATTTCATAATATCTTCTAAGTCCCCTAACCACACAGTTTCCACAGAAATCAATATGTTCACAATCCCCGCATAATTCTGGTTTAGGATCCTCTACTTGAATGACTGGATACTTTAATAATATTTCGTGTAAATTATCATTGTAGACATTACCAATTGGAAAATCATTAGGATCTGCCATTGGACATAATTTGATGTCTCCGTTAGGTGTAATAGCGATAACGATATTTCCAGCCCCACACTGTGAATTTCTTCTATCAGAGGTTAATTCTTGATATTCAGAGGCCTTAACTACAAAATTACCAAATTTCTCTTCAAGTTCTTTTGCTAAATCAGTTAATTGAGGTATGTTTTGAGGCGTGAAAACATGATCATATGAAAGTTCAGAATTTAATTGACCTCGACCTACAGGAACTATAGGAGAAATTATAAACGATGTAGCACCTAACTCTTTTGCTAAATTTGCAGTGTTAAAGACCTGATCAATATTTTTTGGGGTTATTAGCATTGATGCCCTAACCATGAAACCTTCTTTGCTCAACAATTCGATAGCATTTTTGGCATTTTCAAATGCACCCCTTTTATTGCAGAACCAATCCACATATCCTTGATTATCTCCAGTTAAATTAACTTGAAACGATAAATTAGATTTATATTTAAGTAAGTTAGTTAAATGACCTTCATTCAGCATGTATCCATTTGTAATAATACTGACTAACGGAAATCGTTTTGCACAATGCTCCACAATACTAAAAAAGTCCGGATGCATTGTTGGTTCACCTCCAGTTAGTTCAGCCACACAAATACCATAATCTGCTAGGCGATCTAACAAGCTAATCAATTTTTCTGAATCCGCAAATTCTTCTCTCTCAGGACCACCCTCAATATAACAATGTCTGCAAAAGAAATTACAATTGTAGGTTAATTCGACTGAAACTTGAGTAGGCGCATCAATATCCCAATTTCCAGTTACTAAAATATTTCTTTCGATATTTTGAGGATAAATATCAACTAAAATATCACTATTTTCATCCAAATAAGATTTTATGATCTTTAGCGTTGGTTGATATTCCTCATTATAATGAGAACTAATTATACCTGCAATTTCCTCTAACTCTTTCTTACCATCACAATGTTCAAGAATTCTGGCTGCAGATTCATTTACTTCACAAAAATGTCTGCGATCTTTAAGAGAATAAACACGCCCTCTAGTTTTACATTTTTGAAGTGTATAACCTTCTTTTAAGACAGGAAACAATTTGTTATTTCTACTCATTTTTCTTTCTCCTTAATTTAAATCGGATTTATAACCAATAATTTATCCTGAATACACCTTTTTTAAATTATTTTATAATGTTACCAATTAATATGGTGCTAATCTGAATTTTGTACTGTCAGAAGTCTTAACTAATATTAACTTCAAAAAAAATATTGAACACTACCAACCATTATAGCCAAATTCAGTTGATGAACTAAACCTTTAATGTCCTATTAACCTAATTGCCCGGCTACAAAGAAAACACTAAAGAGCACCAAATGCATAACACACGTCGCACAACCACCGCAAACAACACACCAGTCATTATTTGGGCTAACTGTTTCTGGTTGGATCATGTTTTCACCTCCTTTGATTTGATGGTTTAATGTATTAATATGTTATTAATAAATACTTCTAAAGTATCACTTTCATACTATTCAAATTCATTATTAATTGAATTTTGGATTATCACGAATCCAAATTAAAAAATTTAACCCATTCATTACTCTTATCAATTAAAATAGACTTAAACCAACTATTTAGACTAGATCATAGGTGCTTCGAAAAATTTGCTATAATCAGATGTCAATCTCTTTATTCTTCCTTTGATAACTTTGAATTAAATATTTTTAATAACGCAGCAAGTTTTTTCAAATCTCCATCATCAAAGCTACGCAAATCTTTAGTTTTAGCTTTTTGCCATTTGTCCAAATATTTTATACCCCCATCTGTTATTGTAATGTTAACCACCCTTCGATCACTCATATCCGGTACGCGTTTGACCAATCCAATTTCCACAAGTCTATCGATTATATAAGTCATATTTTGCTTTTTGACACTTGTCAACCTTCCAATTTCAGATATTGGTAATTTTTTTCGTTTTTTTAATATCATCAATGTCAGATAATGGTTAAATGTTATTTTCCTACGTCCATCAAAATTTCTATATTGAAAATCATGATTTTTAAAAAAGTGATGTAATAGAAATATATTGATTAAAATTTCACCTAATTCTTCATCATCCATTTAAAAACCTTCATTTGCTCACATCTAAGCTAAATGGATTCACTTTAGTAATACTCCCAAAAAATTTAAGAATCCTATTCTAGTTGCCAATACCCTGTCACATATATTTACAATTTATCCCGTATAACTGTGATGGTAACCACATAATAATATAATTTTAAAATAAATTAATTTAACTTACTTTAATATTTTAATCACTATATTGATGTTGTTTCTTTAGCTTGTATCATTAATACTCTTTATTCGGACACGAACAGTTTTAACCTCATGACAGCCCTAATGTAGTACATACACTTGTTTAAATAAAAAACTTTAGTTTTAATTAAAAGTTTGCATAATATAAATTATTAAGTTATTATAATTTGCTTCAAACAATATCAAATGTGGGGAAAATGAAACAAAAATTCTCCCTGATTCTCATCTTTGTGGTCATAGTGACCATAACAAGATGCACCAACCAGGACACCAGCCTAAATGATAGTTATCAATCTTTCATAGAAAACAATTTGTCCATTAATTTTGAAGAAAAATAACACACTATCCAACCCAACTGAAACTCAAAATCCCGCCCCGGAAGTCCATTACGAAGTAAGCGGACTCTGTTATCATGTGGTAGATGGTGACACCATAGATGTAGAAGGAGTGGGTAGGATAAGACTCGTGGGGGTTAACACCCCTGAACGGGGGGAGCCCGCTTATACTTCGGCTACAGACTTCGTAAAAAGCATGGTCGAGGGTAAAACGGTGTATTTGGATATCGACGATGCCAAACACTACGATAAATATGGCCGAACCCTGGCCGTGGTTTACATCGACGACAAAAACCTCAACCAGGAGCTTTTAGAAAATGGATACGCAGAGGTGATGTATATTCCGCCGTCTGAGTTTAATCCCTATTCGTGGACTTAGTTCGATAATTTCTCCTAATAGAAGAATAGGAAGAGAATACTCTTTTACAAGCGATTAAACTGATCTAAATGCCAAACAGATTTTAAAACCCTAAATAATGCCAGAATTATATTGTTAGAAAGTAATTTTAATTGGTATGAAAAAAATATAAAAATGGTGAGTGATGCGACATGAAAAGTTCATTTAATGCTATATTTGAAAAAGTCAACGATTGTTATATTGGATACGTTGAAGAACTCCCTGGTGCGAATACTCAGGGTAAAACACTTGAAGAAGCACGTGAGAACCTGTATGAAGCCATTGAGTTGATTCTATTATCAAATAGGGAAATAACAGAAAAAGGATTACAGGGTAAGGAATTTATTCGCGAAAAGATAAAAGTTGATATTTAATGAAACGGCGTAAATTAATTCGTCATTTGAGAGAGCACGGCTGTGAATTCATTCGAGAAGGTCGAAAACATACAGTTTACTATAATCCATCAAATAAAAAGACATCCACGATGCCAAGACATAGTGAGATTATGGATGCCTTGCAAGAAAGATTTGCAAAGATCTGGAAGTCCCCTTTCCAGAATGACCATATTATTCTCAAGCTACAAGCATAATATGCTATCCCAAAACCCCCCCCTTAAATCAAGAGCTATTTAAGGAAACTGGCGTCCGATAGTATTACATACCACCTTCAATTCAATCCTATTTTAATCTCAACCCTAACTGTCTAAGTCTTACAGAAATTCAGGCAGGACTTCCTTTTTATAAAAATTTATGAACCCTTCCTGATCAGGTCCCAGTTGATGGATGAATACATGGTCATATCCTGCTTTAATGAATCTATTTATCTTATCTATATGGTCCTGGGGGTTGTTACCGTAGGTTATTCCTGCAATTTCGGTTTCAGGATCTAACATTTTAGCCAGGGATTCAAAATATCTGGGTGAGTATAACTCCCAGTTTATACCACCTTTATTTGCAATTATGGGCCAGTGATCATAGGCAGTTTTCATCGCTTCTTCCCGGCTTTCCGCCCAGCAGACTGAAGCCTCAGCGTAGCATGGTTTACCTTTCCCTCCTGACTTCTTAAATATTTCCACCAGGTCTTTTTTTATCCCTGGTGTGATTAATCCGTCAGCCAGTCTACCCGCATTTCTAGCGGCTTTTTCTCCATCAGCAGCCATGAATATGAGTGGAAGCTCATCTGGTAGGGTGTAAATCCTGGCATTTTCTATGGTGTAGTATTTACCTTCAAAGTTCTGCATTCCACCCTGCCAGAGTATCCGGATCACCTTCACCGCCTCTTCAAACATTTCAATTCTAATATGCGCCGGTGGCCAGGGGTCTCCCAATATGTGTTCATTAAGGTTTTCCCCTGATCCCAACCCCAGCATGAACCTGCCGGGCATCATGGAAGCTGCTGTGGCTGCAGCCTGGGCAATGATAACTGGATTTATTCGGATGGTGGGGCAGGTAACTGCAGTTCCCACCTTTAATTCTGTGGTTGACTGTGAAACACCGCCCAGGGTGCACCATACAAAGGGGCTTTCACCCTGTTTATCTACCCATGGGTGGTAATGATCTGAAGCCATGGCAAAGTTAAAACCTGCTTCTTCAGCCATTTTAGCGTATCGCACAAGATCTAGAGGATTGGTGTCCTCACTGGATAATTTATAACCTAATTTAACCATATTTAATCTCCCATACCATAGTTGTTATTGCCGATTACTTTCCTGTTCAGCCAATAAAATCACCAGATAATATTTTGTTCAAATAATCATAAAAAAATTTGGCCAATACCTGCCTATCCAAGTTTAATACGGTTTTACATGAATAACAATTTTACGGGGAAGATCAATCATAAATTCCGGTTGAAATTTTACCTTTAAATGAAAAGAAGCACCAGTAAACGTTTATACTTTGGAATTTTCCAGTATAAAAAAGGGTTTGATTAAACAAAGCTGTAGGAGTGGGATTATCTAAATAGAAGATAAAACACATTATATTATTATTACGATGGTCTATTCTAACTCAGTTTCTACTTTTTTAATTATTTTTCTCTGCTCTTGTAATTGCATTTTTACAAAATTAGCACTAACAGCATCAAACAGCATAATATTCACTGTCATTTATCTGGACTTTTCGTATTATCCCCTTGTTTTCCAGGGACATGATCAGGTTATAAACACCCAGCATGCTGAGCTTTAAATCCCCATATAAAAGCGTTCCCTCAAGTGTGTAACGTGGAATGTGGCCTGTTTCATCGGTTAAATCTTTAATAATTTCTAAAGCCTCTATCTCTCTTTCTGATAAATCGTAGGTTTCCGCCTTTTTTATAGCCGGTTCACTTTCAATATTTACAGGCTCAGATACCGTATCCTCGGCTACAGGATCGACTGAATCTTCAAATGAATCTTCACCAGGGCTTTCCACCAGTTTTACATATTCTTCATTCTCGATGAACAGGATTCCCTGCTCCTCCAGGCTGAGCAGACTTCTCTGAAGCTCCTCAACTGATATGCCAAGGTCCAGTTTCAGGATGCCTAAAGGTACTCCGTCTGGGTATTCAATCTGGAAGTACTTTATTCGTTCGGTAATGATGGTTTCACTGGTCATTTTTTTTATATCCTCTTAATTAACCTTTGATACTTCAGATACGCCGTCTATCTTTTCTATCTGGAAGATGTTATCTGCAAAACTCTCCAGCTCCCTTTCATGGGAAACTATGATTATCTGGGGATAGTTCAGTTCGTTAAGTATGTCTCTGATTTTAAATAGCTGTTCTTTACTGAAACCGTCGGTGGGCTCGTCCATTATGAGTAGATTGGATTTCATACCTGTGGAAACTTTCTGTACGATGTTGTTCAGGGCTAATCTGTATGCTAATGCTACGCTGGTTTTTTCTCCTCCACTCAGGTAATTTATTTCCTGCTGGAAGCCGTCCTGTTCAATTATAGGAGTGAATTCTTCGTCGATTTTCCCAGTTTTACTGGGGTCATCTATGAGCAGGTTGAACCAGTTTTTGAAATTTTCATCAAAGTCCAGGTGAATATTCTGCATCACATGTTTTTCTATCACACTCAAAGTCGGAATCAGGTAATCAGTGAGCCAACTATGATAATTCTTGAGTACTTCTAACTGATTATGCAACGTCTCCTTTTCTTTTATCTCCTTGTCAAGTTGATGTACATCTTCAATTAATCTTTTTACTAAAGTTTGAGTTTCTACCACCTTGTCATTGACACCCCTGTACTCCTCATCGGTACTATCATAAAGGGATTGAACTTCTACCAGTTTTCTATCTATCTCAGGGAGCTGTTTAATTATTTCCTTTGACTTCGTAAGATTCACATCTAATTGTTTGATTTCGTCTGTGAGGATTTCTATTTCCAATTTGTTCCTCTCTATTTTCTCTATATTTTTGTTATATTGGTATCTGATACTTTCTAAGCTTTTCTGTGCCTCGAAGTACTTGTTAAGTTTTTCCTGCAGATCCTCGAGGTGCTGGATGTACTGGTCAAAATTCCCGAAATCATCATCTTCCTGGATATTTAAAGACAACACATCATCAATATTTGAAATATTCCCCTCTACTCTATTTATTTTAGAGTTGACATCATCTAATTCATCAAATTTATCTATTATGGATTTATAGTTCGATAGTTCATTTCTAATTTGTTCTATAAGGGCATTATCATCTTCTATTTGCTCTTCACCCTTCTTCTTTACTTCATTTAATACCTTTATTTCCGAGTTTAGTTTACGGCTTTCCCTCTCCCTCTCCTCTTTAAGGTCCTTTTTATGCGCATCGTCCAATGGACTTCCACATATGGGGCATATTTCTCCTAACTCGTCCAAATTTTCAAGTTTAATGTTTATATCATCCAACTGTCCTTCTAATTTGTATATCTTCTTCAGGATGAGATTCACTTCTTTCTGGTGTTGGGATAGAAGATCCCTAGATTCTCTTAATTTCTGGGTCAATGCCTGATTTTCTTTGATGAAATCATCCCTGTTTTTATCCTTCCAACCCTCTAGTTTTTCCTTTATAGTCGCCTTATTTTCCTTAAGCAGCTTTAAAGTTGTAACCAATTCTTTACGATTCTGTACCGCTTCCTTAATCAGTTTAATTTTTTCTTTAAGTTCTTTGGGGCTTATGCTGGTGGGTTTTTCGATCTTCTCCAGTTTGTCCATTTCCGGCCTGAACTTTTCCTGATTTTCTATTTCTGTTTCCTGAATTTCATCTTGATATCTGGTTATTAAATCATCTCTATCTTTGATCTGCTTTTCCATGTGGGGAATTTCATTTTTAACCTGTCTAAGTCTGAATTCAATTTCTTTAAGATTTACAAGCTCTTCCTTATATTTACTTAAGGCCGACTCCAGTTCAGCTCTTTTTTTAGTGCTTAAAGCCAGAACCCGATTATTATCAGTTAGTTTTCTGTTTAATTCTATTAAAGAGGCTCTCTTCTGTTCTAAATCAGAAACCTGCCCACTCAGATAGTTTATTTTGTCTTTTATTCCATTTGAAATTAATTTGGCGTTATCTGCTGCAGTTTTATAGTCTTCAATACCAAAGGCCTTTCTGAGTGTTTCCAGTCGGGTGTCGGGCTTCTGTGCGAGAATAAATTTCATTTCTTCCTGAGGGGTGTAAACAGCATACCTGTAGATGACACTCTGGGCCCGGGGGTTTGGTGGTTCCTTGAAGTTCAGGATATCCAGGATCCTCTCCTTGATCTCAGATGATGAAAGCTGCACTTTCCTCCCATCCGCACTTAGTAAAGCTTTATCCTGCCTCACCGAGTCACTATTACCCCTTACAAGTGTCCTTTTAATCTGGTACTCCTTTTCTTCCACATTAAAGCTTAAAAATACTGAACCCTTCTTCGACCCCTTACGGAGCAGGGCATCTCCTCTCTGGTTTCCCAGTCCAAAGAGGGCGAACTCCATGGCCATGAGTATGGTTGATTTGCCGGATCCAACATCACCCTCAAAAAGGGAGGTTCCACTGGGGAAGTCTATCTTCTCCTTCTCGTAGCTCCGTATGTTCTCCATCTGCAGTGTCTTGAAAATCATAAGTGAATGGCTCCGTTATTATTATTCTATTATGTCCTCCAGGCCCAGTACTGAAAGGGATTCGTTTAAAATCCTGAGGTTGTATTCTCCCTTTTTTTCGTTGGTTTTCTGGTTTTGTCTCAGTATTTTAAGCAGCCTGGTTGCGAGTTCCTTTCCATTAGTGCCTTTTAATTCCTCTAATGGTAGGTCTATGTTTTCTAAGTTTTCCAGAAGGAGGTTCTCCTCTATTTCTTCTACACTTTCACCTTTAACCCTTATTTCCGTATATTCTCGTGAAACAAGGCCGTGGTAATTGATGCTGACGTGGAGGGCACTGGCTTCCTTCAGGTATTTCCTAACCTCCTGGAAGTTCACGTCACTGGTTTTACCACTGGATAATTCTCCCCTAACCTTTAAAACTATTATCCTTCCCTCTATTTCGCCCTGATTTTTTCTTCTTTCAAGTTCCTTTTTAATCTCTTCATTCACCTGGGTTGAATTCTTATGATCCGCATTGAACTCCAAATACAGGTATTTTACAAGCTCCAAAGGGTGAAATTTTAGATGCGCACATGAGTTAATGTGGTCTTCGTATTCTATTATGTAGAATCCTCTTTTCTCACCTTTGGCGCTTATCTCCAGGTCCCGGGGATAACCTCCGAATAATGGTCCGGAGTAGGTGACGACACCGTATCCTTCCAGTTTATCCTCGCACACCCTTTTATGTATATGGCCCCCGGCGTAGTAGTCGAAGTTCCTGGGGAAGCGTTTAATATCCATCCCTCCCATCTGTATCAGATATTCTGGCAGGATATTCTTCACTGACGTGTGATAGACGAATATTTTAAATCCATCTTCGGCCTCTAAACTCTTCCTATCCAGGATTTCATAGTAGGAGTCGTCTATGCCCATCTTCCTCCCGGAGATTCCTGTTAGTTTTGCCCCGGTTTTAGGGTCGATGGTGAATATTAACTGGATTTGTTCCCTTCCCTGCTCGTCCTTTACCACTCGGGCATTGAAAAGCTTCTTCATAAGACCGCTTTCGGTGATAACATCGATGATTGAAGTCTGGTTGGGGCTGAAATCATGGCTCCCATAGTTTATATACACCGGGATTCCCTTTTCTTTTACCTGGCTTAGTTTCCCCACTGCCTCTTTAACAACACCCATATCTGGTAGGTTGGAATGGAACAGATCTCCAGCTATGATTATAAAATCAACTTCTTCTGCCATGCATATGTCTAAGGCTTCTTTGAAGGCCTTGAGTTCTAATTCTTTAAGTTCAGGGTATTTCTGGGCCCCTAAGTGGCAGTCTGCTATGTGGGCAAATTTGTACATCTTTCACCAACTGATCTGTTTTATCAATCAAACAAAAAAAATTATTCTTTTTCTATCCAATGAGTTCTGTTTCACCTTCAACTTCCATCCCACCATCATAATTTTCCAGGTACTCATCCACAAACTTCTCAAACTCCGGCGTGTAAATGGGAATGGCAAATTTGGTAAATACACTGCTTACTATTGCTTCACCTTTATCCAAGCTGGCTATGATTCGGTTATCATCTGATAGGTCCTGGCTGGCGCTGTCTATTATGGCCGATCTCTCCATGGACATCTCATTACCCAGGATGATCTTGGTGTTCATGTTGGCCAGAATTGCCCGTGGTATTACACTAGCCAGCTGAGTGATGGCAATCAGTCCCAGCTTAAATTTCCTGCCCTCCCGGGCTATGGTACCGTATATGTTGTTTCCCATTCCACCTTCCAGTGCATCTCTACCCAGAACACGGGGTGCCTCTTCTATCACGATGCTGATTACCGGTTTGTTCTTAAGAACCTCGGAATTATAGGTTTTATATTTATTGAAGATGTTGCTGGCTATGATACTTCCTACAAATAATTCCTCGAAGTCGCTGAGTTTGGAACTGTCGATTATCACTATTTTACCTTCTTCCAGTGATTTCACGATATCATTTATGGTGGATAATCCAGACTCCCCACCGACGAAGAGATTGCTCTTAAATACACACTTCTTCTCATCAAGAGAAGCAACATCCACTATGGCGGATACACCTAACTTGGTCTCTATCTTCCTCTTGAGTACCTTGGCTGTTTTTTCATCTATTCCCATGGGCCGGAGTACCTGATTGTCCTTTTCTTTGGCTATTTCCATTATCCAGTCCGGGCCGTATTTATTATAGAACATCCTCATTGCTTCATTCTGGGCCTGTGAGAATCCACCTATTCCATTGAAGTGGTGTGGTCGTATCTTTTTCACGTTGATGGACAGGGTTAAGGCATCCTGATTACCACTGTCTGGGGAGTAGTATTCCAGCTTCTCACCCATTTTAGGATGGTCCCGCAGCCCTTTCCTCACACTGTCCCCAAAATATTCATTATGAGGGTCTAAAACCAGAATACCGGCACCTTCAGAGTCAAGAATACTCCAGAGCATCACCCTCACCAGGTTACTCTTTCCCCGGCCGGTGGTGGCCGGTATGAAGATGTGGTGAGTCAATGATTTGATCATATCTATGTGTACGTTGACTTCCTTTTTCACGGTGGATCCGCTTCTTATATCCCCTAAATAGATACTATTTTTGGTGTCATCTGGCTTCAGGAATCCCAAGTGTTCGTCAGTTATGGATTGGACATCGTTGAAGAAGGAGGGAGGTCTTTTTGGGCTCTTGGTCAGGTATTCTCCCTTATCATTTTTCTGCACGTAGAGCAGGCTCTTGGCCCGGGCTACGAGGTAATTACGCAGGTTAGGTTCCATCACCTCCAGATTATCCCCGTATCCTTCCAGTTTCATCCCTGCCGATAACTCTAAGGTTTGCTGTGGAATCTGGCTCCGGTACTCTATATCCTTTACCTGGATAATTGTATAATCTTGGTTTAGTCCTTCTGCCACCAGTAAATCCCCTAATTCCATGTGGGAGTCGCTTTTCTCCCTGATATAGATGTCCTTAAGTCCGCCTCCTACTATTTGACCGCCTTTCATTTAAATTTCACCTGCGTCGCTTTCTAATTTACCTAACTGTATCATAGTTCATCTAATTTATCATGCATACTAACCGCTTTTATACGGGCGTTGAAATCTTCAAAAAATTCTGTTTTGGCCAGTTCAGAGTCCAGTATGAGTTTGTAGTTGTTTAAATCTTCTTTTCTAACCCGGGCCCATACATGTGCATCGAAGAGACCATATGGATATCCTGGTATGGTTATATCCTTTGAATAATCTGCGATGGATGAAATTAAATCCACTATCTCTTTTTTACTCATGTTATCGGCTTGATCTTTCAATATTTCAAACCGGAAGGATGTACTGGCATTTCTGTTTAACTTAACCACCATTATAACTGCCTTATGTTCCTGTCCCTGCTTACTCCGGGCTATGGGAAAGTAGCACCATTCTTCAAATGAAATGTCATTTTCCCTGGCAAATTTTTCAATAGATGCGATAAGTGAATATCCAGTATTGGTGGTTAACCGGCATGATTTGGAAAGTCCGGTGAAGATGACGCCCTTCTTTTTGGCCTTCTCAAATACTTTTTCCACGTACTTATTCTCATTTCTATGTGAAGTTTGAAGTGACCCGTCCTTTATGATGATATCTCCATCTTCCAGTTCTCGTTCGATGACGTGTTCGGCGATGGTCCATTCGGCAAATCTTCGGGCCATGGAGGCCATTCTTTCCATTAAGGTTTTGTTTCCCAATCTGAAATCAGGTTCAAATGCTTGTACCTGCAAATCACTCTCAGAGGGGAGATATTGTATAAAATTGTGATCCTCCAGGGCATATTTGGTTTCAAAGCAGGTGTTTCTGTTTTCACGATTAAGGGTGGTGAGTGATAAAAATTCTATCCTCTGGGGTATACTGGATTTTAGAGGAAATGGTCTTTTATCCTTATATATGTTAAAATAAATCCTGTTGAGCTGAATGGAATACTCCGGGGCGGGATATATCTCCTGATTTCCTCCATCTATACTGCAGATTTTCCTGTCTGAACTTGTCTGCCTTATTTGGTGGAAATTTTCCTTGTGATAGGGAAATGTCTGGTAATTCTCATCATTAAAATAGGGATTTCCCAATTCACGCTTGGAGATATCTGAACTTAAAATCTGGGCTATTTCTTTGATACTTTTAATGATTCACCCTCCCCTTATAATGGGCTTTAATAATTAAGTATTCAGAAATGAAGTTTATAATTGTTGTTATTAGTTTATATAAGATATTTGTTTTATCGATAAAAAACAGAAATTGGAGAACCAGCTTAAACTGATACTAAAATAAAAAGAAATTAAAACCAAAATTCAACCCTTCTCTTCCCGGTAACCCATACCATCACCCCTCTTCCAGGAGGCGTAGATTCCAACCAGGCATATTATGGTGAAGATTACGAAGGATATCTGGATGCTTGACAGGAGTGAGCCGTACTGGTCTGGTGTTATCTGAACACGACCAATCAGGAAGGCAAATACCAGTGTGGCAATACCTATACTCATGGTCTGGCCTATGAGCCTCATGGTACTCACCGTGGCCGAGGCAATTCCATAAAACCTCTTCTTCACGGAGCCCATGATAACGTTGGTGTTGGGTGATGAAAAGAGTCCAAAACCTATACCCAGTATGACCTGGCTGATTATGATCAGGATTAGACTGGTCCCTGGTGTGAGGAATATGAATCCAAAGAGTCCCAGTGTAACCAGTATCATACCCGCCGTGGCCAGTTTACGTGCTTCGTACTTGTCAGACATACGACCCGCCAGGGGTGCAACTATGGCCATCATAATGGGTTGGGCTATTAATATCAGGCCTGCTGACTGTGGTTCCAGGCCCTTGATGAACTGGAGATAGTAACTTAAAAGCAAAGTGACTGCGAAGGTTGCACTGTAATTTATAAGTGCTGCCAGGTTTGAAAAGGCAAAAGTCGTGTTTTCTGTGAATAATTTCACATTAAACACGGGGCTTTCCACTTTAAGCTCCCAGCGGAAGAATATTACAAAGAGAGCTATACCCAGGATGAGGAGGATAACTCCCAGGAGGGTGTTCAGCTCTGTGAATCCGTACATCAATAGGAGAAGCCCCACACTGTAGAGTACAGAACCAGTATAGTCGAATTTATCACCTGCCGACTCGATCCATTCTGTGCGGAGCTTCCAGGAGACGAGTAAGATTACCAGAATACCAAATGGTATCATTAACAGGAAGAGGCTCTGCCATCCCAGGTACTGAGTCATTAAGCCTCCCAGGAACGGTCCCAGGGATAAGCCCACGTACACCGACATCACATTGATACCAATGGCCTTACCCCTTTCCCAGGGTGGGAAGACTTCGGTGATGATGGCCAGGCTGGTGACGGGAATCATGGCCGTGCCTATACCCTGTAGAATCCTAAATATAATGAGGAATATATCGGAAGGTGCCAGGGCACAGAGCAGTGATGAAACTGCAAATAGGCTTACTCCAAGGATGAATACCTTTTTACGGCCGTAAATATCAGAAACCCTGCCAAAGGGTATGGAAAATATGGCAGCGGCCAGTAGATATCCGTTGGTAATCCAGTTCAAGAGTATGGCGTCTGAACCGAAAAAAGCCCCAATGGTTGGTAGGGCCATGTTCACCGATGTACCCATGAAGGGTGCAAAAAAGGAGGCGATGCTGGCAACCAGCAGGGCAATGATTTTTATATTACCATCAGAACTGGTTGGCTTTATATCACCATCAACACTGGACTCTGTTACAGGTTTAACCATGGATATCCCTTTAAAAATAAGTAATTAGACTATGTTATGCTTCTGTAAGAGTAGCAGTTCGTCTGTGGATAACTTTTTACCATCCCGGAATTTACGGTATATCTCTTCTGCCTTTTCCTTTTCCTGGATGTTTTTCTCATGACTGATCCTGTCCTCTTTATTGCGTTCCTTAGCTTTCGCCTTATCCAGGCTTTTATTTTTACCCCGTATCTCCTTTAAAATAGCTTTAACTTCTTCATGTTTGGCAGAGGCTTTTTCACGGGTGCTTATAAATTCTGCGTGGGCTTCATCTGCTTTGGTTCTTATTTCATCGATCTTATGGAAGTAGGCGAGCATCTGTTCATGGGTTTCCTGGGCCTGGTCTGAAAGCTCCATCACCTTGGCATGGTAAGACTCGGAGCGTTCCTTAAGCTCCACAGCTTCCTTTTGAGTGTTTTCATCTTCCTGCATGGTTTTGAGCTTTTTCTGGAGGTCGGTAACCTTCTTTACCAGTTCATTTTCCTTACGTATGTCCAGGACCTTGGTTTCTATGGTTTTATCCAGTTTCTTTATCTCATCCCGGATCTTTATTATGTCCCTTTTTCCAGAAGACCATTCCAGTTTCTTGAGTTCCTGATTGGTTTCATCCCTCAGCTTCTTATACTTTTTAACTTCCTGGTTGATTGCATCCCGTTCTTTCCTTTGTTCCAGGGCTTTATCCAATATTTCCTTTATGCTGGTGTTTAATTCATCCCGCAGTTGCTTATGGGCTTTTGCTTCGTCGTTTAAAGCATTCCTATCCCGGGTTAGTTCCTTCAGATTCTTTTCAAGATCCTTTTTCTCAGATAGAAGCTTGCTGAAACTCTTCCCAGCATCTGTGTTAGGGGATTTGGATTCCTCTTTAACACCTGGTGAATCTCCTGTTTTAGGTTCTACATCAGCCTTGGCAGGTTTTACATCCTCAGCATTAACAGGTTCTTTAACATCTTCAGCAGACTCTGTATCTTTAACAGGTTCTGCAACATCTTCAGCATGTTTTAAATCAGCTTCAGCAGACTCTGCCATATCTTCAACAAGTTTTATATCCTCGCCTTTAACAGGCTCTAAATCATCTTTAACCGAACCTGCATCCTCAGCTTTAAGAGATTCTTCTCGACCAGGTCCTATATCTTCACCCTTAACGGGTTCTATTTCATCTTTAAGAGTACTCATATTTTCACTTTTAACAGGCTCCTCTTCGGTTGAGCCTTTAATTTTATCATCAGTACCGCTTTCAAAAAGGGGTAAAATTTCCCTTAAGTCTTTACCTTCCACCACTACATCAGCAACTTCCTTTAGAGCGGGTTTTGCATTGAATGCTATGCTTAAACCGACTTTCTCTAGCAGGGGTATGTCGTTTGCACCGTCACCCACTGCAGCACATTCGGCTGCTGTCAGGCCTTCCTGATCCATTAATTCCTGTAACACTTCACCCTTGGAACCTTCCACTATTAAAGGTCCGCTGATCTCACCGGTGAGTTTGCCATCTTCATCGTGGAGCTGGTTACAAAAAATATAATCAATATCTAAATCTTTTAAACGGTTAGTTATGATTTCAAAATTACCGGTGATGGTGGCGACTTTGTATCCCCTTTTTTTGAGTTCTAGAATGGTTTCCTCTGCACCTTCCATGAGGGGCATCTTCTTGGTCACCTTTTCTATATCCTCTAAGGAAACCCCTTTAAGGAAGTTCATCCTTTCTCTGAGGGAGGTTTCAAAGCTTATATCTCCCTCCATGGCTTTTCTGGTTAGTTCAGTTATTTCGTCTTCGGAATCTACCAGTTTAGCTACTTCATCCAGGGATTCGCCGTCTACTAGTACGTTATCAAAATCAAATGCTATGAGTTTAATCAAAAGACCACCGATTATAAATTAAAGTAAAAAGGGGGGATTATATTAAATTTAATTCAGCTAAACGTTCTTTTGTTTTCTCAACACCGAGTTGAGCGTCGTCAAAAGTTTTAGCTCCAGTACAGACAACCTTTCCAGATCCAAAGAGTAGTAGTACCACTTTTGGGTTGTCCAGTCTGTAGACCAGGCCAGGGAATTGTTCTGGTTCATATTCAGTATTTTCCAGGTCCAGGGCCACTGCTTCCAGGTTCAAAGTTTTTCCCAGGTTGGCGGAAGCCACTATGTTCTGGATTTTTATCTCAAATTCATGGGGTATATCGGGATCCAGTGTTCTCATCTGATCCACTGTTATGTGTATGGCTTTCTTGGAATCTTCCACTGATTTAGCACCGGTACATACCAGTTTTCCGGAACCAAATATCAAAGCTGCTGTTTTTGGTTCTTTGAGTTTATATACCAGGCCAGGGAAGCTTTCTTGGTTATATTCAACACCTTCCAATGCCGGGGCTACACTGGGAAGGTCGATGGACTTGCCCAGGGTCGCAGAAGATACAATATTCTCTACTTTTATTTCCACATCCGTCATATTCTAATCCTCCAGAGCTTACTTCATAATCTTTATCATTCCTTTTTGCAATTCTATAAATACACTTAGAATTTAAAGATGTTCTTTTTACATATATAGAATAATAAGATTTTGTTTTGATAGATTTATATTTATTTATATATAAATTAAGTTGAAAATTTGCAATCTGTATTGAAATTTCTAGTTAAAATGTATAAAGTTATATTGCATTAAAGTTCTACAAATTTATAACCATCAAAGATAACCGGGATAAATATGAACCCTAAATATTACCGCAGGCAAATAGCCGAAATAGGCATCGAAGACATGGTAATTGATGTATCCTCCCTGCAGAAAGCCATGGAAACCATGAATGAGTTGGATGAACTGGAAAAAGTACTGAACCATATTAAATTCAACCTGCGCACCGATATAAGAAATTTAAGGGTGGAATATATGCAGATGATCCAGGAAGCCGACAGTTTGATCAACAAAAGAAGCATACTGGGAAGGAAAAAAACCATCGATGATGTCATGCGTAAGAAAAAAGCCCTGAAAAAGGAACGCAATACCAATATCGCTGCTTATGAAATCATAGAGAATTTAATCAATGATTACCTCAAACAGATAGATGAATCGCGACTATACATAAAAAACCACATCCAAATGAAAGTGAAATAAATTCTGGTAAAGGTAAAATAGTTCCTGATTGAAGGTGAAATTAGAACATGATTCAAGATAAAAGTAGAATCTAAAAAAAGAAGTTGTTTTAGATGTTAGAAGTTGAAGTCAAAGCCCATGTAACTGATTTTGGGAAGGTAGAAGCTAAACTATCACAGATAGGTGCCAGAAAACTTAAAACCGAGCACCAGAAGGATACCTATTTTAATGCACCCCATAAAGATTTCGCCCAGACAGATGAGGCGCTTCGAATAAGAGAGATACCTAAAAAAGATGGTTCTAAATATATTTTAACCTATAAGGGCGCTAAATTAGACGATGCCAGTAAAACCCGTAAGGAGATTGAAGTGCGAGTGGAAGATCCAGAAAACACCACTACCCTACTGGAAAGCCTCGATTTTAGACCGGTGCGGACTGTGATAAAGGACAGGATCATATATTTCTATGAGGACTACATCATCACCCTGGATAAGGTTTATGATGTGGGAAACTTCGTTGAAATCGAAAAGGGCCTTGCAGAGGGAGAAGACTACCAGGACATCCTCCCGGAAATATTTGAAATCTACCGGCAATTAGGTATCGAAGATGGTTTTGAAAGACGATCCTACCTGGAATTACTGGAACTGTAGATTAATTTCCGAGACTGTCAAAAACTTGGGTGTTTTTGAATTTGTGTTTCTTTATAAAATAATATTTTTTTTTATCCGTGTTTAAACTGATTATTTTTGTGAAATAGAAACCTAAAAGCTTTTATAATAAGTGGAGCAAAGTATTAATCATGCAAATAGAAAAAATAGTTGCTCCAGTTGGTGGTTTGTTTGATTCAGGGTTATATACTTTCCTATTTTTTTGTGAAGGTTTTTATCGAAATATGAGGAAAATCGGTTAAAACAGGTTAAAATAGATAATAAAGTTTTCAAATCGTTAAGTACATGGTATAAAAAGGGGGATGTTTTTCATATTGGGATGTTGATTCCTTGTTGTCCGGAGGTGTTTCAGTAAATTTGTGATTAAAGATGGAGTTAAAGAATGGAAGCTTTATTTTTATTATAGAAGGGGGTTGTTAACACTGAAAATTCAAATGTATAAGTGCAAGAAATGTGGTAAGAAGTTTAAAACAGATATACCAGAAGTTGTTGATGATAATAGTAACTTTACAAATGAATTTAAAGAAAAGTGCAAATTAGCTGGTTTATTCTTCGGATCAGTGCGTAAAATAGCTTATAAAGTAAAAAAAGATACAGGGATTGATATTTCACATACAACCATTGAAAACTGGATACTTTGGATATGAAAATCCCGAAAAAAGAAAGAATCGTTATAGTAGATATTACATCTTTGACATGGGAGTGAATTAAAATTAGCGACCTCTGGAATTACCGGTTCACGTTATTCGACAGTAAAAAACAGAATATCATCGTTGCTGATAAAAATATACTCATGAAGAGAATTCCAAGAACATAAAAAAGTTTAACGGAATCCACCATGAAATAAAGAGAAAATAGCAATAACAACTGATTTAGATGAGAAATACAAGCCCATAATCGAATGATTAGGGTTTAAACACCAAAAATGGTGCTTATTTCACGTGTTTAAAAATATAAACAAGAAAGTTCAAGAGTATATACGAGATAACGAACTATCTGATGATGAGATAGACAAGATAAGGCGAGAGAAACTGGAGTTATCCAGTTTATTCGACAGTAAATCATTTAAAAAAAGCTAAAAACAGGATGAATGAAATATTAAATCAAATAATAAGATTATTCAGAGGTTATTTAATCAATTATCGTGGATTCATTAATGCCTTACTTCCAAACATACTCTTCGTACCTGTTAGATGCAAATATTGAACGAACCTCAAATATAATTAGAAAAAACAAATTCCAAAAAAAACCAACCCTAGAAGTGTTAAAAAGATAATGAAGATTAAAAAAGGCGTAATGCCACGAATAAACATCAGAAAAGAAATCCTAAACCAGAAAAACGTTTTCAACAACCCAAACCCCCAAGTTTTTGACAGAGCCCAAAAATCTAAGGGGCTATAGATTTATATCCATCGAGGATTAAAATATTATATGAGAAGAAGTGTTTGACTGAATTTTTCCATTTTTCTAACTATATTTGGAGGTTTATAAAGATGTCAAAGTCAAAGAAAGACAACTTAATCAAAGCAAAGGTTGCATGTTTAAAGGGAAATACCAAGGAGAATACAGATACCATCCAGTTAATTGTCCCTGTGGATGAAGAGAAAGGTTTCAGTGAAGAAGAAGATATTGTGGTTTTAAAGTGTTCAGAATTCCCGGAGTTAACCTCTATTAAAAATTCAGTGGAACTCAGGAGAAAGATCGATGAACACACCGATAATCTTAAGAGGGTACGGGAATTAAAACAGAAACTGGAAAGTGCAGAAGAATCCTTCAACGAAAGCCTCAACGTCCTCAAAGTTAAAACAGACCTGGAAATAGAGAACCTGAAGAAAGAGAACGAGACACTCAAGAAGGACAACAAAGAACTAAGTCTTCGTTTAAAGGACGTGACCAGAAGGATAAATGAACTCAACAGTTTGTTGAATGATTTATAATCCCCCTCAAGGATTTTTTTAAGTAAAAAACACTACTTTTTAATTTTTATCTGTTGTTTATTTAGTTTATTTTTTATCCTAATCTTATTCGATTATCCTATTTTTATAAATGGTGGGAAGTTCACCCCTTGCCCTCCGGTAATCAGTATGCCCAGATGGTTCAGTGTAGTTGTGGTGGTGTTGTTTCCTGTCTCGTTTCCTGTGTTATTACCTGTCTGGTTGATTAAATACTGTTCATGCCATCTTTCCAGGAATTCCTGGAGGGGTATGTATCCCCTGCTTCCCAGTATGGCCGGGTCTTCCACGTAGATGTTCTCCTCATCCATCCCAATAACCACTAGGTAGTGGCCGTCTCCGGTATGGTTGGTCCAGTTACCGGTGGTGTTATCCCCCCATGCCTGGCAGAGTACGATGGTGGGTATTCCCTGGTTTATATTATCCTGCAGTTCCTTGAGGGTCATGTTCTCCTTCACATCTGCAGTGAAACCAGAATCCCCTGCTGCCTGGGCAATATCCTCTGGTAAGGTCCCGTTTTCTGTGGTGTTGGTCATATTTACCAGGGTATCCAGGAAAGTATCGGTACCGTAATAGGCCAGGACAGACTGGAGCGCTGCTGCTCCGCTGGAGGAATTGTTCAGTTGTCGCACGTCCGGAACGTTTAAGAGAGTGGTGTTGTTCTGGGTTATATTGGTTTCCTCGAGAATAGTGGAATAAATGCCTAACGGTATAATAGCTACCAGAAAGAGTGAAATTAAAAGCAAAATTTCTAATCTAAGCTTCATGTATTACTATTAGGGGGTTTTTATTATTTATAATTTATTTTTCTTAAAATCTGTATTTAAGTATAAGCATTGGTATCAGTACCGTTTGTATCGTTTATATATGAACCATTGTAGACCCACATGATGAGATTGACCAGTACATCAGCTGGTGGGGATGACAACTCGGGGTGCACACTGCTTAGGACTATTCTGCCTTCTCCGTAATGGTCTCCTATTATGGCTGCGTAGCCTTTATAACTGGAGTTACAATCAGCATAGGTGGCGAAGGTAACCGTACTGTAATCTGTGCTATACATGGCCGGTCCGTTGATAGGGGATATCCATCTGTCTGTGCCACCCATTATTTCTGTTCCTGATGAGGTGGTCTGGATGGTTACATTCCCCACATCCACGTATGGTAGATTTACAACGTTAAGTGCCAGTCCCCAGCCATAATACCAGTTATCGGTATATTCTGCTGCTGAATACGCACCGGCACATATCCCCATAAACCCCTTACCACTGGCTACGAAACTCTTAAGATAAGCCACATTTACATCGTCATTATTTATGTAGTTAAAAACCTGTTTCACTTCCAGCCATGATAAGTACATCATAACCTGATAATGTTTGATTGTTAATCACCTTCGAAGTATCATAAACGAATTTAACACCAGGAACCAGGTTCTTGGAGTTAGCTTGGTCCATACACTTTTTTATCTGGTTTATGGAGTTTTCACTGGTGTCATTACCACTGTACACCAGCACTTTAACCACTCTGTAATTATTTTGGGAACCATCATCTCCTAAAGATAGGGTTATACCTAAAGATAGACTGATAACTGTTAAAATAATAATCAGAGGAATAAAAATCTTATTTTTATAATATGCCTGTTCTGTCTCCCTTTTCTTCTCGGATTTAACGAACGTTCCGCCTTCACCATTATCTAATACTCCTGAATTAACCATAAAAAAGATTTTACTGGATTGTTTTAAATATAAAAAGTGTAATATCCTGTTTTATCTAAAAATCACCGATTTATAAAGATATTTTAAATAGGGGATTTGCCCAGGGAATTATGAAGTGTTACTGACCAGATTTTGCTGATGTTTTTGCCTGGGAACTCTTAAGAGTTATTACAACAATCAACAGGAGCATAAATATAGATTTTCCCAATTTAAGCCCAAAACAATACCAGATAAACCCAAAACTATACCAAATCTATAAATAAACTAATTTACAAACTAAAATCAAAAATGGGAACTGTTTTGGTAATTAACATATATTCCAAATTGAGGATTTGAAAAAAGATTTAAGCAGGGGTTTGGTGTCTTTAAATGGTGGATGATGAACTACTTAGGAAGATTAAAATAGTAATAATCATCGCCCTAATAATCGGAGTTGTCGGGGCTGTTATTTTTCTGATCTATGGTTTTGCTTTAATGTGGCAGGCCATGGCCGCCACGGTGATGATTATATTCCTGGCTATTGCAACCATTCTATTTCTGGCACTGTCCATTTATCTATGGATAAAAAACTGGATGCTTAAAAGAAAACTGGATAAACAAGGGAAGGAACTCGAAAGGGTGTCCCATAACCTGAAAAACTGCAACCGAAGGTTAAGGACGATTAAATTTACAGATGAAGAATGAGAAAGGAAAATCCTTTTTTTTATCCTATTATCAAAATAATTCCCTTATATTAATCACCGGTGTTTAAACTAGTTGCATCCTTTACATATGAACCATTATAAGACCACATGATCAATTTTGCCAATAGTTCGGCCTGTTGGGGTGATAACTCAGGGTGCACGCCACTTAGAACGATCTGGCCTTCACCGTAATGGTCTCCAACTATAGCGGCGTAGCCATTATATTTGGAGTTACTATCAGTGTAGGTGGCGAAGGCAACTGCACCGTAACCAGAGATGTGCATAGCGGGTCCGTTGATATGTGAAATCATCCTAACATCCTTGCCTATTATCCCTATTCCCTCTGAAGTGGCCTGAATGGTTACATTTCCTTTTTCCAGGTAGGGTAGGTTTACGATGCTAGGTGCCAGTCCCCAGCCATTATCCCAGTAAGCTGTGTAATTAGCTGCTGAATACGCACCGGCACATATACCAATAAATCCCTTACCACTGGCTACGAAACTCTTAAGGTCGGCCACATTTACATCGTCGTTATTTATATAATGGACACCAGTTTCGCTCCCGGCCATTATAATTACATCATAACCGGATAGTGTTTTACTGTTAATCACCTTCGAAGTATCATAAACGAATTTAACACCAGGAGTCATGTTCTCCAAGTTAGACTGGTCCATACACTTTTTTACTTGTTCTATGGATATATCACTGGTGTCATTACCACTGTAGACCAGCACTTTAACCACCTTGTAATCAGTTTCAGAGCTGTCCTCCCCTAAAACCAGGCCGACACCTAGAGATAGGCAGCTTATTATCAAGATAATAACCAGGGAAATCTTAATCTTCATCATATTCCTGTTATCTTTCGGCTTTATATCCGGAATTAACGAACGCCTTGCTCCTACCATTATTTATACCCCATGATTTCAACCTAAAATAGATTTATCAGTATTATTGGTTAACTATGGATTTTTTAGAGTCTATCTCTTAATCTAATTTACTATTGGGTTTTTAAAATGAGCCTTCTCTACCTACTTCCAAATGTAAGACATTTCCCATATAAAACCTTTTGTGTTTTAATAAACACTTAAAAGGAACTGGAATATATATCTTCCCCTGCTCAAAACTTGATGCACCATCCATGAATCAACAGATAAACAAGGATAGTTCATGATAAGTCATATATATCCCCATGGATGGTATAAAATAGTATTTAAGTTTAATAGGTGTCTTTAAATAGAGAAAAATGAATTATCAACCCTAAAATGGGGTTAGGGAAAATTTATTACCCTCCCAGCCCATATTATTAATGTAAGGTGTATTTCATGAGATCCATATGGTCAGGCCACGTAATATTTGGTACGATTTTCATCCCGGTCCGGTTGTATGCAGCCAGCGGGAATCTGCACGTCCCCTTCCACCAGGTGCATAAGGAGGACTGCGGACGGGTGCGGTACAAGAAAGTATGTGAGAAGGATGGTGAGGAATTAACCCGTGAGGATATAGGGAAAGCTTATATCATAGCCGGTGAATGCATCCAGTTTACCGATGAAGAGATCGATGCTCTTAAACCAGCAGCCACCCGTACCATGGAGGTACAGGGGTTCTGTGACTTTGATGAGATACCAGTGATTGCCTTAAACAGGTCCTACTACCTGGGAACAGAATCACCCTCCCGGGGAGGTGTGGGACAGAGCTTCCAGCTACTGAGAGAAGCCATGGTGAAGAGGGATAAAGTTGCAATTGTGAAATGGGTGGCCCGGAGCAACGAGTACATAGGTGTACTACAGCCCCACCACGACGGTTTCCTGTTAAAGCAATTACTATACCATGAACAGGTACGGTCGCCAGAAGAAATGGAAGTTATTGAGGCGGAGGTAAACCCTGATCTGGTTGATAAAGGGGCTCAGGTGGTGGACAGTATGGCCTTACATTTCAACTGGGAAGACTATACCGAGACCTACACCCAACAGGTGAAGGAACTTATAGAGAAGAAAGCCCTGGGTGAGCCCATTGAGATATCCGAGTTTAAACCACCTGAAGTGAAATCCTTAGAGGCGGAGCTGGAGAAGATGCTGGCTACCGTCGAGGATTAAATGGTATTTCTAATTTATTTTATTTTCTAGGATGTAATGACCTATGATGGAACCCATGCTGGCCAAACTGGAAGATCCAGATATAAAATTGAGTGGTACCTGGATCAGCGAACCCAAATATGATGGGCAGAGACTAATCACCGAGTACGATGGGACCACCATGAAGATGTGGACCCGGAGACACCTCCAAGTTGCCAAGAAGTTCCCGGAACTAACCGAGGCACTGAAGAAGAATGTGAAGGGTAAAAGCTGGATTTTAGATGGTGAACTGACCGTGCCAGGAGGTCTGGCCAAGCTGGTTAACCGTAACGTGGACGATAAATTACGCATCAAAATACTCTCCAAGAAGATGCCCGCCACCTACCACATATTCGATATCATGGAGTACGATGGGAAAAACCTCATCAACCACCCCCTGAAAAAGCGTAAAAAGATACTGGTAGAGGCCCTCCACCCCGATGAACGCACCCGCCTGGTGCCCTTTAAATTGGTGGACAACTCCACTATAAAGGAACATTTCAAAGAATACACAGGGCAGGGACATGAAGGTGCAATCCTTAAAAACACCCGGTCAAAATATGAGCCCGGGAAGAGAACCGGCCAGTGGATCAAGATAAAAAGGGAAGACACCGTAAACGTGTACATCATTGGAGCCACTAAAAGCGAGAACATCCCCTTCGGCGCCCTGATGATGGAAAGAAACGGAGAATACTTTGGAAAAGTGGGTACTGGGTTCAGTGACCAGGATAGAAGAGATATACTGAAATTCCTTAAACAAAACGAAGCTCCCCTCCATGTGCCGGTACCGCCAGATGTGGAGGACCAGATACTCATCACCACCAAACCATTATTTGCCGAGATCAAAGTCAACGAACTCATCAAAGGGGGCAAGTCACCAAGGGCTCCGGTCTGGGTGAGGTTCCGGTGGGACTAGAATCCAAAAAAAATTTTTACCAAGTTGGAGTACTCATGGTTAATAACCAGTTAAGAATGGAAGAGTTGATATGGCAATCCATAAGGGATAAAAAACTCCTGAAAATCAATTATAGAGGAGGACCTGAAAGAATCGTTGAACCCTATGTTTATGGACGGGATAAATATGGTCTAAAATTAAGTGCCTATCAATTATCTGGTTACAGCATCAGTGGAAGCATACCGGAATGGAGATTGTTCAAGGTTGATCTGATAAACCATATGGTGCAGTTAGACCAGAAGTTTCAGGTGCGGCGTACTTACAATCCCGATTATGAGATTGTAACTGAAGTTATCTGTATGATTTGAGGACTTATTCAGCATTTCACTTATTTAAATGAAATCTAAATTTTTTTGGATTTGAGTTTAAAATTCAAAGTGAATCTTATTTATCCGAAATTTTTTTACACATACAGTCTAATAATAAACACATGACAGATCTCTCTTTCTACGGCGGTGTCCGTGAAATAGGTGGTAATAAAATTAAAGTAGATGGAAAAGAGAATTCTTTCTTCTTTGATTTTGGATTGGCATTTGGAACAGCCAATGAATACCTTGATGAGTTTCTCCAGCCCCGTAAATCCAATGGGATAATGGATTTTGTAACTCTGGGTTTGTTACCCTGTATCAAGGGAATATATCGTGAGGATTACCTCCGGCATTCAGGCCTATCCTACGAGAAGGAACCCGCAGTGGACGGTGTCCTGATCAGCCACTCACACGTGGACCATGCGGCTTATATACACCATTTACGAGAGGACATTCCCATATACATCTCCGAACAGTCCTACCTTATCTTAAGGGCACTGGAGGAGACGGGTGTTACATCTTTTTCTGATTACACCCGGCTTCGAAAGTCCTTCCAGCTTGTAGCGAAGAAGCGCGGCGATGGCCACACCCGTGCCACCAATATAAAGGTTGACCGGGATATTCGGGTTTTAAAGCCCTACCAGGGATATGGACTCGGTGAATTCGAGATCAAACTGGTTCCAGTGGACCACTCACTACCTGGAGCGGCGGGTTACATCGCTGATAACGGTGAAGACACCATCGTGTATACTGGTGACCTCCGTTTCCACGGCAGACAGCCGGAACTGACCCGGAAGTTCACTGAAATTGCCAGTAAAGCCAACCCCACCATCATGCTCAGTGAGGGGACGCGGATAAATAGTGATAGCAATATCAGCGAGGAGGATATAGAGAAGCGAGCGGTGGAGGAGATCAGTAAGGTTAATGGCCTGGTCATGGTGAATTATCCCATGCGTGACCTGGACCGCCTGCAGACCTTTTACAACGTGGCCCGGGAGACGGACCGTAAACTGGTGGTATCTCTTAAACAGGCCTACATACTCGGACTTTTCACTGGACAGGACTACCCGGAAGTTAAGGATGTGATGGTATACAGGCCACGGAGAAGCTGGGGCCTGGTTGATGACCAGACCTTCGCCTGTGTGGAGGGTGAATGGATGTGCTCATCATATATAGATCCAGAACAAATTCAAAGGGATTACAAGACCTGGGAGAGGGATTTCCTGGGCCTGGATAATTTAATCAACTACCGGGACCTGCAGGAGGAGCCCGGCGAGTACCTGTTTCGCTGCGACTTCTTCGAATTCAATGAACTAATCGATATAAAACCGGTGAACGCTGTATATATAAAGTCCAGTACAGAGCCGTTCGATGATGAGATGAAGATAAGTGAAGGGAAGGTTAAAAAATGGCTGGACCTCTTCGGTATCCACTACGTAGATAAGGGCTTCCATGCATCTGGACACGCCAACGGCCAGGAGATTCTGGAGATGATCCGTGAGATCAAACCGGAGAAACTGTATCCCATACACACCACTGACCCAGAGGCATTCCAGGTTTTAGAAGATGAGGGGATCGAAGTGATGTATCCTGTCCCAAAATAATCTTGTTTTATTGATATAACAAACATGAAATTTAAAGGACAATATACTCCCCATAACCCCCATAATAACGGTAAAACTCTCTCCATGCAGAACACCGGTGTACCAGTAGCTCCTGCAGCACTAGGTTTGCTCAGTATCATTGGTGGAACACTTTACGGTAAATTGAGGTAATCCTACTGGGTTTACCCCAGTTTTTCTATTTTTAAATTGTTCCTAAACATACTTCTCAACAAATTTTAAATAATCTGGAAATCAACAGATCACTAGTCTATTTTAAAATTTTATTTATAATTAGAGGAATCCAATATGTCATCCATCAATGAAAACTATCTGCTACTGGAGAGCAGTTATCTATTTGCAGAAATCGATACCCGTGTCGAAAAATATCAGAATGAAAATCCTGATGCCAATATCATCCGTATGGGTATTGGTGATGTGACAAAACCCTTACCACCAGCGATAATTGACAAATTCAAGACGGGTGTCGATGAAATGGGTCAGGCCGAGACATTCAAGGGCTACGGACCATACCGGGGTTATGATTTTCTAATCGAAGAGATAATCAAACATGACTTCACACCACGGGGTATCCAATTAGACAATGAAGAGGTATTCGTAAGTGAGGGGGCTAAACCAGATACTGGGAACATCCAGGAGATATTCGGTGTAAACAACGTGGTAGCCGTAACCGACCCGGTATACCCAGTATACGTGGAGAGTAATATAATGACCGGCCGTGGAGGTCCTATGAGAGAAGATGGTAAATATGAGGGCCTGGTCTACTTACCCTGCACTGAAGAAAACGGGTTTGTACCTGAACTCCCAGAAAAAACCGTAGATCTAATCTACCTATGCTTCCCCAACAACCCCACCGGAACGGTACTTACCCGGGACGAGTTAGCTAAATGGGTGAATTACGCCCGGGAAAATAGGGCAGTAATTCTATTTGACGCTGCTTATGAAGCATATATACAGGAAGAGGATATCCCCCACAGTATCTATGAAATTGAAGGTGCTAAAGAAGTGGCTATTGAATTTAGAAGCTTTTCCAAAAACGCTGGCTTTACCGGTACCCGGTGTGCATATACTGTGGTGCCCAAGGAACTGGTAGGTTATGATTCAGATGGTAACCCCCATTCTTTAAACGAATTATGGTACCGGAGATTAACCACCAAGTTCAACGGTGTCTCCTACCCCATACAAGTTGCAGCATCAGGAATCTACACCCCACAAGGACAAAGGGAGATTAAAGATCTGGTAGATTATTACATGAAAAATGCAGCTATCATCAGGGAAAGCTTAACTGAGATCGGCTTGAACGTTTACGGTGGAGTAAACTCACCTTATATATGGATTAAAACACCGGATGGTATCGATTCCTGGGACTTCTTCGACCTGCTCCTGAAAAAGGCGCACATCGTAGGCACCCCCGGGGTTGGCTTCGGACCCAGTGGAGAAGGTTACCTGAGATTAACAGCCTTCAACACCCTGGAAAATACGAAAAAAGCCATGGAACGTATAACCAGGTTACAGGGAGAAATTTAGGTTAAGTTCTTTCCCTATAGGATTAAGTTCTTACCTCTAATTTTAAGTTTCCTCACCATCTGATATTTTTATTTTTTTTAAAATACGGATGATGTTTGTTACCATAAACATTATTTATCATGAATGACAAATGATTGATTGTGGGGGGGAGTTGAAGTGGAATGTCACTATTGTAATGAGGATAATTCCAGATGATGTTTAGATATGCACTAACTGTGGAAGTGACATCATCTACAAAAAGAAATCCTGGCATTCATTACACAAACTTCTCTGGGATAATAAAATCAATCAGGATATATTAGAGACATTAAATGAATTAAGTCACCAGGAAAAATAATTTAAAGAAAAGCATTTTGTGGATGTGGCTCGTAATTTAAATAGAACCAGGGAGAGATAATCCACTACTTTTAAGATGTTGGATCTCCCCTTTATTTTTAAAATATATTGATTTAAAATAAGTAGAATAATTATTTTCCTGGTGATGGGTGGGGGTTTCCCACGGTTATGGCGCTGTCGGTGGTATTCTGCAGGGCTATGCTGAAGCCTGGTTCGGCACCGATCACTATGGTTTCCTTACCATTTTCTTTGGTCTTGTTTAAAAGTGGTAGGAAGTCTGCGTTACGGGTCATCAGGGCCAGTACATCTATGTTAGGATTGTAGATGAGTTCCATTGCTTCCATGGCCAGGTGTACGTCGGTATCACCGGCTACCACGATGGGGGTGAACCCTTGATTTACAATGGCTTCTATCAATTTGTCCGAGGCGTACTGGTTTAATAGGACCTTTCCCACCCTCATCTTTCCGTATTCAGACATCAGTTCCCGGATGGATTCCAGGTCAAGATTGAATTCCTTACGGAGCATGTTGGGACCGTCCACCAGCAGTCCTATATTTTTCTGGGCGGATACTTTCTTTTTAAGTGGAAGATAATCTCTTATAGAGCTAGATTTATTAGAATTACCCATTTAATTTCTCCTTCTTTATTTTCTCGTCTATTTCTCTTTTTTTATTATGCAACGTTTTTTTTTAATCTCATAGGCAAACTTTGAAATTTAAGTAACTTTATGTTGAATTTTATTAAAATAACTTTATGTATGATTATTTCTATTAAAACTTTGCCTAAAATAGATATGCCCAAATTATGCCCAAATTAATCCAACCACCCAAAAACTGGTTAATTCTACAAGTTGGGATTTTAGGTGGGGGTTGCATCTTAATCTTGTGGAGTATACACTCTAACAATGAGAAGTTGATCAAAAAAAAGGATGATACAAACCAGTGGGAATAAACTCTCAAGATGCAGGCCAAAGAACTGGTGAATGAACCAGGAGGCGGTGAAACTCCTAGAAATGTTGGTCCACTGGGATATACAAAAACGAGTTTGATTATGGCCGGCCAGTTGGATGAAACCACTTTGTGAGAGTTAATACCCTTACGTAGACAGAGAGTTAACACTCCCTAGACGGGATTGTTAACCCTTACGTAGATAAACTGGTTTATAAATTCAACCGATTTTAACCATCAATTCCCATAGGGAACTAGAAAAGCTTTCGAGATTATTTTATCTCTACTTTGAAGCTTTCTTCTTTTTCCTCTTTAGGGACTTCCACGGTTAAAACGTCCTGGTTAAAGCGGGCTTCTGCTTGTTCTGGTATCACTTTTCTGGGGAATCTAACAGTTCTCCTTAAATAACCACTTTTCTGGTCGTTTATGGTTATGTGACTTCCCCTTTCGACTTCGCTGGTGATGTCGAATTTTGCTTTGACTTTCATCCTTTTATCGGTTACGTTTAGTTCGATGTCCTCTTTCTTGATGCCGGGCAGATCCACGTGCACTATTACACTGTCGTCTGTTTCTATTATGTCCTTACCTGGGACGAATGTGTAGTCAACTATGGATTTTTCAATGTCGTATCTGATGTTGTCGATGGTCTGGGCCGTGTCTTCCAGCATCTTCTCGACTAAACCTTTCCTATCTAAAATAGTCCTGTTTCTTCTTCTCATTTTTTATCGCCTCATATCTTGAGTCATTTACTATGTTATCTAAGGATTAATATATAGTTATCGTTATCTCACAGGGGGTGTTTACAAAAAGAGAGTTTAAAGGATTTAAGGGAGTAGGGCTGTTAAAAATATAAAAAATTAGTTTATTAGATGAAAAAAAGTTAATTTAGATAAAAGCGAGTTATTAGATTTAGAAAATTAATTAAATTTAAAAAATGATGTTTTTCATCATCAATCCTTGTAGATCAATCCCAAAACGAATCTAACTATATGGATTATCAGGGAGATGACAGATACTACTATCATCAGTGCGATGAGGATCTTCAAGGCGATGTCCAGGCCTTCACCCACCAGGAATGGAAATACCACAAAAAAGGTGTAGGCAGTTATTATAAACAGCACATCGACTACGGCTTGCAGGAGGTTTCTTAAACAGTTAGGGTGATAGAATATGAAGATCAGGTTTACTATGATGGCCGCCAATAGGAAATAGTTCACTATCCATAAAACATCGGCAAATGATGGGGCTATGAAGCTGATATGCCAGTTCAGGAGGTTGTTGGCTATATAATAGAGTATGATGTTGACGATCACCGCCACGATGAACTCCGCTCTGTGGTGTTCTTTATCCTTTTCTAGAAATTTATCCATCTTAGATAATTCTTTACCGTTGTTTATCATTTAAAATCTTCCTAATACGAAAATAATTTTCATATTTTACAAAATCAGTCATGATTCAGGGCTATCTTGTATCTGCATAGTGGCTTGTTGATGCTGGCATCGGAAAGTGATTCTATATCCCCATCAATACCGGTCCAGCTAAAGGTCTGTTTCAACATGGCCTGGCATATCAGGCAGCAGAATATGTTTTCATAGTTTTTTTCACACCAGGTGCAGTCCCGGAAGGTGAGTATCCATTCGTCCCTTTGATCAAATACATCCACTTCAAAGCCCAGGTTCTGGAAGAAGTTGATGATCCAGTTGAGGTAGACCTGCAGTTTACCTGTGTCTGGGAGTTTATCGAATACTCCCTTATTGTATCTGCCAGTTTCCTTGAGAAATCGAGGTTTCATGAATTTTTCGAATTTCTTATGGAATATCCCCAGGAAGGCCCCCCTCTTATCAATGGATAGGTTGGATGATAACTGGGGAATCATGCTCTGGAGGAAAACCTGCACATCACTTAAACTTTCGGATTTATTGTTCTTGAGTTCTTGCTTGTTGCTCCTGTAGTTGTGAATGGCTATTTCAATGTTGCTCATCAATTCTCCTTCAGAGATAGGTTTAACCAGGAACCCTGCACTTTTGGTATTTTTTAGCCGGTCTGGTTCCACTGATTCTAAGGCGGTGATATAGAGAACCGGGATATCCATGAATTCCTTGATCTTACGGGCGGCGTCTACTCCATCTATTTCTCCCTTCAATATGATATCCATCAAAATTAGATCGGGTTTTAAGGTTAAAGCTTCTTTTATAGCGTCTTCACCACTACATACCACGGATAAAACTTCGTAATCTGCTGATTCTATTACGTTTCGAATTTCTAAGGCAGTAATGGCTTCATCTTCTACGATCATTACCCCTGCTTTTGCCATCTAATGGTCTCCCCTTCTACAAAACTAATAGTAATTCCTAACACAACCTTTGATTTATTTTATATATAAATATTGGGAATTGGATTTTAGTTAACTCCTAGGCTACAGATTTTGATATAAAACTTAGAGAAAACTTATTAATAGGTTCATATAAATAGAATTACGATGATGGGGATCTGATTGCGGAATTTATATTTATTTTATTAAAGGGAGTCCATATGGTCCGGGTGTAAAAACCTATACCATCATCTTTATTTTAATATTATTAAACATCCTCTGAAGCATTCATCACTTCAAATCCTGATTTTTCATACATCTCCTGGGCAGATTCCCATTCACTCTGGCACATCTTCACCTCTTCAAGCCGGCACAGCATCCTGTGTTCTAAGGCATCGTAGAAGCAGTGCTCAGGGTTAATCCAATAAAAAGATAGCCCTATCTTCACTTCGAAGCTTTTAAGAAAAAGTATATCCGGTACCTCTATGTCCCTTCCCAGGAGATATTCATCCAGGACTTCAGTTACCTTTTCATCTGTAACTTCCACTCTGCGCTCAACCCACACCCTCATCTTCTCACCAGTTATATTATATGTCCTGGCTGGTACTTGATTTTTTAGTTAAATTGTGTTCCTGAGTTTCAGGTTTCAGGTAGTATTCTTAGGTGGTCTGGCCCCACAACGTAGAGGTAGATATGGTTTTTCGGGTCTTCCTGGACTGGTTGCCATCCATTGAATTTCCAGTAATAGGTTACCACCCTGGTCCCTGGCTGGAGTTCGACTTTCAGTTTACTTTTTAAATTCTGATTCGCTTTGCGGGAGAGGAATAGAGTTACCACCGTGGCTTCGCTGATATCTTCCCTGAAGAAGTTACCCCACCGGATATCCACCTGCTTCTGCAGCCCCAGAATTAACACCTTCACCTTCGACCATAAAAATCTCAGTGGATCGGCTTCAATCCCCACCGCTTGGGCATTGAAGCTCCGGGCGGCTTCTATCACTATCCTGCCATCACCAGATCCCAGATCATAAACTACGTCACCTGCTTCTACCCGGGCCATCTCTAACATATTTTTAACTATTTTCCGGGAGGTAGGTTCGAATCCTGCGCCGATAACATCTGACCAGAAAATCCATAACATGAAAACAGCGAAAATTATAATGGAAATGGTGAGAAAGTAAATTATCTGGTTGGTGATTAACATAACTAGCTCCTGTATTTAAATATCAATTTTTCACTTATCAAGTTATCAGTGTGAAATATTATAATAAGGGATTATTGTAACAAAAATGATTGTATTTACTATCTTTTTATAAATAAACCTGTACTACACCTTATTTCTCTTATCTGTTAATTATTATCAAATTAGATGATAAATAAGTTCATATAAAATGTTATTACTAAGTAGGTTGGTCTAAGTTGATTCATTTAGCCGGTGAAACACAGTTCTATAGATGATTAAAATATAAATAGATAATATTACAGTAATTAAGGTTTTAAATGGATTCATATTTTTAATAAAAAAACTAAGAAAGCTTATTTAAAATTGTTATGTTAGATAACATCACAGCATGTCTTAAATTGGTTAAGGAGGTTTGTGAACGACTTTTTTTGCCTAAAAAACCAAAAACTATATATGGAGTCAGAGATTGATCAAAAAATATCCAAATAAATTCCTTAAAATGAGTTTATAGGATATGGAGGCGGTATAATTAACAAAAAAATATTATTTACAGTGTTAATGTTGTTGTGTTTAACACTGACCCTGAATGCAGTTTCTGCAGCAGCAAATGATACAAGTACTGCAGGTAATTCAACACAGGACACAAAGGTAAATTCAACAACTACAACCAAAACGACCAGTACTAGCACGAATTATGCAGCTGGAAGCCCAGCAACCATAAAAGTTTTAATCTACAGTGGTACATACGCTGCATCAGACTGTGTTGCTGGTGTGAAAACGTCTTTGGCCAGTGCTAACACAAATAATCTGGTAAACGGAGTTAAATTTAGCTACGCTACTTCCACCAAAATTACCTCATCAATTTTATCAGGTTACGACCTCCTGGTTATGCCGGGAGGAAGTGGTGGTGGATACTATCTGAAATATTCAGGTATAGATGGTACTGCTATAAAGAACTTCGTTAAAAACGGTGGAGGATACCTGGGTATCTGTGCCGGAGCATATGCTGCCACGTATTATACCCATGGCTACTACTATGGATGGGGAATAGCTCCCCATGTAAATGCATATGCAGTCGGTTATACAGGAAACCTGCCAGTAACCTTCACCTCAGACGGAACTAGTGTGTTAAAACGTAGCGGTACACTAACCCTTCACCATTACAATGGAGCAGCTATGTACCTCAGATCCTCTGGAGCTAAGATCTTCGCAAAGTATGCGGACAGCAAAACTGGATACAAGGGTTACGCTGCCATTATGGGCGATTACTATGGTAATGGAAGGGTTGTTCTAAGCGGATCACACCCTGAACTGTCACCACAGAAACCGGATATACTTGCCAATCTTATTGTATGGGCTACCAAGACCACGGCCAGTACTACACCAGCTACACCCAGCACACCAACCACTCAGAAAGCCACTGTAAGCCAGGTATTAACAGCAGCAGCCAGTGTTAAAAACTTCTTTGAAACCAACAAAAGATTACCAAACTATGTAACCATCAACGGCGCCCAGTTAACCATGTCTAAATTTCTGTACCTTTTATCTACAGCAACTGTTCAGATAAACAGCGGATCAACAGCGACAATTACAGTTAAAAACGTTAAAGCACCTACCAATATAGGAGGTACCATGAAATCAGGTAACCTCCAAAAATCAGAGTACGTAGCTGTGGCTAATAAAATCAGGAGTTTCATGAGCAGCTATGGAAGAGCACCTAACTTCGTGAACACCAAACTGGGAAATATTAATTTCACCAAGTTAGTATATACGTTCTCCAAGGTACTGGCTTTCTACAAAACAAATAATCGACTGCCCAACTTCGTGTCGGTAAGTAAGTAGGAAAGTAATATCTAAATTTACTTTCTCCTTTTTGATTTTTTATTTTAAGAGTTTTTTTACAAGTGGATCAAAACTTTTTTTGGTATCATTTAACACCACCCCTCATGTAAGATCATAATACTTTTTCGATATTGCTTACACCATCCACATATTGGTTTAGATAAATATATGAAATAAGAATGAGAACTATTCTATTGATAATCTAAGTGTAAGCTCTTATAGGTGGAGATCATCATGACCTCCCAGGATGATCAGGGAAATGATAGAGACGTTTTTACGTTATATCCCAGTGACGGTAGTTTCACCATAAAGACCAGGAAGATCAGTTTGAAAAAGCGCAAGGGTAAAAAGAAAAGGGACGTACGAACTGAACTGGACAACACCAAGATGGATATGATACAGTAATTCATTCGGGATGTACTCGGTAAGATAGTTCATGAGGGATATCAACCCGGTAAGATTAATTCATGGGGGATCGAGTAAGATATTATACAGAGCGTAATAAAATGGGAAATCAAATAACATTCTCTCCAAAGAAGGATAGATCTGTCACCGGTGAAGACACCCTGGAGATAGAAAACATCCAGCTTAAGGCCACCAACCGAAAACTGATATCCAAGTTAGACCAGCAAAAACAGTTGATCAAGAAGTTGAACCAGGAACTCCAGGCAGTTAAGACCAGCAAGGAATCTAGAGATTACAACCAGCTTAAAAAGGAATACCACACCTTAAAAAGTAAGAACGATAACCTGGAAACTCTACTTTTACAATCCAGGAAGGAGATAATCCGCCTTAAAAGGGAGTTAAGTAAATTAACCGGGGATTCTGGTGAGCCTAAGAGTTCCCCATGGGATAAGCTGAAGAAGATAAGAAAATAGTATGTAGTAATTTGAAAATTTAAAAAAAAATTGAAATAATAAATGTTTTAAGAATTAATTGAAATAATAAATGTTTTAAGAATTTTAAAATTTTTTTAAAAAATTTTAGAAATCGAAAATTTGGAAATTTTCTGAATTTTAAAGAAATTTTAAAGAAATACCGAATTTTTAAAAAAAATAAAATTTTTACTTCTATAAGGCATTACTTCTTCCTTTTCTTAGTGTCCTTTACTTCCTCAATGGTAGCTCTACCTGAGATCTCAATGGAGTACCCGTTTTCAAAGGCCATGGTCATCTGGGGATTGAATTCATGGTCCTGGAAAGTTATGTATTCCAGGAATTTATTCCCCTTCAACTGGGCTATGCCCACTTTCTTAAACTTCCCGTTTTCACCTTCGTTTAGTCCGATTTTTATTGTCTCGGCAGTTATGCTGATAGTGTAAGTTTCGTCTTCATCCAAGCCGTCTGTATCTTCAAAAGTTAGTGTAATTCCCTGGACGTTGCTGGTTTTTTTCTGACGCTTCTTTTTAGCGTCAATAACCACTTCGCCCCTGGCCTGTTCCAATTCCTTGTATGTTTCTTCTTCGAATGCCTCTTCTTCGAACCATTCATCTTCATAATCCATTTCCATCTCAAATTCCAGTTCTTCAATCATCTATACCACCTACTTAAAATACGGTTCGGGAACCTAGAATTCATTTTTCTACTAAAGATGACACACCCTATAACATCTTAATTCATTATAATTTCTTGCCTCTTATAATTTATATATGTTACTCCCCAGATTATCAGGCCCGCTTAGTCAATATCTTTCTGGATATACTGGCTATTAAACCCCCTATTATACTAAATAATGAGGGTACCAGAAGATAGACTGCGCATAAAGCTAGAAAAAATGCTATACCGTCTGGCAGGGAAGATTCAACCTGGTATATGGGGTTGCTCATGTAATAGTAGGTTATAATCACCAGCAGCCCGGAGATACAGGCCGCATAAAAACCGTTGGACGCACCGGATCTGATGTTTCCACCAGCAATTACTGCAGCTACCAGTCCACCAGCACCCCACAGGTAAAAGGAGATGTTGTTGTTATATACGAAGTTGGACGAGTAAGGGTCTGGTGAAGAAATATAAAAGGACACCAGTATTACCACCGCACCTATAATTATACCGGCTATTCTCCGGATGTTTAGGGCTGATGTTATTTTATTGGTTATCTTCTGGTCTTCAATTTTCTCCACGTATTCCAGTTTACCTCCACACTGGCACCGGTCAAAATCCTCTGGATGCTCCCCCTCCTGAAGCTGATAGTATCCATCACATTCCTTACAGATTAGATAGCCCATAAATATCATCTAAGAAGGTTAAAAGGTTTATATCTCTTGTGAGTCTATATCTACTCTTGATATGTTTATAAAAGTTATGGGTTTAGAGTTAATATAGTTATCCCATTTTCACTCTACTTTGTAAATCAATGAAAAAAATCATGATGAAAAATTATATGATTAAAACAAAAAAAACCTGAATAAAAAAAATTATACAATTTAAATAAATCGCACCAAAATAAAAAAATTTAAGTTAAAAAAAAGTCTTACCTGGTTGTCTTTAAAAAATTGAGTTTATCCTTTCTGTTTTCTGGGTTTTAGAGGGACATGGCCCAGGAGACCATCAATGAACTTGGATATGAAACTTTTTTTAGGTATTTCGGGCATGAAATAGTCTTTATCAACCAGATAAGATGCTAAATCTAGAAATGAATGTGATACCTCAGATTCTGGGTCTTCTATAATTATAGGGGTACCCTGGGCATAGAATTTAATTAACTCCGTGTCTTCGGGTATGATGCACAGGATGGGTGCTTCCATGATGGCTTCCACTTCTTCTGGGGATAGGAAATCCCGGTCATTTTTATCCCGGTTTAAGACCACGCCTAAAATGTTGATTCCCATCCTTTCGGCCAGTAATTTGGTCTTGAGTGTATCGGTCAGGGATGTGACCTCCGGAGTGGTTACCAGGATCATCTCATCTGCGGGTGACATGGCAGCCAGAGCGTCTCTCTCAAGACCTGCTGGTGAGTCTATGAGAATTATGTCCACGCTCCCAATGAGCTGGTCGAAAACCTTTTCTATTCTCTCCCTTTTTATGTACTTAAGGTTGGGCAGGGAAAGACCGACAGGGACGATATGAACTCCTCCTGGGCCTTTATATATGGCGTTTTGGATGTTCTCTTTTCCGGCCAAAACTTCCTGCAAGGTAACCTGCTTCCCCTCCAGTCCCAGGATCAACTCTAAATTAGCCATGTTAATATCCATATCAAGTATTAGCACGTCCTCCTCCAAGAGAGAAAGGGCTATGCCTAAATTTGCAGTAACTGTTGTTTTTCCGACACCCCCTTTACCAGAAGCAACTGCAATTACCCTTGTCATATTTTCACCTTGCCAATTTTATAAATTATTAAGGAAAGTTTAGATAATTATTAATATTGCACATGCATTTTTATTTCACATTAAAATAAAATTTTAAAAAATTTTTGTGAGTAATATCCCAAACTTATATTCATGACCAGTTAAAATCATGACAAAAAGTATTATAAACACATCTCATATTGATTAACAATGTGAGTTCTCTCTTACATAAAAACCGGGGGATAATACATAAATAATACACTCTAAAATCGGCAAACAACTCTTTTTTTAAAAAAACAGTTTAATAGTGTTAAAAACTATTTAACCCATTTAAATTTTCCTGATCAAAAATTTACAGCCAAATAAACTATTTTTCCTCAATGGAACTTTTAATTAAAATACAACTACTAATAAACCGATAATCATATGGACTCAATAACAATTAAAGGGGCTTTTTTAGGTAAATAAACTTTTATTTGACTTAAATTGTTAAAAATAACAATAAAGAAGGATTCTTCCAAATACACCCTTAATTAAACCTTTCAGAGTGTCTTAAATTTAAAAAAGAGTTCTCTAATCCTATTTTTTCGGGAAAAAAATCAAAATCTTTATATACCATACCTGAATGAGTATAACTATTGTCCAGAATATATCCAATTTCTAAATTTTGGACAAGGAGGCGGTAAAATTAAAATTAAAGTAATATTATCAGTGCTTTTACTTTTCTCTTTAGCACTGTTTATAAATGCAGAAGATGTTTCTGCTGCTAGCACTACTACTGTAGATGCGAATTCCATAATTAAATCATCAGATACAGTGAAAAATTACGTGGAAACTAAAAAAGCAGTTCCAAGCACCGTAACAGTTAGTAGTAAAACAGTAACCAAAGAACAGTACCTGTACCTGTTAGCTTCAACTACGACCAACCTCAATAAAAACAGTAAAACATCAGTTACAGTGAAAACCATTGCCAAAGCTCCCAACCCCAATGAAAATGTAAAGACTGGTACCCTAACCAAAAGTGAATACGTCACACTAGCCGGTAAAATTACCACTTTCATAAACACCAATGGAAGGCTGCCCAACTTCATAACTACTTCCAAAGGGAAAATGAATCCCGACAACCTGATCTACACCTATGCAAAGATCACAGCTTTCTACAAGACAAACAACCGATTACCCAACACCGTATCAGTAGCACCATGGATTAAAAGTGAAGGAACCAGTTCAACAACAAGTACAGCTAACCCAGGAACCAGTGGAACCAGCTTCACCATCCCTCAGATAGTCACGGCAGCAAAAAACTACAGAAACTACATCGACGTCAACCATAAAACACCATCCACAGTAACTGTAAACGGTGTAAAAGTTAACACACCACAGTTCCTGCAGCTATTGAGCTATGCTATAGCCAATTTAAACGCTGGATCCAAAGCATCCATAAATCTAAAAACTGTCACCGGTCCGGCAAACCCTGCTGAAACTGTTAAAGCAGGCACGTTAAAGTATGCAGATTATGTTATATTAGCTCGCAGCGTGCTAACAACCATCACCAATACAGGCAAAGTACCTGACTCTGCCACGAGTTCACTTGGTAAGATGCGATACGAAACACTGACCTACAACTTTGCCAAGGTCATACAATTCTATGGTGCAAACAACAGATTACCCAACACCCTTCAAATCGTTCCCTACTCCGTCCTGAACAGTAATGTTCAAGCGATAATTGACCAAATAGGAAGAGACGAAGCGAAATACGGAACCATACAGGGTAATAAATACTCATACCTGGATGTCTTCCTTGCTGAAGGTAAAGGAAACTGCTGGGGTAGTGCTCTGTATCTATACTGGAGACTAAGTGGTTCAGGCATTCAAGCTAGAATAATGGGTTACATTGGAGGTATAGCCAATAACTCATTCAAACACGCATGGACACAGGTCCTTATTAATGGTGTATGGACAAACTGGAATTACGCAAAATACGGTTCAAAACACTGCGGTGATGTAGGCGGCGGAACCAGAGTAGTTCTTGTAGATCAATATGAGGGTAAGGGATTAAGTACATCCGCTTTAACCAACAAATTAATCGAAGAATACTACGAGGTATTATAAAAAACCCAAATTTTGAGAGGTAAATACAAAAATTACCTCTAACTTATCTTTTTTTAAACTTTCTGCATGATATAGAATTATTAGCCTCAGGATTATTCTTAAACATTAGAATTTCAGCTTCTTCAATCTTCAAAACCTTTAGTACTTCCTTATTTTCCTGATACTTTCCTATTAAATTTTTAACGTGTTCTTCATAGGGCTGGTAGAAGTAAGACCACCCAGATACTGTGGTGGACCAGGAAGTCCAGCAAATGGTACCCTGATCTTTCAATCGATCTTATCCTTGCTTAATGGTCCTGGTGGGGTGTATGAAGCACCATGAAACCATGGTTCCTGATTAAATGTTGCTAGTCCCTTAATGCTTCTTCAAAACCAATCTCAAAGAGGGACCCCTCAGCCCAGATCAGGTCGAAACTTCCACCGGGAAAATCCATATCAAAAAGAGAAGAATTAACAGTCCTTACCTAATCTACAAGTCCACTGGCCCTTATTTTCTCGTTAAAGCAGTTCAGCGCCTCCTGATCTATGTCTAGGGCTAATATTTTTCCCGTCACTTATCCGGGCCAGTTCCAGGGTGGGGACTCCAGTACCACATCTCACATTGAGTATTTTAGGTTTATCCATTACAGGGAGTTTAAAAAAAGCTTTGCGGGTGTATTCATTCAAATTCTCTCTGTAATGGTCTTTATCTATTATCTTTAAAATATTAAAGGTCATAATTTACTGTTTGACGTACTGCATCACTTCACTATTTACCTTACTGCAATCACTTCTATTTAACGTACTGCTTCACGTTTCCCCTGATGATGGCGGATGCACCGTAACCTTTTATTCCCTGTAACATTTCCGGGAACTTGGTCTTGGGGATGAGCACATTTACCTGGGAATAATCACTACCTTGGGATATGGTGGGTTCATCACTGCAGAACTTACCATCCACCAGGAACTTCTTGACTCCCTCCACGTTTTCGTTGGAGATGTTGAACTTTATATCGAAGTATTTCCTGGCCTTCACCGCACCAAAGAGCTGGTCGTAGATCATCTCTGCCTTAGCCATCTTACTCCCTACACAGCTGGGACCGGCATATAATCCGGCGCTGGATTCCATTATGGTCTCCAGTATTTTAAGACCGGCCTTTTTGAGGCTGCTCCCGGTCTGGGTGTTATCCACGATTAAATCAGCGCCCTTGGCTATGTATACCTCGGTTGCACCGTCTGAGTTTATTATCTGGACCTGCTCATTATCCCCATCTACTAAACCCCTTATCTGGACCAGGGGTATGCTGTCTAAGTAGATCTCCTGGTATCCCTTATTGGCCATTATGTGCTGCCGGGTCAGGTTAGGGTATTCGGTGAAACACAGGACGGGTGTGTCCCTATCCTTGTTGTCCCTGAAAAATTCAGTTAAATTCTCGTAAGGCGCGGTACTGGGTATGGCTACAACCAGGCGGGTCTGGCCGTAATCCAGATCACCTAACTTCTTTATTGACTCTTCATCGTTGGCTATGGACTCCTCTTTTACCCAATCTTCACCTATAATTGCAATATCAACCATCTTACGATTGAGCTCCACTGGTGCGCTCTGCGGCCTGGTGAGGTAGGCCTTTATCTCTGGATCGTTGATTACATTGATTTCGTAGGCTTCATTTCCTGGTTCGTATCCTTTAACCTCGTAGCCTGCGTCTACCAGTAACTTGTGGGTGTTTCCCCGGTTAACATTATTTAAACTCCCCTTGGGGAGTCCTAACACTATTTTCTTCATATACAATAAGCGAATGATTTTGGGATATATATTTTTCTATGAATTATCACTTTTTCCAACGTATTTTGAAGTTTAGTAATAATAATTATGATATGGAAAGTATTATATATTAGGTGTTACTAACACAATTTTGGTGGTTATTATGAGGAAAAAAATACACATTTATTATATTAGTAACTTTGTTTTTGATGCTTATTTCAGTTATGGGAACTGTTTCAGCAGCTAGTTACACTATTAGTGAGGTAGAACAGCTTTCGACTGGGATTAAAAGTTATACTGAATCACATGGTAATGTGCCGGGTTATGTAGATATTTCCTCTAAAAATAGTACCACTCCCTCATTTTTAAAAACACTTGCTAAAACTACAGTTCAGCTTAATTCAGGTTCGACTGCACCAGTAACTATAAGCAGTGTGGCTAAAGCTCCTAGTCCTTCTGGATCTGCAACTGGTACATTGTATAAATCGGAGTACGTTACTGTTGCCAATAACCTTAATTCGTTTATAAACACGAATAATCGAGCACCCAATTATGCCAGCAGTTCCATAGGGAACATTCGTTACGAATCACTGGTTTACACGTATTCAAAGGTGGTGGACTTTTACCGTTATAATGACCGGTTACCTAATTATGTGACGGTGAGTAACGTTGCAGGTATAGATTCAACTGGTGTGGTGATAGATAATGTTGCCCCTACCGTAAGCAATAATCTTGCTTCTGGATCCTATAACACTATCAAAACTGTGTGGATCCTATAACACTATCAAAACTGTGACTTTAACAGTCACTGACCATGTCGATCCCAACCCCAAAGTTTATTACAGTACTAATGGTGGCTCTACATGGAGTTACAAGACTAAAACTGTTACATTAACATTTGGTCAAGGGGTGACAACTTTGAAGTACTATGGAAAAGATGCAACAGGAAACACAGGATCAACACAAACCAGAACTTACACCATAGACAAAACACTGCCAACTGTAACCGCCAACTTGGCAGCAGGTGTTTATAACACCACCAAATCCGTGACTTTGACCGCCAAGGATAACCTAGACCCGAACCCAACCATCTATTACACCACCAACGGTAAAAATCCCACCACCTCCAGCACAAAGTATACAGGACCCATAAAGATCATCCATCCAGGTACTACAACTTTGAAATTTATGGCTGTGGATAAGGCAGGTAATCAGGCTATTATTCAAACCCAAAATTATGTTCTAAAGCTTATATCAAATATTAACACTGGTAAAACTTATTCCAAATTTCAAGACGCTATTAACGATCCATTAACTTTGAATAATCATATGATTAATGTGAAGTCCGGTACATATACAGAAAATATTATAGTTAACAAGTCTCTTACCATAATGCCCACTGCGGGAGGAAAGGTAATAATTCAGGCTTTAAATGCGTCCAATCCTGTTTTCACCATTAATTCCCTCGGAAATGGTACTAAAATTCAAGGTTTTACTATAAAAGGAGTTACAGCTACCAATGCAAATGGAATTTATTTAAATGGCACCTCAAAATGTAATATCATCGGTAATACCTTGATAAGCAATTATAATGGAATTAAATTAAACAATTCAATTAATAACGTGATTCAAGATAATGATATAAGAAATAGCAGCTGGTTTGCCGTTGAATTAAATTATTCAAATAACAATACGGTTCAAAATAATGACATGACAAATAATTATTATGGAGTTCATTTAGGTCATTCTAACAATGCCATTATAAGTGGAAACAATATAACAAATAGCAAATTCGGAATCAATCCACAATACTCAACAGCACAAATTCACTTCAATAGAATCACAAGAAGCAGCTCATTTGGACTGGTAAGTCAATTCAATAGCACAATTAATGCTAAAAACAACTGGTGGGGCACTAACACTCCAAGTTACATTAATTCACCAAATTGGGTATCTACATACCATGATGTCTACAACTGCGGCAGTGTCACATCCTACAATCCCTGGTTGATTTTAAGTTTTGACGCTGATTCATGTACCAGTTCTGATGTCAATGCAGGTGTAACGACAGATTTAACTCATAATAACCAGGGTAACGATACATCGTCAAGTGGTCATGTTCCTAATGGAATACCTGTAAAGTTTACAACTAACTTTGGAACTATTACAAGTCCAGTTTATACCGTAAAGGGAAAGGCGACAACTATAGTGAACGTGGGGAATACACAAACTAGAATTGGTAATATTTCTTCATCGGTTGATCGTCAAAGTATTTCTGCACAACTTACTATCAATACAGGTTCTGCGGTTCTAAATGTCATTAGCAATGCTTTGGACAATTCAACAGGACAAAAACTTAAGATTACTTACACTTTGCCTCTGAATAACTCTGTAAGTTGGGTTAGTGTACTCTTGAAGAATACTGGATTATTCCAAGAAGAAATGGATCTAATTGTCAATGGAAATGTAGTTCTAAATAAGACTTTGGTTAATTCAGCATACCGTACCTATAAAAATTCATATTCTCAACAGGTTTTTAATCAAATAAACTATTTCAACACGCTATTTTCAAATTCTGCAGAAACCAGTCTCTTATTGCAGACGCTTATTGAAGATAACCCCCAACTTAAAAATTTAACAGGTACCCAACTGACAGACGGCATACTATCCGTAATCAAAGAGGATAATAACTTTACAGATAGTGAGATCAATTTCATTAAGAATAATCATAAGAATTTCATAGATCCCGTAACTCTATATCTGTATTACACTGGAGAAACTGGAAAGAGTATAAATATCACAGATCCGGAAACTAATGATACTTTAAATCTTAAATTTCCAGGTAACTCTATGTCAATGGGAAGTTCTATATTCTATAGGAACGGTTCATTTGTCAGTCAACATTTCGATCAAAATAACAATCCATACATGGTGGTAGAGCCAGCAGGATACGAAGGTGTTAAAAGTTACTCCATAGCCACAACTAAAGTAACAGACAATATTTTACAGCACTGGTTAAATCAGGCATCCCTTTACCAACCTGGCGTCATGAAAGCAGCTTACGGAACATTCCTAACCGCATTATTAGTAGAATATTGCCATGACCAGGTAGCTAATAACGTTACATCCGAATTTAACGTCACATGGAGCCGTACCAGCCCTATTGTTATTTCAGCAGGTGACGATGCCCTGCTAACCTACCTGACACTGAACTGTGATCACAGTATGGGCATGACCGTTACAGGTCTTCCAGAAAACATGGCAGCCTTCCGATTCGCATGTTCATCAGTCATATCAGCTATAGAGCAGAACGTTATGGAAGGATTAGGGTTTGATTATCAGGTCAACACACCAGCAGGCCATGTAAGTTCAGTAATGACAGATATGGTCGATGCATTTATGAATGGAACATCATTGGAGGCTTTTGAATCCAATGGTTATGTGGTATTGAAAGCCGTGGGACGTGACGATCTGATATTTGTTATTGACCCTGAAACAGGTATTGTACGAGATATGAATACCGTTAATGGTTTCTGTGGATCATACTGCTACTATGACTTGCAGACCGAGTTAGCTGAAAGTTTGGGTAATGCTTTACTGAATACAACGCCCCAATGGTTATCATATATAAATAAAGGAGGTAAAAAAGGTGGAGAGTGGATTCCTCCAAAATGGAGAGGAAAAACTAAAAAAGAGGAAGCACAAGAAAATGTAGATGAAGCTTTTAAAAAGATTATGAACCTTGATAGACTTCCTATACCTGGTGATTCATCTAAACTTATTGCCGGAGGAATACTAGCTACTATTATTTTGTATATTGCTCATGTTATAGATGATACAATACCAGATTATGAATGGGAAAATACGACCTACAATAATACAACTAATGCTACAAAATTAATTATTAGAAAAAGTACATAAATCTAGAGGTTCAAATGTTTAAAAATCCTTTTAAAACGAATAAGATTGAAAATTGGTATGAAAAAGGGTTAATTTCTGCTAATAAGCGGGAATATTACGAAGCTATTAAATATTTTGATAAAGCTTTAGAAATGGATTCTAATCGTGCTGATATATTATCTTCTAAAGCTTTGGCTTTATATGCACTTGAAAAATATGAAAAAGCATTAAATTATTGTAATAAAGCCATTAAAATAGATACTAATTATTACAACGCTTGGTATTTTAAAGCCCTTGTTTTAAATAGATTAAAAAGATATGAAGAAGCACTGAAATATTTTGACAAAGCTTTAGAACTTGAAGTTCAAGATGAAGCAGTTTGGCGTAATAAAGGAAATACTTTAAAGGAATTAAAGATGTTTGATGAAGCTTTAAAATGTTATAATAAAGTTTTAGAGTTAAATAATAAAGATTTTTACACTTGGAATAATAAATGTATTGTATTAATATTATTAGAACAGTTTGATGAAGCTTTAAAATGTTATAATAAAGCTCTAAAGTTAAACCCTAACAATGCATATTTTTTAAATGGCAAAGGGTTTGTTCTTTTTAATTTAGAATTTTATGATGAAGCTTTAAAATGTTTGGATGAGGCTTTAAAATTGGATCCGGATATTTTAGAAACATGGGGAACCAAAGGAAACGTATTAAATCAACTTAAATACTATGAAGAAGCTTTAAAATGTTATAATAAAGTTTTAGAGCTAGATCCAAATGATGTGAATGGCTGGTATAAAAAAGGTTACACTTTAATGAAACTTGGTAAAAATCAGGAAGCCTTAAAATGTTTTAATAAAGTATTGGAGTTAAATCATGATGATGAAGATGCTAAAAAGTATAAAGAAGAACTTTTGTCTTCTAAAGATGAAAACGTAGTTAGTAAACACTCCAACTTTAGGATGCAATAGAAGTCTTGTAATCATTTATTCCTGCTCTATTTTGGATGAGATAAAACAACATCTCAATATATTTAAAAGACTTATTACCTAAAAGATCTGCCGAAACCACTGAACACATCCTTAATAGACTGTACCAGTGGATTTTTAACCTGGGGGGCTGTTTTCATACCTTCCAACCTGTCCACTCGGAAGTATATTGGAGGGTGGGTGTCGAAGGAAAGCCAGGTGGGGATCCTGGTCATTGCGGATCTTTCCATCTGTAACCGGGCGTATCCTATCTTTCTAAGCGCAGAGGCCAGTACTTCTGGCTGTCCAATCTTCATGACACTGACCAGGTCCGCCCGGGTCTCGAAGAACTTACCAATGAAGAAAATCACCAGGAAAGCCACTATGATGTAGATTATGGGGTTTATAAGGACGATGGGTAGAAAGAGGGTGAACCGGAGTATGAATTCCAGGGATATTATGCTGAATAGTACCAGCGGGTCCCTTCCCTGGAGGTGGCCCAGTTCATGTCCCAGTACACTGAGTATCTCATCTTCCTCTAATTGCACCAATAATCCAGTGGTTATCAGTACGAGTCCCCTGTGGGGGCTGGGGCCAGTGGCGGCTGCGTTGGGTACCATGGTATTGGAGAGCACTATTTTAGGCACTGGTAAGTCGAATTTATCTGTGGCTCTTTTGACCAGACTATATACATCGATTACCTTGTTTATCCTGCTTTCCGGGTTGCACAGGAAGCCGTAGTACTCCATGACTTCCTCCCCTATCTGGCAAGTGGGCTCTTTACCCACGGCTAAGGTCCTATCATAGATCTCCTTCTTCATCCGGGTGATGGTTTCCTTGCCGAATTTCTCCTGGAACTCCTTGTACTCCTCTACTGGGAGCTGGTATTCTATGATGTGCACCCGGGGGTTTTCCGGTGTGATCCTCCACTTGTTCCAGAGGAGGAATAAACGGTCGGATAGGAGTACGATGGCTAGCTGGAATATTATAATTGCAGCAACAGCATACACCAGGCCTAATGTTAAAAATAGGCCGATGTTTACCAGGAAGAATAGGATGTAGATAAGGATCATGTTGCTGCTGAAGAGCCGGTCGGACATCCTTTTACGGGTGGATGGGGGTTCTTCCGGTATCACATCCTTCCCCTCTATCCAGGCGAAGTAGAGTGTGGAGTGGCGTAGGTTATCCTCGAAGAACTGTACCAGGAAGAGTAAGTCTTCCTTTATTACATCCAGAAATTCTGGGGAAGCACTATCTGGTGTTAATATTAACTGTAAGGGATTGGTGGACAGGATTTCCACCTGTATGGTTCCCTGTTTTTCTGGTTCATGGGCGGTGAATAATAGCCGGTCACCTTGCAGGTCAACATGGGTGAAGGTGTCCTTCTTGGTCACCAGGTAATTTTCATTGATAAATTCCAGTACTTCCCTCATGTGGGCTGGGGCTATCTCCACATCTACGGTGAATATCTTCTCTTCTGACATTTCTTCTCCCCTGGTCAGATTTTTCAAGTGGTTTATTAGTCAATTTTTTTAAGTAGTTTATAATATGTCCCTGCGTTTAAAAAAATGGTTCTATTTAATCCCACACCAATTTTTAATTCTCCATAGAGATTAAATTTCCCACACCCTAATCAGACCCATACTATTATTAATTCCCTGTTAAGTATTATAATGGGTAAATATTTACGTCTCTGTCACAGAATCCTATTTAAAACTTTAATTAGATGCTTTTTTGTAAAATTTGAACTTTGGTTAAAATTATGTTACTGAAAATTGAACATAACCCCACAAATTTAGAAGCCACCGAATTAATCAACGAGGCAATCTCCAAAAGAGCCTTCATGATACTGGTTGTCTGCTGTAAAGTTAAGTATGAGGGTAGGGCAACCAGCAAACTTGGCTTCGGGGAAAGAACAGTGTTGATTAAAGGGGACGGATCCTTCATAATTCACCAGGATCGCAACCTGGAACCAATTAACTGGCAGCCCCCTCGCACCAAAATAGGGGTGAAGCTGGAGGATGATGTAATTAAGATCATAGGCAAACGACGAAAACCCAAGGAACAACTAGAACTGGTAATCCGCAACGTCCACCTGATCTCTTATCATTTAGGATCTGATACCAAAGATATTGAACTGGCCGGCTACGAGGAAGACATGCGCCAGATGATCATGGACAACCCCGAGCTAATAGAGAAGGGCTTCCGACCCACATCCAAGGAATACCAGACACCCCAGGGATTCATCGACATCATGGGAAAAGATGATGATGGTAAGTTAGTGGTCCTGGAACTTAAAAGCCGTAAAGCCGGAGTAAACGCTGTTAAACAGCTGCTGAGGTATGTTGACTGCTTCTCTGATAATAAAGAATTCGTAAGGGGTATACTGGTCTCTCCATCGGTAACTGAAGAGGCGAAGAAAATATTAAATAAATACCAGATGGAACATATATCCTTATCCCCTCCTAAGGAATTAAAGGTTAAAAACAGTACTACTCTGGATTATTTCTTTTGATTGATGAAGGTTCAATGCATTAAGGAAATTTTTTTTATAGGTAAAACAACCAACGATGATTAGACAGATTTAAGGAAAATAACCTGATCTGTTGGTTACTTGTCAATATAAAAAATTATTTGAGGGAACCCAATGGCCTACTGGATCTGTGAAAAATGTAAGCTCCATATACCGACTACGAGTCAACATAAGATAAAATAAGAAATGCAAATGCGGGGGGCAACTGATTTGGCATGATAAATTGCCACAAAACTCTGAAAAAGAGGAGGGTTACTATTATAAAGAGATAAGCCCCTTCATGCATAAGATAATTAAGGGATATGAATCTGCCATATCCCGGATCATACTCAACTGTGTCGACGAAGTATATTTCCCAGTGAGCACCAAGATCACCATGTTAATCTTACAGGGAAACCTCACACCATTCATCACCAAGTACCAGTTAAACGAACTGGAAACCTATTCCATGCTCTCCAATTTCACACAGAAGCAATTATTAACCATTTTAGATACCCTGATTACCTATAACTTCTTAAAACTGGAACATCAGTCCCGTTACAGTGACAAGCCCGTCTCGAATCTGAGGGATGAGGGTATGAACTACGTGAGTATACTGAAGCTTACCAGTGAGGGTGAAGCATTCTTAAACAGTACTGAAAATATGTACCTTGGTTTCCTGGATAAACTGGGAATATTAAAAGGGTAATACCAGTTCTAGGGAATATTAAAAGGGTAACATCATATTTCTGGGA
>DAQK01000039.1 GCA_002502855.1 Methanobacterium sp. UBA279
CAAAATGCTATAGCCCCAGGTATAGACATAGTTACCGGTATAAAGGTGGAAAATACCAGAGATTACCCGATTAAAATAGTCATGTGGAGTGACGGTGGTGCTGATGGTGCCGGTATGACTACCATATATGCCCAGATCATCGAATTAAGGTAACAAACGCTTTTTTACCTTTACCCTTAATTTTCTGTTTTAATTAAATAAAGGAAGTTATTAAGATGATTTCAGCCATTATAACCGCCGCTGGCAAGAATAGGCGGATGGAAGAAGACCAGAAAAGGTTGGGTATTGAAGTCTGGAATAAATTACTTCTGGACATTCAGGGAAAGCCAGTGATAATCCAGACCCTGGAACATGTTCAAAAAACAAGTGTGAAAGAATCTATAGTTGTGCTGGGATATTACAACAACGAAATAAAGACCATGTTAGAAAACTATATAAATAATGAGATTAAAGTCGTATCCAACCCCAAAAATGGTGTCGAATTATCAGAAACACTGTTAAATGGGGTTAAAAATGTAAAAAAAGGTTTATGTCTGTGTGTTGCAGGAGATCAACCCACTGTCTCCGGTGAAACCATGCAAAAACTCGTTGATGCAGCTCGGCAACATCCAGACGCCGATAATATAGTCTCTATCCTAGCACGAAAAGATACTGGTTACCTTAACACAGCAGAAGGTCTGGGAATGCCATTTGCCTGTCACTCATCCCTTTTAAAGAAATATTTACCCGGTAGAAATGATAATCTGAATCCCATTTTAGAGGATATGATAAATGATGGGGTGGTTTTCTATGGTGTACCGGCCCGTGACGAGCTGGAACTGGTGAACATCAATCACTGGGAAGATTACTTGAAGGTTAAGAAATTATTTAAAGATATCAGATGATTTTTATTCAGTAAAAGAGATGATTTTTATTTCATTTAAGAAAAATATTGTTGATGTTCTGTTAAACTAAATATTTTGAATATGGAATCGAACTTTTATAAATGATATTTATGGACAAGATTAAACTACCAATAGAAGGCAAAGTCCCCAGTGGATGGGAAATCAAATATTACACCCTCATGGGCAAATTCTATTACTGGCTAAGGATATTGGGTGGTGATAAACGGGTTAAAACTGGCAAGCTTCAAGAAGCAGATGTAGAAATTATCGAAGACATCCCTGGTGGCCTTGTTTTAAAGAACACTGAAATCAGGAATCATCTACTTGAAACTCCTTTAAACAGTGAAATTTTTAAAGTGGCAAAAAATGGCGCCCCCATAATTAAATTAGGGGATGGATCAAAGCCCCGAGTTATGCTTACCGCCGGTGTTCATGGCAATGAGTTACCACCCCAGATAGCAGCCTTAAACCTAGTTAATGACTTAAATGGTAAGGTTTTAAATGGAACGGTTTATGTAATTCCCTTCACAGCTCCACAGGCCAGTGCCCAGAATTCCAAGTTACATGAGAAAGATAACCTGAATTTAGTGGCTGATGTCCCGGGTACCCCAACTAATACCATTGTAAATATGGCCCGGGAACTTAAAATCGATGCACTGGCTGATTTCCACGCCACCAGCACCCATCCTGCAGAAAATTCTGTGATCTACTTTTTAGACATTAAAAGTTCCACGATGGCGGTTTATATCAACAAGAAAACTAATTCAAGATTGCTGGCCCATATCTACAACCCGGGAACACTCATCGCCGCGGCGAGCAACCACGATATCCCCACCATACTCTGTGAAGTGGAATCACCAGATGGTCTGGCAACGGAATCAACTATACAGGGTGCTTACCATCAGATGAAGGCTTTCCTGGAATTCCATAGGGTTATTTAAAAAAGGGAATTAAGTCAAAAAGAATTAGTTCTAAAAAAGGAATTAATAATTACCTAAAAAAAGTCTAAAAAAAGGAAATAATTATCTAAAAAAAGAAGTAATAACTTAAAAAAAGGAACTATTTTAACTCATACTTTCTAAAGCATTAACGACACAACCGATATTCTCGCCGTTCAGCCCCACAATTACTTCATCTGGCTGTATATCTGCATATTTACGTGACCCACTGCAGCCCAGTGTTATGTTGGGTCTTTTCCTGGTGAATGGCCCGGCGACGGCATCGGCGCAGATGGACTGGATACCGGAAAAGTCAGCTTCCACCCGGCCTCCCAGGGTGTAGATCAGGGCCTGGGTCAGTTTCATTGCCTGGGCAGGGTTGCAGATTATCACTATGACGTCGGGGTCAAATTCAGCCTCTTCTAATGGTGCATAAATTAATGCGTATATCATATGTTCTATTTTTGGTATTTCATCTATGGTTCTTTTAGCTGATCCAATGCTGGAGAATCTACCGAGACTCTGGTACATTTCACCGGTCTTCACCTTCTCCGGAGCTTCTATTAGTCCCAGTGCAGAGGCGCCTCCCTTACAGGTCTGTTCCTCGGCGGTGGTGTAAAATATTTCCCCCTGGCTAGCCTTTTGCACCAGTTCACAGTGCCTGGCACCGTTTTCTAATTTCTTGATACCCTCTGGGATATCTTCTTCCCGTAAAACAAACTTTATAGCCACAGGAGACTTGCTTAACTTTAAATGTTCTTTTATTTTATCTGAAACCAAACTATATACATTTACATCACAGTAACTTTCTGCCATGATTCTCACCAGTTTTTAATATATATTCATTTGATTATTTAACTGTTGAGAATTAACAATCGTTAATAAAACTTAAAAATAGGAAAGAAGGCTTAATAATTCCAAAAATTAGTATAAAGAAAAATTAAACATTAACTAATCCCATCAACCAGTTCTTTTATTTTATCTTCTACTTTAGAATTGTTTTCTACCACGGTTCCAGTTACTATTATGTCTGCACCGGCATCTACTATTTGACGGGCGGTTTCACCGTCCCTGATCCCGCCACCGACTATCAGTATTAGATCAGTGGTTTTTTTCACTTTGGCTATCATTTCTTCTGGTATGGATTGATCTGCACCGGAACCGGCCTCCAGGTAGAGGAGCTTCATTCCGAAAAACTCAGCCGCCATGGCATAGGCCACTGCAATATCTGGCTTGTTCCGGGGTATCAGTTTTGCATCTCCTATCCATCCTACAGTTCCACCGGGCTCTACAACCATGTATCCCATGGAAATAGTTTCAATGCCCAATTTTTTTACCAGCGGGGCTCCCAGGGCCGGGGCTCCTATTATCCAGTAGGGGTTGCTGGAATTTAGGAGACTCATAAAGAATATGGCGTCTGCATATTTACTCACACCACTTATGTTACCGGGGAATAATATGATAGGGACATCAACATTCTCCTGAAGGGCTTTAGCAGTTAAATCAAGCTCAATGGAATCGGTTGTAGATCCACCGAGCATTATACCGTCTGTACCACCGGCTACGGCATTTTTAGCTATCTCCACCGCTTTATCCGGGGTTTGCTCTTCCGGATCTAAAAGGGTCAGATGGAGCTTTTTTTCTTTTAACCGCTCTCTCAGGTAACTTTCAACGTTCATTATCATCACGGTAAAGTGTAAAAAGAATATTAAAAAATTTATAGGGGTTAAAAAAAAACCCTAAACTTTATCCCCTTGGCTCTTTGGCCTTGTATCTCAATCCTTTATATCCGCATTTCCTGCAAGTCTTGGCAGTTGGCGGGTTTCTTGCGTTACATTTGAGACAAATTTTGATCTTGAAAATTCTATTTTCTGCTTCTTCAAATCTAGCCATGAATTTATCCTCCTATGAAATCATTTTGAATCTTAACAACTTCCATGCTATCTTTAGCATGTGAATAAGCTTCTAATAGCTCGTGGTTTAGCTCTAGAAAATGAGGTCCCCACTTGAACTGGGACATAATGTTGGTAGCAATATCTTTGAACCCCAGTATATAAAAGGTTGCTGCAATAGCCTCTGCGGTGGAAAGGATGCAGGGCTTCCCATAATTGGTGGGATTAGCAGCCACCAGGAATGGAAGTGAACGATGATGTTTCCGTCCTTTAAACATTACAGATGACCCATCTATCTTCTTCCATGAGCAATCCAGTGCTGAAATACCGTTTTCCTCTACTGTTTTCCTATCTTCAGGTGACAACGCCTTCTGAGAGAAGGGATCAAGAACTATAGCACCGGTAGGTAATTGGTTTAGTTTGGTTACTATTTTAACCTTTCCCCCACGGGCCAGGCGTACAGTGGTACATTTACGCCGATCACATTCCTCGGCGTGGTAGACAACGACTCTCATTGTATCACGAAAATGGTATATCTATCATTGATTCTCAACTATATTAATATGTTCTCTGCAAATGAAAAAAATATCCTCCAAGTAGCTTCTGCGTTAGAGCTACCTTACTGGTGGGTTGAGATGGTAGCCATAGAATATTTAAATTGCAGAGAATTCGCCACACGGGATGAAATTTGGACCTTTAATTTTGATTTGATTTCCAAAGAGGACTTAATTAAAGCAGTTGAAACTCGAAAAATTGTAGTATCCTCTCCTATAATTCATTATCCCCTCTTAGTTAAAAGTTTACTAAAGAGCTTGGAAAATTATTTTTTAGGGAGAAACGATGATATTGAGGGTTTTGTTACTGAAGGTCCTGTGTCCAGGGATGATTTTCCAAACGAAGTTGAATTTATAGATTTTTGGGATCCCAAGCTCTCTTTTTCAGAGTATTTCCAAGTTCATGATGAAGGGCAGTTCTGGCAGTGGAAAATTGCAAAATCAACTCCCATCAAAGCTGAAACTTACAGTAAATGGTTTTCATCAGAGATCGACCTTACTCCTATCAATGAGATGGAGGTTAAGCTAGAAAACTTAAGGGATAACATCATTAAACCCGGAGAACCAGGCCATGCAGAATTTAAGCATGATGTGGAGAGTTACTATCTGGAACTTGGGAGTATAAGAGCAGGAATTCTTTCAGATCTATGGAAAATTCACCTGAAAAATAAGGATAAATGGATTAAAGCTCATTCTAACTTTTAAGAATATAAAATTCTAAATATACTCGTTTTCGTCTCCTTCTAACTTCAACTCCTTACCAGCATCCCAGGCCTTACCAATATTCTCACCCAGCGTCCAGTAGTTGTTGTCGGGCATGGTAAGTAATAATGGGGCAATTTTCTTTATATCCGGTACGTCTCCTTTTAAATATTCCTTTCCAATATAAGATTCCGCTATTTCCCCAATTAAGAGTTCGTTAGAGGGCATTTCATGGATGTCCACTAGTTTGCATTCCATGGTGAGGGGACATTCCTCTATCATAGGGGCAGTCTCTAATTTGCCATAAAATACGTTGAAGAGCTTTGATTTGTCAGTTTCCCTTCCTGAGACCAGTCCGCAGTAGTCTGTTTCCTTTACCATATCCTTTGAAGGTATGTTTATACTGAAGGTCTTATTTTCCTCTATTCCCTCAAAACTATAGTGTAGCTTGTTTATTGCCGCGCCTATAAGTGGTGGTGTCGAGTTAAGTCTGCTCACCCATCCTAATGCCATGAAATTAGCTTTTCCCCCAATATTTATTCCTAAAAGAGTCACAGGCATGGGTATAAAAATATTCGAGCCTAGTTTAATCTTTTCCATGGAAATATCACCCCAAAAATTTTTTTAATTCAGGTTTTTTTTCAGAATAATCCTTATAGAGATTTTAAAATATCCTTCACTTAGAGGTTTTAGAATAATCCTTCACTTGACAATCCCTGAAAATTACACCTGATTACGTTCGTACTCCAGTATTTTAGAGACTGCAGCCCCTGGATTAGCCAGGTCCTCTACATCATAGTAACGGCCCCCTGCTGCCAGAGCTAGATCCATATTGAATTCATGCCCATATTTAACCGCTTTTTCAAAGTTTATAACTATGGTTGGTATTTCATTATCCTTTAAATCCTGGGCAATCTTCATGGCGTCCTGCACTGGCCCCTCCTTAATACCTATGTTGGGCATTCCATCGGTGAGGATGATCATCATAGGGACGTATTCATCCCTCATTTTCTCCTGCTTGAGTATTTCAAACCCCTTATGTAAACCGCTCGCCAGGGGTGTGGTTCCTCCCACCCGTATATTGTCCAGCTGTTCCTGAAAAGAGGATGCTCGACGGGTGGTGGGTATTATGATCTCGGCCTCAACACCTTTAAATCCAACCACACTGAGTTTATCCTTATGGCGGTTGACATCCTCTACCAGTCTATTTAAAATCCCTTTAACCCTATTGGCTTTCCTATCACTGAACATTGAACCACTTATATCAACTACCAATGCTATGGATGCTTTGGCACCGTGTTTTCTTACTTTATGGCGGATATCCGTAGTTTTTACTTCTATATTTCCAGTTGAACCTGTCGCAGCAGCGCGGAGGGTTGCATCAATGGCTATATCATTTGAAACGTCCTTTGGAAGTCTACTTTTAACGTATCGGCCTTTGATGGTTTTAGAATCCACCCTCTTACCATAGAGTTTCTTCGTCTGTTTTCCTCTCATTTTAAGGAGTTTCTTTATATCAGCTTCTTGGTAATCTTCTTCAACCAGTTCTTCTTCTTGTTCCTTGGTTTTAAGTTTCATTCCCCTTTTTTTATCCCTAGGTGATGGCTGTTGAAGTTTTTTTCTGGTTTCCTGCCCTTCTTTTCTGGGAGATTCCTGATTTTCCTGGGGAGATAATTCAGATTTATCTTTATTCTCCTGTTCCTCTTCTTTCTGGGGTAATTCAGATTTAGCCTGTTCCATCTGTTTTTTAACTTTATCTTTATCAAATGATGTTGCGTGGAATCTCTCACCCAATACCAAGAGGACAGCTTCTTCCACGTGGTCCTCATTTACGGTGGTTTCATCGTTGTAAGCGGCGATTGTTTTGGCTGTTTTTAAAATGGCGATATCCGCCCGGTGGCCGTCTACGCCCGCATCCATACATAACTGGGCTATAACCTCCAGCAAATAACGTGGAATTTCCACGTTCTTCAGTATTTTCCGGGCTTTGACTATACCCTGCCTGACTGCTTCCTGTTTTTCCTGGAATTTCTCCTGGAATTTCTCAGGATACTTTTCATATTCCTCTCTTCTTTCCATTATCTTAACCCGGTCTTCCAGTTCCATGATGCTGCTGACCACGATGTGCAGCCCTATCCTATCTGAAAGCTGGGGACGGAGCTCTCCCTCTGCCGGGTTCATGGTCCCCACCAGTATGAAGTTGGATGGGTGGGTGAAGGAAACTCCTTCCCTTTCTACTATGTTTATACCATAAGCCGCGGCGTCCAGTAGGACATCCACCAGGTTATCGTCCAGGAGATTGATTTCATCCACGTATAATATGTTACGGTTAGCTTCTGCCAGTAAACCAGGTTCGAGGGCTTTTACACCTTCCTTTAAGGCCTTTTCTATATTTATGGAACCAACCACTCTGTCTTCAGTGGCCCCAAGAGGTAGTTCTACCACCCTCATTTTCTTCTCTTCAATCTCGAAATCATTAGATTTGCAAGACTGGCAGATTGAACTGGTATCGTCTGGATCGCAGTTAAATGGACACCCTTTAACAACTTTTATAGGGGGAAGTAAATCTGCAAGCGCCCTTACAGCTGTGGTCTTACCGGTACCCTTTTCCCCTTTTATTAAAACCCCACCGATACTGGGATTTATGGCGTTTAATATCAGGGATTTTTTAATATTTTCTTGTCCTACTATGGCGGTAAATGGGAAAATAAAATCTTTCAATAGTCTCACCGTTTATTTACTGGTTTTATTCTTTAGCTTCAACCTTTAAAAATTCCAAGTTAATACTTGTTGAATTTTTTTGTTGTTCATTGGTATTAAAAATCTTGTTTTAAATAAAATGGGACTGTCCCATAATTCATTTTTTGGGTTAGGTTCATTTTTTTTGAATTATTAGACAGTTACGTGTGATTTTTGTTTTTTTGTTTGTTGTTGTGATGTGTTTTTTAATTTTATTGGTTTTTAAATAGTTAAATTTAAATATGTGGGAATTTAAAGTATTTATTAGCAAGATAAAACCAAAAAATTCCCACATTAGTTTTTTTTAGTTTTTTTTATGGGTCATAAATTTTTTGGTTCTTTTTCTGCATTTGGGATTCCAAAAAAAATAAGGGTTGTTTAGAAAATATGGTTAATGCAGCTAAATATAGGGAAATACAGTCGGATTTTGTTTTAAATGTTCCAGGAGAAAATTTAAACCACGATAATCCTGTTTTCATGGTTGAACAGATTATAGAGAGTTTTTTAAGTGAAAATAGCTTTTTATTACCAGATGAAGAAACAAAACTGGGAAGGCCAAAAACTTACAAAACAGATGAATTATTTAGGTTTTATTGTGTGGGGAGTCTTAAATGGAATAACAAGTAATCGTGGACTGGAGAATTGGTTGAAAAATAATGATGAAACTTGTAATTATATATTAAACAATAAAAAAAAACCTAGTAAATCAACTATTACACGTTTTAAAAACTCTAATATGTTTTTAATTGAAGAATTATTCAGATACACGGTTAATTTAGGTGTAAAATATGATTTAATTGGTTTAGAGCATATTGCAATTGATGGAACTATTTTAAAGGCTAATGCAAACAAATTTTAGAGTAATAATGATAGATGAGCTTGAATATCTGGAATATCTTGTTGATGAGTTGGAAAATAATGAAAATTTTGCTCTTCGAAATAGAAAAATACTTCTTAGATGATGTTTTAGACAAAAATAACTATTTAATCATCCAAAAAATTAAAAAAAAGTTAAAAACAGAAGCTTTAAAACTATTAAAAAAATTATTAATGAGTAAAGAAGAAAAACAGTATATTTTAGATTTTATTACTTATTTAAAGGCCAATTATAATGGGAAAAACACTATAAGTATTACAGACCCGGAAAGCCGGTGGATGAAAGATAAAAAAAGGAAATCAAGGTTTAAATTATAATTACCCAAGTCGCAACAGACAATAAATACGATTTTTATCGTAGCACAGAAGCTAGTTAACGATCCCCACCGGATCATCATCAGTTTAT
>DAQK01000035.1 GCA_002502855.1 Methanobacterium sp. UBA279
TTTTTGTGATTCAATATAAAAAATGTTAAAAAGTCATGTGAACTTATTACTAATCTTGGAAAATAAAATTGAGTTTCATAAACGATATATCCATAAATAGGACTTCAAATTATCCATTAAAAAAGAACTTAGAATTTTGTGATTCATTTAAAATGAAAAATAAATAATATAATCAGTTAAGACCAACATTCATCGTCACGATCTCATCTATATTAAGGGCTATCATCACACTCGCTGCAATTATCATACATATCCTGAATAATAGGATGGAACGCCTCCCAATCAATAAAGGGATCTACCTCAGCCAATTATCACCCAACTTCTCCACCTGTTCATACTATTTGTCCAGAAAATATTGGCTAAAAGACTGCAAAATATCCTTAAGGCAGTAATACTATATAAATTTACTTAATTTAGAATTTTAAATGATTTAATCAGGATTAAGGGCTCATAATGTATATTAAATATCAAGATCAAAATGTTAATCGAAATTCTTAGTTAAAAAAAATTTGATTAAAATAGGACGTGTGATAAAATATTAAATGTATTTAAATCAATTTTATTCTTTATATTAGCTGGATTATGTGAAATAGGGGGAGGATATCTTATTTGGATTTGGTTAAGAGAAGGTAAGGTATTGAATTTGCATTTTTGGGTGCAATTATTCTCGTGCTATATGGAGTGATCCCTACACTGCAACCTGCTGAATTTGGAAGAGTTTATGCAGCTTATGGGGGTGTTTTCATTGCCATGGCTCTTCTATGGGGATGGCAAATTGATAACGTTCTGCCAGATAAATTTGATATTATAGGAGTTAGTATAGCTCTTATGGGAGTATTTATTATCATGTACTGGCCACGAAATTAATAGTTTAAACTTAATTTATCGACCTATTATTCTTTGTTAGAAAAACCAATTTTGATTAGGTTGAGGAGTTGCTGCTGGTCAGCAGCTGCTCAGATTTTATGTGTCGTTAGTTTCTATGGATCAATATAATTGTTATGGCATATAAAAACTGATCAAATGGCAAAAATTAAACCCTTTGAAAGTAATGTGCTAAAATACGATGAATGGTTTGATAAGAATATATTTATTTATGAATCAGAATTTCGGGCAGTTAAAACGCTATTGAATAAAGATAAAACTGGTATTGAGGTTGGTGTGGGTAGTGGACGTTTTGCAGCGCCGCTTGGTATTAAATTAGGACTTGATCCATCTAGAAAGATGGGAAAAATTGCCGAAAAAAGAGGTGTAAGATTCATTGAAGGAGTTGTTGAGTCACTTCCCTTTGAAGATTCACAATTTGATTTCGTTCTAATGGTTACTACAATATGCTTTTTAGATGATGTTGAAAAAGCGTTTAAAGAAGTTTATAGGGTGTTAAAACTGAAAGGTTACTTTATAATAGGTTTTATAGATGCTGAAAGTCCAATGGGAAAATTATATGAAAAACATAAAAATGAAAGTACTTTTTACAAGAAAGCAACCTTCTACTCGGTAAAAAAAGTCGTTTCATATATGGAGAAGGCTCATTTCAGAGATTTCAGTTTTAGACAGACATTATTCCAAGTTGGAGAAGAATTAAAGGATGTTGAGCCTGTGAAAAATGGATATGGGGAGGGATCATTTGTAGTAGTCAGAGGAGTTAAATAAACGTATATTTTCTTCCATTGCCAACAAATTTTCCATTTATGTGTCAAGAAAAGGGCATAAATTTTTCTCATAAGATAATACAAGAAAATTAAATAATGTAAAATTTCAAATTAGATGATTCAATACCTTCTCCTATCATGTAACTCTTTCATTTTACCTGCATTCCATCCTCCACTGGCAGATTTAGAGCGGCCCACTTGCTGCACGTACCCTGTTATACGATCATACCATTCCACTTCCTTTTGTTCTCCGCAACTAGCACAAGTATCTTGTAATCCTTTCATCAGTGTTTTACATTTCATACAAAAGCTCAGGGCGCTGCTGTAGGCCCAGAAACCAATATTAGATTTTCGGGCTATTTTATTAGTGAGACTCATGAGAGCTTCAGGATCACTGTGTGATTCTCCCATGAATGCGTGGAAGATGTGTCCGCCTGAAGTACGGCTGTGGAATTGTTCTTCTATGCGTATCTTTTCTGCCAGGCTCAGACTGGTGTCCACGGGTAAATGGGAAGAGTTTGTGTAATAATAAGCATCAAGATCACCTTGGGTTACAGCAGCACTACCATATTTTTCCCTATCAATCATTGCAAACCTGTGGGCAGTGGATTCGGCTGGTGTTTGGATGATAGTCCAGCGCAAACCTGTTTCTTTTTTAAGTTCCTGAGCTCTTCTGTTCATGTAGTCAATGACTTTTAGTCCTAATTTAAGTGAATCAGGATCTTCCATTCCTGTTCCACAATGAGCCCGGAGCATTTCGTTTAACCCCACGAATCCAAAGGTCATGGTGGAGTTTTCCACACGGTAATATCGTTCTCCATCCAGTTCCTGGGTTAAAAATGGTAACATATTATAATCATCCAGACAGGCTACTGATTGCTGGCGACGTATCATTAATATCTCTTCGGATAAACGTAGGTATGAATCCAAGTACTCGAAGAGTTCCTCTTCATCCCGGGACTGGTAGGCCATTCTAGGCAGGTTCAAAGTTATGTAAGCTAGGTTTCCTGTGCGGAGACAATCCTTATCCCAGTTTCCCGTCCAGTTATCACCCAAAGATGTTCTGCACCCCATATAATTGGCCATCTGGCCTCTATAATCAGGTAACATATTAACAAAGTAGGCAGTACCATATTTGGAGGATAGTTCATGGACTAATTTCAAGTCCTCAGCAAATTCATCCTTCAAAACCTCTTTCCTCAGAGTATATATGGTGTTAGGGAATAGATGAGGTTTACCATCTGAATCTCCATCCAGAAGGACTTCAGTGAATGCTCTTTGTAATATGCGAGTTTCTTCTTCAAAATCATCATAAGTTCCCACTAATCGGCCTTTGGGTCCGTATGCTGGTTCTTCTTTTAAGAACTCTGGCACGGTGAATTCCATGCTTATGCTAGTAAATGGCACTTGACTTCCTCTGGCAGCATATGCCATGTTCAGATTGTAGATGAACATTTGCACTGCCTGTTTCACCTCTTCGTAGGGTAATCCCTGGGCAAATGGTGCCATAAAGACGTTCCAAAGGCTCATTGATTGGCCTCCGCTCATGTTCTGCTGAGCGGCCAGCATAATTTCTCCGGCGTGATTCATCAGGGTTTCAATATGGTTTGGTGGGCCTGCTACACTGGTATGATCCCCAGTTCCATCCACTTTGAGTCCATTTTTTATAAATGATCTTAAATCGTGTTGTAAGCAGTTTATAGGTCTGCCAGCAAAGTATTCCAAGTCATGGATGTGTAAATCTCCACTCATATGAGCATCTGCCAATTCATTGGGCAGTATATGCAGTAGTGCGTACTGTTTAAGGGCCTCGTCTGCCACATATTTGTGGACAGTTTCCGGGTTGTGTATCATATTGGCATTGTCTCGGCTGCCGTTTTCAATGAGGTTGGTGATGTTGTAAACAGGTATCCCCAGCCTGGTGTATCTTCGCCTGAGTGTTTCCAATCCATGTTCAACTAGTTTCGTGTTCACAATTTCCCTTAGCATGGGTGCGGTGAGGTATTCCACGTCGAGCTTTTTAACTTCTTTCCACACTTCGGTGGCGATTTTATCTGCTATTACGGGATCAGCATCAGTTTCAACAATGAGTGTTTTCTCGATTTTGGATTTGTCGAAGGATTCAATGGTGTCTCTGGAGGTGCGCACCCTTAACTGGTTGTTTTTGAGATATTTTTTAGCTATTTTAGGCTTCACTTGTTTCAGGGAGTCATGTACCCAAATTTTGATTTCTTTAGTGGTAACTCCATCATAGGCTGTTCTGGCGGCGTGAGATGCAATTTTTTCCGCCGCCCATAGGGGAGCGCCTGCCATAAGACAGGATTTTAATATCTTTTCGTGACTGAACTTCTCAAATATCCCATTATTTTTTAAAACACAGGTTTCCGCCTTGGTTGGTATAGCAGCAATAATACGAGCATCCTTCATCAATTATCCCCTACTAAACTTTTAAATTATACATCCCATAATAAAATTATAGTACAAAGAAATACCCCCTAAATCCCGGAAAGAGATCTACATATACTTAATACATAATTATTTTTATTATTATAAATTTTTTTTGGATTTATATTATTCTTTGATTCCTGATAACTATATTAACGCCATAATTTCGTTTTTGTGAATTGAAGGAAAATAAATTACTCTACTGAAAATTATTATATAATTTCATCTCCAAATTCTGCTGTTTTTATTTTAATCTTTCCCAAAATTGGTTTTATTTTATTAGCAAAGTTATAAAGCTCATCCCTGGTGGCATTAGGGGTCTGGTATAATTTTTCATCTAATACCATCTGATTCCTGAATTGCTGAAGAGTATAAATATCACAACTGATTTCTTGTGCAATTCCCTTGATATCATCACCATTCATCAGCGAGGGCACATAAGTGGTCCTGCACTCTAAAAAACTATCTGAATTATAAACAAGGTCTACGCTTTCTCTAACTAATTCCCCAACATTTGCACCAATTATTTCCTCATATTTATCAAATGGAGCTTTAACATCTAAAGCAACATAATCCAATTGATCAATAATCTGTTTCAGTTTTTTAGGATAACATCCATTTGTATCAAGTTTTGTTTTCAAATCTAACTCTTGGCAGTGGTTTAAAATTTTCTTTACATCTTTTTCTTGTAAAAGTGGTTCACCACCAGAGATAACCACCGCATCAATAAAATCACTTGATTCCTCAACTTGAGTAAATAGCTTATCTAGTGGGACTTCTTCCCCACCGTCCATGGGGATAAGTTCTGGATTGTGACAATAAGGGCATCTTAAATTACACCCCGCCGTGAAGATAACAATAGACATGTGCCCTGGAAATTCCAGAGTTGATGTTATATGGCCTCCAATTCGCATTTTTCTGAGTATCCTATTATATTTTTAATTTTTAAGCTAATTTTATGTCGACTAATTTCTTTCATCATGTTTTAATTGATAAAACACAATGTATCAGTTAAGATTATATGAATAATAAATATATATTCATAATTGGGTATTCATGGTATAAAAAGATATGATAAAAATGTTAAAAGTAGGCGTTATTCGTTGTCAGCAAACTGAAGACATGTGTCCTGGCAACACAGATTTTAAAGTTGCATCTAAAGGTAAAATGGCCTTTGAAGAAACTGGTCCAGTTGAAATCATAGGTTTCTTGTCCTGTGGGGGTTGTTCAGGTAAAAAAGCCTCTACAAGAGCAAAAATGATGGTTGATAGAGGAGCTGAAGTAATTGTTTTTGCTTCATGCATTACTAAAGGCAATCCCATTGAGTTCCCCTGCCCTAATTATGCGGAGATAAAAAAAAGTGTGATAAAAAAAATCGGCCCAGATATTAAAATAATTGAATGGACACATTAATTAATTGGATAGGGTTTTATTTATGGCAAGAGATTATGATGGGGAAGATCTGGAAAAGAAATATGCTGAAGAAGCGTTAGACAGGAAAGCAAAAGCAGGGATTCATGCTGATGCTTGCACTACTTCTATTAAGCTGTTCAAGCATTATGGTAGAAAGAAACCTCTGGTCAAACAAGTTATATGTAAAAAATGTGGGAAGATTTTCAAAACAAATCGTGACACTCAATTATGTTTTAGTTGTGAAAGAAAGAAAAATTGATAATTGTGTTTTTTTGGTAATCATATCTCAAAAATTCAAACCACTTTTTTAAGCTTATAGGAATGTTCATCAATTAAAATCATGATAAATATGGGTATGGTGACTTATTTTTAAATAAGACGTTAGAAATAAGCAAATGTGTAATGTAATGGTGATTATTCTCAAAAAGGACGTTGAATGTATTGAAAAGCTTTAAAAAAGAATTTTATTTCTTTAGATCAAGATTTAATAGAATTAAAATCCTTCAATAATTAAACAAAACACTATTTTAAGTTAAAAATAAAAAATAAGAGGACAGAATCCTCCAAATATGCTAGATTTTATCCGTACATAACCCCGACTTCTTTCCTCATCTCTTCTTCTCTTTCCATTCCGATTATTTTATCCACGGCGTCCATGAAGTCGTTCATGGTTACCACGGTTCTTTCTTCTCGGATGGCGAACATTCCTGATTCGGTGCAGACTGCTTTTAGGTCTGCTCCGGAGGCTCCTTCGGTGAGGCTGGCGATCATTCTGATATCAACTTCCTCATCCAGGGACATGTTTTTGGAGTGGATCTTGAGTATCTCCATTCTGCCTTCTTCGTTGGGTATGGGTACTTCTATGAATCGGTCGAATCTACCAGGACGCAGGAGTGCTGGGTCCAGTATGTCGGGTCGGTTGGTGGCAGCGACGATTCCCACATCACCCCTTCCTTCGAATCCGTCCATCTCAGCCAGTAGCTGCATCAGTGTACGCTGTACCTCGCGGTCTCCGCTGGTAGAGCTTTTTAGTCTTTTAGCAGCTATAGCGTCAATTTCATCGATGAAGATTATACTGGGTGCTTTTTCCTTGGCCAGTTCAAAGACACCACGTACCAGTCGGGCTCCTTCACCGATGTATTTTTTCACGAATTCTGAGGCCACTATCTTGATGAAGGTGGCGTTGGTTTCATGGGCCACGGCTTTAGCAAGTAAGGTTTTACCAGTACCTGGTGGGCCGTATAAGAGAACTCCTTTTGGTGGTTCTATTCCTATTTCGATGAATAATTCCGGTTTTTTCAGGGGTAGTTCTACTGTTTCTTTAATTTCAACTACCTGTTCTTCTAATCCACCTATCTGCCCGTAACTTACATCTGGTTTTTCTTCAACTTCCATACCAGTTACTAGTGGGTCTTTTTCTGAGGGCAGTACGTTCACTATGCTGAAGGTCTGCTGATTCAAGGCCACTCTAGCTCCTGGTTCTAAAGATTTTTCATTTATGAAACGTGAATATCCAATAACGAAGTGCGGTCCGGTACTACTTTTAACTACTACTTTACCATCGTCTAATACTTCGGTTACGGTAGCTATTACCAGTGGAGGAGATCTGAACCGTTCAATTTCTCCTCTAAGAGATTTTACCTCTCTATCAATCCGCATCTTTTCATTTTCAACTAATACTTTATCCTTTTCGAGTTTCCTTACCTTCCACATTAAATTGCGTTTGGTTTTGGTATTCTCCTCTTTAAGTATTTTAATCTCTTTTTTAAGGTCTTCTATCTTTTTTAAAACATTGGGGGACATGTTTTCCATGGTCCTGGTTCACTCCTAATCATTTTTCCATATAAAAAATTAATATGATAGTTTTCATGTTACATAATCAATTATTATCCCTAATAATATTTAAATATTGAGGTGTAAAATTATATATAAGACGAAACAAAGGGATGCCCATGAGATGCGAGATTTGTGGAAAAAAAGTACCAGGTAAGCCAATACGTGTTAAAATCGAAGGTTCAGTCATGCAAACTTGTAAAGAGTGTTCAAAATTTGGTAAAGTACAAAAAGAACCCCTAAGACCAGCTAAACTAAGAACGCCACCTCGCCGTCCTAGAGTAAGAGAACCATCATATGAAGTCTCTGAAGACTATAATACACTGATCAGAACAGCAAGAGAAAAAAAAAGATGGTCAAGAGAGGAATTAGCACAAAAAATCAATGAAAAGGCATCAGTAATTAATAGGATAGAATCTGGAAAGATGATTCCAGATATAAAGTTAGCTAGGAAGCTAGAAAAGATTCTGAACATCACAATATTAGATAAAATAGAAGATGAGCAACTAGAAGACACCGCTTCATCAACCAGGGGCGGTACCACCATTGGTGATATAGCTCACATAAAGAGGAGATAAAAAAGTTAAAGAATTATTCTGGCTCTGTAGAAAACATATAAATTTGTACATAAGCTAGTATCAACTAAGATGATCTATAGGTGTTTTGGTCGAAGCAATATCCATTAAAGCTTATTTATGCATTTAGAGTGCTAAAACATCTTTACGGTCTTATAATCACGAATATTTCAAAGCATTAAAATTTTCATCATCAACTTTTGATGATGATTTCTACAGAGCCAAAATTAGTATATTTTTAATCCACTTCCAACGTACCAAGCAGTCCGTGATTGTAGTCGTACTGTAGCTGTGCTGAGTTCATGAGTTCGAAGTTCCGGTAGGGGCTGTTAAGATATGGGAATATAATACCGGTGATAACGTAGTAGTACGCTCCCAGTCGTCCATAGTAATGATCACAGATCTGATAGTACAGTGGTAATCCACATCCCTGGTTTATTATGGGATTGTCACTTCTAACTGTTCCGTGCCAGAACATCAATCTGGGTCCTACCTGACCATTTTGTGCGGCTTTTTTATCCAGATATGCCAGGGCATCATCTAAATTGTGGAATATTTTCCCGTCTGAAACGTAATCATAACGATCATTGGCCTGGCCGAATAAGAATCCCTGGATTACATCTCCCCAGTCTACCTTGGTACTGTAACCTCTTTGCTTATCGATGAACCCTAACTCCATAATATAAACGTCCCCTTCCCAGTAGTTGGGATATCCACTACGGTGACCGGCTAGATGCACCACCAGAACCGTGTTGGAACCCCTGTCTTTAGCATATTTAGCTGCTAGAGTAGAATGTGGGTTTCCTGGTGATATATCGGGGTTTAAGATTTTAACAAAACTTAACCGGCCCATAGGGGCGTAAGGTCCGCTTAAACTGCTAACATAAGAAAAAACTGCCACTATTAAGACTAAAAGGATGAGTATAACTTTCCAGTTCATGATTTAACTCGCTGCTCTAAATTTTTTTATTTGGTTTCGGGATTTTTCACTTGTAATCTTGTCTCATAATTACGAGCAAAAGTCAATTATTATATAACGAATATAATTTATACAACGTATTATTAAACCTTGCCTGAATCCATGATAAAATTATCAAATTTAACCTTTAATCATTAACATAAGTATTAAAGAATAGGTCTAAACCTCTGGTAATTTTTTTTTATTATAATTAATTTCCAATTTTGGTATTTAAAAGTTCATCTAAAAAACTTAATAAAGCTAGAAAATTCAAACACATGATAACATGAAGATCTTATTTATCGGGGCAAGACTCTTTAACGAAGTGGCAAATTTTGCAAGGTCAAAGGGGATTGAAACCATCCTAACAGAATCCAACCCAGATTCACCTAATCTTGATTTAGCAGATGAATACCACATAGTCCCCCGGGGTATGGAAAAACCTATGGAATTAGCCCTTTCAAATGATGTGGACGCTGTAGTTCCGCTTATAGGGATTGATAAACCCCTCGGGGAGGTAGCGGTTATGAAGGAGGAGCTGGAGGAAAACCATAACCTACCGGTGGTTGCCTCTGGAATCAGGGCCACAGGAATTTCAACGGATAAATACCGGACTAAGAAGTTCCTGATGGAGAATAAGTTAAAAACTCCCTGGTACACTGAGATAACTAGGGACCAAATTTCACAGGAATTGAAATATCCCATTGCCCTGAAACAATCCGAGGGCCAGGGCGGAGCCGGAGTAAAAATTGCCCTATCTCCTGAGGATACGCTAAAATACCTGGAACTGTATCCCCAGGCGATGGCGGAAGAGTACGTAAAGGGTGCGGAGATATCAGTTGAGATTTTAAGGTGGAACAACAAATCAGTGCCCCTGGTAGGGGTGTATAAAGGAGACACCACCCTCACTGGGACCCACCCACTGGAGAAGACCAGAAGCGCCCCGGTGAACATTGAAGATCTGGATAACCAGGAACTCCGGAAGATAGCTAAAAAGATAATGGACAAACTGGACGGTAACGGTACGGCAGAGGTGGAATTCATATATGACCCAGAGGAAAGGGAAATAAACACCTTAGAAATTAACACCCGGCCCAGCGGGACCCGCTTTTTAACTTTCTGCTCCTCCAACATCAACCCCATGCATCAGCTGGTGAACATGGCAGTGGGAGAGTGGAACCCCCAGAAAATAGAAAGGGAAATGAAAAGTTACTCTGCACTGGAGATGCCTCTACCACCAGAAACCCTGGGTAGAAACCCTCATCTTAGAAACGATGACAACCAGAAGAGGCAAATTTTAACTCGAGAAAAACCATATATCATACACGGCCCAGAAAAGGCCAGCAGAATAACCATCCGATCGATGGATTTGGACCAATCCCTGAAGATCATGGAAAACCTTAAAATAGATTGAAAAGTGAGAGCAAAATGGAGTAGTGATTAGTTGAATTTATCAGACCCCTTTACATTTATCCCTTTAATAATAGCATTTTTAGCAGTGGTTTTCTTCACACCATTCGTCAGGAGAACACTCTTAAGTGCAAATATTACCGATAACCCCATAGTATCAGAGCACAGCCATAAACAGGGCACACCCACCATGGGTGGACTGGCCATCATATTGGGACTGGCCTTGGTAGCCTGCATCTATTCCGGGAATCAAATCTTAATCATCAGCACGGGAGTTATGATGGTAGCCGCCATCATTGGTCTCTTCGACGACCTACTGGGGCTTAAGACCAAAGAAATCCAGAAGGTGGCCAAAAATGTGACCTCACAGGCAGTGGAATTAGGACGGTTGATGCTCAACCCTGGTGAAGAAGCAAGAGTAGCCACTCCTAAAGCCAAAGAAGATGTGGATGAACTGGTAAAACAGGGCAAGATAGAGATCATCCGGGAAGTGCCCATTAAAAGTGAGATGAGGGAGAGGGAAAAAATTCTCTCCCAGATAATCGTGTCCCTATTCCTGGTTGTATCCGGTGCGGTGCCCTTCGTACTGAGCGGCTTTAACGTCGGCTTATTATCTATTCCCATAGCCATCATTGGTGTTGTAGGCGCAATTAATGCGGTTAACCTCATCGACGGGATGGACGGACTGGCTTCGGGAGTGATGGGTATCGCTTCACTGGCCTGCGCCATATTTTCTATTTTAACCGGCCGATTAGAAGTGGCGGTTGCTTTTATGGCATTAGCCGGTGTTTGTTTCGGATTCCTACTTTACAATAGAATTCCAGCATCGATATTCATGGGTGACACCGGTGCCTTTGCCTTGGGAGGGTTTTATGCCACTGCGGCTATATTGGGTGATGTGATCATCTTCGCGGTGGTAGCCATAGCCGTGCCCATAGTATCAGTTATAATCAGCCTCCTGCACCGTTCCCATATAATTAAATTACCGGTTGAACCTTTACATCACACATTAAACTATAAGGGACTTTCTGAGGGGAAAATTGTAGCTCTGTACTGGGTTACAACTCTGATAATTTGTATAATCGCTTTATATTTTTATCAGCTCTTTTAATCTAACACTTTCAGGATAAAAAAAATGGACAACCTAACCACATCCTATCTGGCAGATAAAATTGATGGAGAACTTATTGGAGAAGATGCCCCCATCAAAGGCATATTCAACATTTTAAAGGATTCTAGTAAGGGTGATGCTGTAATAAGACACCGGATCGATGAAAAAGGGGTTGAAATGGCCCATCAAAAAGGTGTATCCTGCATCATCACCCAGGACATATCTCAAGAAGCTGTTGATCAGGCTCAAGAGCTGGATTTACCCCTCATCGTTGGTGATAAAATTGAGAAGGCCAACGCCTTCGCCCTTAAATGGGCCATAGATAAATACGCCAGGGACACCCTGCGTATAGTGGTTACCGGTACCAATGGAAAGTCCACCACCACCCATATGATCTACACCATCCTCCAGGAGGCAGGCTACACTACTTATACTAATACCGACTCCTTATCAGAGTTCAACACACTCATCGACCCCATGGTGGCTAAACAGATAGCTGAATTCCCTGATAAGATGGACGCCCTGGTGATAGAGGTTTCTGAAGTCCAGGGATGGATGAACCGTATCATGAAGGACCACGCCTACCAGATGACCTCCGCCATCAACCCCCTGATGGTGGTCCTGACCAACGTGGCACTGGACCATATAGGCCTGGTAAATTCCATAGAAGAGGCATACCAGGAAATATCAGGAGCCATCAAGGATTTCCAGGGAAAATATATTGTCTTAAACAATGAAGATCCCCTGATTAAAGAGATGGGAAAATCTATGCCCTCTCACATTAAAGTCTCCTATTATGGTAAGGGTTCCTCTCTGGAATTTCGTGCAGGCGGAATCTTCCACTCTGGTAAACTGATTGTTGATGAAGTTGATTTACCCTTTAAAAGCCCCCATTTTATCCAGAACACTCTAGCCGCAGTTCAAGCAGCTTTAACCCTGGATATTCCCCTGGAAACTATTGCCCGTGGGATTTCATCCTACCAGCCACTGGATAGGAGATTCAGCATACTCTCACGAAGCCCCCTTATAATAGATGACTTCGCCCATAACCCTGATGGTATAAAAGCCACCATCCAAGCTTCTGTACAGTTAGCTGATGGAAAAATTTATCTGATAGTCGCTATCCGGGGATCTAGGGGAGATGTGATTAACAGGGCAAATGCAGAGGCAGTTGCCCAGAGTTTAAAAGGCACGAATCACCAGCTCATACTCACCAGCAGTGTGGATGTGGTAGGCGAAGCTAACCTGGTAAAACCCTCTGAAAAAAGGGTGTTCACCGATACAATGGATGAAAATGGGTTAAAATATCTGTTTTTCCAGGAGCTGGGAGATGCCCTGAAATTCGCCCTTGAATCATCCAGAGAAGAGGATACCATTCTATTAATCGGGGCTCAGGGGATGGACCCAGCTAGAGAACTGTTAAAAGAGTATGGGTTAATCTAGTACCACTATTTTTATATAAATCAACTAAATACTATTATTTTTAAATATAAATGAACTTTTATATAACAAATAATTCTAAATGATTATAAAAAAATCATGTAATTAATAACTTTCACCATGATACTGTAATAATTAAGATATTATTAAAAAATAACAGGTAGATTTGATAAATTGAAATGTGTAGTAATAGGTGCAGGAAATGCGGGGCGTCCTGTAGCTAGAATTTTAAATTATATAGGTCATCAGGTTCACATCACCGACCAAAAAAAGTTAAATGAATTCGCCCCTAAATATCAGGAAATCCTTCTCCAGATGGAAGAAGAAGGTGTCAAACTGAATTTAGGTAATGATGTTCCCCAGGATATGGCCAGCTTCGATTCAGCCTACTTATCCCCCAACATATCCACAGATTCACCAGTATGGAATCAGGTGGGGGAAAGTGGTATAAAATTGCTTGAACACCGGGAAGTATCCCATATAGTGGATGATTTAATTGATATAGACATCATAGGGGTTACCGGGACCCTGGGAAAGACCAGCACCACTCATATAATCGCCCATATATTCGAATCCAGCGGATATAATGTGTGGAAGTGCTCCTCCCGCCATGGTAACCTTCTAAGTGAAGTGATTGTAGACGGGATAATAAAAGACCATCACCGGAAATGTGACGTTGCCGTATTTGAACTCCCCCATGGAACATCCCGGCTGATGAGCGAGGTTAAACTGAAAATAGGGGTGCTCACCAATATCTATCCCGAACACTTGGATGAATTTGAGGACTCACTGGAGAAGTACGCCCAAAGGAAGCTCTTCATCGCAAATTCCAGTGAAATACTGATATCCACACCCCAGTGTCAGAGTTACCTAGAACCAATCCGGGATGACATCGTATACTACTGCACCCAAAAAGGCCAGTGTAACATTTCCGGAACTCAGGAAGATAACGAGATAACCGTAGATTATGATTTAACCAGTTTTAAAAACCCAGTGCATACTCCTAGCGATAAAGGGTCGTTTAAAACCAGTTTTAAATTGAAGGGATATTATTTTGAAAACTCCCTGGCTGCATCAGCCGTGGCCCTGACCTATGGTCTGAGTGAAGAAAATATCAAGGAAGGTTTAAGCAATTTCCCGGGTGTCTCAGGACATCTGGAGTTTATGGGAGTTTATTGTGGTAGAAAAACCCATTTTGACACTGCCTTCGTGCCTGAAGGACTGGTATCCACCCTGGAACAATTTTCAAATGGCAAACTCATAGTTATCGTGGACAATCCAGACACCACCACCATAAGGGATAAGTTCAAAGTAGGTGAAACGATAGGCCAGTATGCAGATGTTATAATCTCCAGCGGATTCAACGAAACCCTGGGAGGTATAAACATGGAAGCGGCTGGTGAAGTTTTAAGGGGCGTCCAGAATCCAGAGTGCCAGAAAATAGCCGTAGAAGACATGATCATGGCCGGAGAAACCGCCATAAAGGTGACAAAGCCGGGTGACACCATCATACATGTTGGCCCCGGTGGTGTAACCAATTACGATGAAGTTAAACGGAAGATGTTACTGGGAATAGAAAGGGGCTGTGAAAAATACGGTAAAAATTAAAAAGGTACCATTCATGTCCAGAGATACCAAAGAGGGTGTAGATTTTTCTTCAAAGGTTTGTTCCAATAAGGTATTCGGTGTCATCGGTGTCTGTGGGGTGGTGGGCAATCTGGTGGCCCGGGTTTTAATGGACAACTGGTACAAGGTCGTGGGGACCGATATCAAGGAAGAAAATAACTGTAAGTTTAAATATACCTTAAAGGATTACCATTCTCCACTATATTTTGGCGGACACCCAGAAACGTTTTTTGCCAAATCAAACTTCATCATACCCCCTCCCAGTTTACCAGAAGATTCTAAATTTTTTAAAACCTTGAAAGTTAACTCACAGAAAGGTAAATATGAAATAATCAAAGTAGATGAGGTAATCAACCTCATAAAACCCGATAAACCAGTACTCTGTGTGACGGGAACCAATGGTAAGACCACCACCGTTTCCATGTTGAAGCACATCTGTTCTTCTGCAGGGCTTGAACCCACTGAACACGGGTTTAAACATCTACAGGGCAACATCGAATATATACCCCCTCTGCAGTGCCGGTTGAAGGGTGATGTGGCTGTCCTGGAAACCGGTACCTTTGGAAAGCCAGGGGATTTGGAGTTCATGGTGGAACGTTCCCGGCCAGACTGCGGAGTAATCACCAACATCACCCCGGATCACATGCAGGATGACCATGATTTCGTGAAATATGCTAGTATAAAGGGTGAATTCGTGGATTACCTTAAAGACAGGATGTTGATAGTTAACGGGGATGATCCCACGGTGTGGGGTTTGATTGAATCCAGGATTCAGGACCTTGAAGGGGTAATCACCTTCGGGGTGGACCTGGAGACAAACATAATAAATGAAAAAAGTTGCTGGTGCGGGAGAGAACTACCTGTTAATGAGACCATATCTGGGATGGGCAAGTATGATTGTCCTTGTGGACTGAAAAATCCTCAAATCAACTATCTGGCCACAGATATAAGGGGTAGTAGTTTCACCCTGAAAACACCTTGGGAAGTTTTAACCGTGAAAATACCACTCATGGGTCTTCATAATATCTACAATACATTGGGTGCAATAGCAGCGGCGAAAGAATTCTTTAACATACCTTTAAAAGATATAATAACCAGCGTTCAAACTTTTAAAGGTGTTCCTGGTAGATTAGATTATGTAGGAGAATATCAGGGGAAAAATGTCATCATAGACTATGCACACAACCCCGGTGGGGTGGAAACCGTGCTCCGGGAACTTGAGAAGATCTATAAACCCCTGGCCGTGGTTATAACTGTATCCTCTGAGTCAGGAGAAGGGGGAGACAGGGATATTCTAAATAGAAGCCTGGATAACGCTGACTACGTGATCCCTGCCTCATATTATTCGAGAAAAGCAGCGGACAGTTTCATGAGGGAAGGAAAACCAGAAGCAGATAAGATAATTTTAACCTCCCAATATCCGGATGAATTTAAAAAAGGGACCCTGGGAGCTAATCTAGAACAGATCACCCAAGGACTAAAGACCGCCCTTCAATTAGATGCGCAGGTTGTGGTTTGTATCGGTGAAGCAGCTTTTACCTACCGAGAAGAAATCCGAAGAATTATCGAGTTACCAGAGGGTCGAAGTTGATATATTAAACCAAGGGGAAAAGTTAATATTCTAAACCACAAGGCCAACGTTAATATACTAAGATATCCATAAATTTCCATTCAATATTTTATAAAAAATTTATTTATATGAAAAACCTATTTAGATAGCGAAGATATTAATAACAAATCCTCAAAAAGGGGGGGGGTTTGTCTAAATTTGTAGTTAAAAACTACGTAAATTTTTTTAATTTATAATATCAATAAAATTCAATAACATAACACGATTTTGAATATGGAATAAAACTCAAAATATAACACGTTTAGAGTAATTATGGTGAAAGAAGGATGTTTATAAAAATAAGAAGAGATACTTTGATTATCCTCATGCTGGCCTTTATGCTAATTTTATCAGGCCGGGTTATGAGCTATGTGTCTTACGCCTCCTCTGATGACACTGAACAGGGTGTTCCCATCGCAGGAGTGATAGTTAAAGGAAACGACATCGTGCCCACGGCAACTATCAAGGGTATAGCTGCAGATGTAGGATTCAGGTCTGGAAGTTATATTCAGGGAGATACCCTGGTTACTTCTAAGCGAAAAGTACCCCTGGAGGGGGCTATAAACAATGCAGAAATAGCGGTGTCCTACGCCGCAATTCCCGGAACCCAGATATACCCTATAACTGCCGTGGATGTTAAAGTGGATAAAGTAACCGGTATAGTAACCATCAACGTTATCGAAGACTTCCAAGCAGTGGTGGTGAAGTGAAGATCGACCGAGCAAATATCATCAAGATCATGATCTTGATGATGACCATTACACTGGCCATGAACACCGCAGCTGCCACCTTAAACGTCATCATCATATCCGACCCCACAGGTCAGGATCCTAATGGAGCCGCCGCCGGTAGTATGTCCTACGCCAACAACATGTTCCAGTCCACCTTCATATTCTCCCCGGAACAAGGTTTCGCGGTTTTATCTGGTGGAGCGGAAATGAACGAAACAAACAGGCTGGCTGCCATCGTGGAAACTATTCAACTCTTCAAGGAGAATCAAACACCATCAACTGCAGTAAGTATAGCTAGCAACTACAAAGGAATAAGGATAATGGCCGGAGGCCCCACCATGGGAGCCGCGGTTGGTGGAGATTTCTCTGTCTACGTGGTAACTGTAGATGATGATGGAACCATCACGGTAACCCCCCATGAAGATGGGCTGGCAGTCCTGCCGGCAGGTAAAAAGGGAGCGATAATACACCTAAGGCACACATCAACCAATCCAGGAGGTGGTGACGCCGCATTAATCAGGAAAGAAACGGCGGTGATGATCGGTGAAAAGATCAGGGATGGTTATTCCGCAACAGAAATAATGGGTGACGTCTTCCAAAAGGTATCGGTAGAGGCCAATGAAAACCACGGTGGAGGAGCGGTTAACCTGGTATCTGATATTACCACAGGGGATACTTTCACCCCAACTGATGTAAATCAGCCTGGTTTCCCCATGAACGAGCCCTACAGTAAATATGACCCGGAATGTGGATGGGGTATAGCATATCCCGCGGCAGAAAGTTACTCCACATGTCCCCTGGACGGTAATCCACTGAAGATAGCTTATGCCTACGACGTCCTGCGAAGTGCAATTACTGTTTCACCATCCAACGTAACCGTCAACACCTACGGAACAGACCTGCCCGGTATCAGCACCACCACGTCAGAAATTGTTACATATTCAGTTAACAAAAACGGATTCAACGCCAACGCCATTGCCAGGTCAATTAACTCCGCCATTGACCGTGGGCTTCTAATTGGTGTAAATCATGTTGAGGCCAAGGATATCAACATCCGGGAAAACTCCAAACAGGTAGGTGTTTATTTCACACCACTGGGCGGTGGTAGAACATCCCCACCCTGGAATCTGCCCATAAGCTCCTCACTATTGGATATTATCGGAAATATGCAGACAGCAATAGGGTTAATCCTAGTGGTTCTGGTACTATTTAGAAGCACTCTCATCTCTTCCTTCATGAAAAAAAGGCGTTGAACAGATCATGGCACTTATTTTAATCAGAGCAGATGATAAGAAAAAAATCTTAAATGCTCTGGCGGATCTGGAAAGACACGCCCATCTTAAAATCTGTGGAAAACCTAAAATAATACCCCCAGAACTAGCGGATGAAGTTATAGAGCGTATCCTTAAAGAAAAAATAAAAAGGAAATCTAAGTGGGCGGTTATGGTGCTGGTGGAAGAAGACACCACCAAAAGTATAATGCAGGTTAGGAAAATACATCCCCCAGCACATCTGGTTGTTATAAGCGACGAATATGAAGATTACTCGAATTTAAAGAAAAGTTTTAGAGAACTGGTTCCATTTAAGGGTTATTATTCCCGAAAAAGTAAAAACCTCCAGAAAAAACATAGAATAATGGCTCTGTAGAAATCATCATCAAAAGTTGTTGATGAAATTTTAATGCTTTGAAATATTCGTGATTATAAGACCGTAAAGATGTTTTAGCACTCTAAATGCATAAATAAGCTTTAATGGATATTGCTTCGACCAAAACACCTATAGATCATCTTAGTTGATACTAGCTTATGTACAAATTTATATGTTTTCTACAGAGCCCCAATTTTTAACTATTTCTTGGAATAGATTTTAAGACCTCTTGAACTAGATTAATTTTTTATAACTATATTATTAATTCTTTAAGCACACCCAACAAGAACTCA
>DAQK01000043.1 GCA_002502855.1 Methanobacterium sp. UBA279
TTCACACTAAATCAGACACCCTGTTATAAAGGTAATCCCAGCCACGTAAACACCCCTAACATCTTCAGGGCTATATAAAACTGTAATGTAACTAAAATATACCTCAAAATATCCTCGGGGAGTTTATTTGCCGTCCAGGCACCAACCTGGGCCATGGGGATGCTGAAGATGATTATGACCAGTAACTGTAACAGGTTCACGTATCCAAAGGAATATGGTGGTAACCCAGTGACGGTAAGTCCGTTCAGGACGTAGGATATTATCCCTCCCAGAGAGGTTATGATGATCACCGCGCTGGAGGTTCCGCTGGCCTCCTTCATGGTGTAGCCCATGATCAGTACCATCACTGGAATTATGATTATACCCCCACCAACTCCTATGAGACCAGAGGCCAGACCGGCCAGGAACCCGAAGAGCAGAAACAGGAGTATGTTTTCAATTTTCACCCGGTGATCTGTGGAATTCCTAAATAACAGGAGTCTAGTGGCTACAAATAAGATGATTAGTCCAAATAGGAATCTTAAAATATCCTCAGGTGTATGGGTGGCCACATATCCACCAGTTAAACCTCCCAGAAACCCGGATATTCCAAAGTAAATGGCGGCTTTAACTTCCACCTGGTTTTTACGGTAATGGCCGTAGGCACTGCTTATGGCCGTGGGTAGGATGATGGCCAGGCTGGTTCCAAAGGATAATCGTATGGCCACGGTGGGATCAACACCTAATCCCATAAGCAGAAAGAAAAGTATGGGAACTAACAGGAATCCGCCCCCAACGCCCAATAAGCCGGTGGTAAAGCCCACACCCACACCAGTTACTATCAGGGTTAAGATGTAGTAAAAGTAATCCATATACTAAAAACCCCAGAAAGAATGAATATCAAGTTTTTTGTTAATGTGATACATTAATATCTTGTAAGTGTAATCCATACAATATCAGGCTTTCCTGTAAAATGTAATCCACAGAATATCAACTTTTCTTACTGATATACTCTTTTATCTCATCAATATCCACTTTTAAATCTTGTAAATCCCTCTTCATTTCCCCTATACTTTCAGAATTGTCCATCCCATCCAGGCGGTGGTTGATATCATCCAGTTTACCATCGAGCTCCTCCACTTTCTCCTTGGTTCTATGGGTGACCAGCTCGGTTCCCTTTCTGAACTTTTCGATTAAGGAGAAGGTAGCCACAGAGGTAACGATGCTGGTGAGTACCAGGGCGCTGAGCATGGAGATCACGCCCATTATCCTGCCAATGGCGGTTATGGGGATTATATCTCCGTATCCCACCGTGGTGATGGTCTGAAGCACAAACCAGATGGAGTCCTCATAGTTTCTTACCTCCGGGTTTACACCGTGCTCTGCAGCGAAGAATACGAAGGAACATACCACTAACACCACGAGGAATGTGGCTACGGCATAGACCAGTCTGGTCTTCTCCTGATACTTGATCACATCACTGGAGAATTTCTGGGCGAAGAAATACAGGCTCACGATCTTAAGTACGTTCAATATTTTAAGTAGTAACACCTCTTCCAGCAGTCCGAAAATAATTGCCAGGAAGTATATGGGGATGATGCTCAGGATTAAAGTCCATCTCTGCTCTATAAAAATTCGCTTTTCTTTAGCTTTAAATAAGGACCAGAACATTAAAGCTAAGAGTATTAGGGAGATTACTAAATCGATCCCAGCGACTAAGTGGATGGTGGTTGGTCTTAAAGTGGAAACTACCGATAAAAAGAGTAACGTAACATCAAAGAATAATAAAAAGATTATCACTGCCTGTGCCAGAAATCCAGGCCGATTATCAGCTACCTTCATACTATTATTTACTTACAAACTGTGTAATAAGTTTTTTTACTATTTTAGAATTTTGAGACCCTCTGGGGTGCCCACCATGACCTCGTCCACGATCCCGGTAAATATCCCATTTTCCACCACACCGGGGATGGTGTTGAGTTCCATCTCCAGTACTTCTGGCTTGGAGATTTTCGGAAATTGGATGTCCACTACGAAGTTACCGTTATCGGTGATCACCGGACCGTCTTTTTTCTCCGCCATCCGGAGCCGGGGTTTTCCACCTATATATTCGAGCTTCTCTGTTACCACCCGGTAGGCCTGGGGTATAACCTCCACGGGTACCGGGAAAGCTCCCAGTTTATCCACCAATTTTGAATCATCCACTATTACTATGAATTTCTCTGCTGAACTGTCCACTATCTTCTCCAGGGTGTGTGCTGCTCCCCCACCCTTGATGAGGTTCAGCTGGGGGTCTACCTCGTCGGCTCCGTCAACCGACAGATCAACGGCATGCTCATCCAGGGTGGTCACCGTGATGCCCGAGTCCCGGGCGAGGAATAAAGATTGATAGGAGGTTGGTATTCCTAGTATCTCCATTTCTTCTTCCTTTATCTTCTCTCCTAATCTTTCAATGAAGTAATGGGTAGTGGAACCCGTGCCTAAACCTATTACCTGACCATCCCTTACCAGTTCTGCCGCCTGGAAACCTACCTGTTTTTTAAGATTCATGGTTTTCCTTCCCCAGTTTTAGTTTAAACAATCAAAATAATTTATAGTCATAAATCCGCATTTATAGTTCATAAATCCACATCCCCCCTTAAAAGACCTCTAAAAGCACCAGGTTGAGATCTGTTCCATCGGAACATTTGAACTGTGACTTTCCCAGGTTCTTTATTATCTTACATCGGTCGCCCTCATAGAGTCCTTCCGGTGCGCAGAGCTCCTGATGTAAACAGTTGTTATCACATTCGATGGGGTTGAAGAGGATGTTACTGCCTTCAAATGCAATTTTAGAATCAATCAGTGCCTTGATAGGGGATTTTTCCACCACCACCACCTTCACCTTACCGCCTTCATGGATGGGGCAGGGGTGCTGGGTGTCTTTAACCTCCGTTATCAGGTAAATCCTGCCGTCTTCCAAGGTATCTATGCAGGTATTTTTGAATCTGCACCTTTGGCAGGGGGATGCCCCTCCGCAATGCACAAATTCCAATCCTTTTTGAGCCAGACTAGTTCCGATAAGGGTTATCATGAATATCACTTCCTTCCATGGGAAAGTGGTAAAATTTTCTATAAAACGGTTAGAATAGATGATTATACTTATTACTAGTTATTCTTATTTAATAATATAATTTTATCTATCTTTTCTGATGTATTTAAATATTAGTTATTGTTAACTATTACTTATGAGTGTAATAGGTGGGGTATTAAATTGAGAGTTTATGTACCGTTGTTTCTACTGATCTTACTGGTTTTAAGTACTGCAGGTTGCATCTTTGTAAATACAGGCAATGAAAACATAACCAAGAATTATACCGGCTACAACGTTAGTTTTAATTATACTGGAGATTACGAGTTGGGTATAGACCCTGAAGGTCAGGATGGTTATGTTACTTTGGATCTCTATAAAGGTGGGCCTGTTAACCAATCATCTCTCTCGATAACTCTTAAACCAAATATTTACAGATCAAAGGAACTGGCCATAGAAAAGGAAAAACTTGGAACGGTCCTGGGGATGAATAAAGTATCAAATGATACCATGATAATAGATAATGAAACGGCATACGTAGAGGTCTATGAGGGGCGTCTGCCTCCTCTTCCTGAAGTTATGACCAATCAATATATAGTACTGGTAAAGAGTGATATGATCTACATCTTCAACATAATGGTTCCCAAAGAAGAGTTTGATAACGAAAAACCAAAATTTGATGTGGTTTTAAACAGTTTCAGGGTTATTAACACCGAATAAACATCTAATAGGGAGGATTTTTTTAATATGAAGGTTTATGTACCCATTTTTCCTGATCTTACTGGTTGTAGGCACGGCCGGATGTACCTTTCAGGATTTTAATTCCTTTGATAGTAACGCTACCAAAAATTACACTGGTTACGGTGTTACTTTTAATTATCCCGGGAACTGGATGGTGATTTCTGAAAATTCCACCGGAATCAGAACGACACCCAAAATTTCGGGGAGTTGATGAGGATGCACCAGATAGTGTTTGTCAAAAATAATACTGTATATGTTATCCTCTTACAGGCCCCGGATGAAGAATTCGATTCAGAAAAAACCCGTATTCGATATGGTACTAAACAGTTTTAAAGTTATTCAATAATTTTAAAACAAAAAATTAAAGAGGAAATCAGATAACACCAGTATTTCTGGCCAGGGTTTCAGCAGATTCCTCGGTAAGTCCCCGATCACCCAGAATTGTATACCTCTCCTTCCTGATTGTATGGGCTATAGTCAGGGCTTCGACTATATATTCCTCTTTGATACCCAGTTCTTTGGCAGTTGTGGGTGCTTTAACCTTTTGAAGAGTCTGTCTGATATATTTCCAATCCCCACCATGGAGGTACATCATCATTATGGTCCCCACACCACATTGTTCCCCATGGAGAGCTGGTTTTGGTGCTACCATGTCCAGGGCATGGCTGAATTTATGTTCCGAGCCACTGGCTGGTCTGCTCGTTCCAGCTATACTTATGGCCATTCCACTGGAGATCAAAGCTTTAACCACCAGTTCTGCACTTTCAATCAAACCCTCTTTAATGGCACTGGCGGATTTCATGGTCATCTTGGAGGTCATCATGGAGAGTGCCGCGGCTGAATCACTGAAATCTTCATTTAAAAGACGATGGGCTAGTTTCCAGTCCAGCACCGCCGTATGGTTGGACACTATATCGGCAAATCCCGCGGCCAGGAGCCGGAATGGGGCTTTACTTATGACTTTCGTATCAGCAATAACACCTATGGGTGATTCTGCAGGTAAGGAGACACTGCTACCCTCATTTTTTATGGAAGCCCGGGGTGATGCTATGCCATCATGGGATGCCGCGGTAGGTATGCTGATGAAATTTAAACCAGCACGGGTGGATGCCAGTTTGGCCACGTCAATGACCTTACCTCCCCCTACACCCAGAACAAGTTTTTTATCACCCAGCATATCCCGGATCTCACTGACAATATCGACAGAGGCCTGTTTGATGGTTACGTCCTCTACATCAAAGCCATGGTCCCCCAAACTTCGAATTACATCCTCACCACCGATCTTATAGGTATTGGTACCTGTCACCACTAAAACTTTCCCTTTAAATCTCAGATCACGGCAAATAGCCCCTGTCTCTTCTATTATCCCGGGGCCGGTGTGTATTTCACGTGGAAGCTGTATCTTTCTATACTCCATGGCTATCAATCCAATTAACAGATAATATTTATATACTGACTCTTAATTTATATGTATTAGTTTAATAAATTAAAAAGTCTGATAAATGGGATATAATTTAAAATAAGAATATATAAAAATATATTAATTAAACTCTTTATCTACTCAGGTTTACCAGGTGAAATAATTGTCTAAATTCAGTGAATGGTTTCATAACATATTAGAAGAGGCAGGGATAATCGATACCAGATACCCGGTGAAGGGTATGCATGTCTGGCTTCCCCAGGGATTTAAATTAAGAAAACACACCCTGGAGATAATTGGGAAAGTATTAGACCGGGATCATGAGGAAGTCCAGTTTCCACTACTGATTCCTGAAGATGAACTGGCCAAAGAGGGCATACATGTTAAGGGATTTGAAGATGAAGTTTACTGGGTGACCCATGGTGGACTCACCGAGTTAAATAAGAAACTGGCCTTAAGGCCCACCAGTGAAACTTCCATGTACCCCCTGTTCAATCTGTGGGTCCGCTCACACTCCGACCTGCCCATGAAGTTCTACCAAACCGTGAACACCTTCCGGTACGAAACCAGGCACACCCGTCCCCTTATAAGGGTACGGGAGATCACCACATTTACCGAAGCCCACACCGTCCATGCAGATAAGGGGGATGCCGAGAAACAGGTCCGAGAAGCTGTTAAGTTGTATAAATCCATCTTCGACAGCCTGGCCGTGCCCTACGTCATCACCACCCGGCCGGACTGGGATAAGTTTCCCGGGGCTGATTACACCGTGGCCTTCGACACCTTACTCCCAGATGGTAAAACATTGCAGATTGGGACTGTCCATAACCTGGGCCAGACCTTCGCCCGTACCTTCGAGATAACCTACGAGACAGAATCCGGTGATCATCAGTACGCCTACCAGACCTGCTACGGACTCTCAGATCGTGTGATTGCATCGGTAATCGGTGTGCACGGTGATGAAAGTGGACTATGCTTACCCCCAGAGGTTGCACCAATCCAAGTGGTTATCGTGCCGGTAATCTTCAAGGAAGGAAAGGAAGAGGTGCTGGAATTCTGCAGGAAGACCCAGGAGGTCTTAAAAGAGGGTGGTTTAAGGGTTCACCTTGATGAGAGGGATATCCGTGCCGGTAAAAAGTATTACGAATGGGAGATGAGGGGGGTGCCTATCAGGATCGAAATAGGACCCCGAGACATAGAAAACGGTACCTTCGTGGTCGTCCCCCGCAACACCAAGAAAAAGGAATTTTTAGACTACGACCTGGAGAAGATCACCGCAACCGTCCAGGGGAAACTGGATGAAATAAGTAAAGAAATGCTTGAGAAGTCCTGGCAAACAATGAAAGAGAATATAAATACGGTAGAGAATGTTGATGAAGCGATGACAAAATTAAATGAAGATAAAGGCATCATATCCTTCTCCTGGTGTGGAGATACTTCCTGTGGTAAGGACCTGGAAGAGAAGTTACGGGTGGATCTTTTAGGAGTGCAGGGGGATCTAGAAGAAGAAGCAGAGTGTGTAAACTGCGGTGCCCCTGCAAAGCATATCGCTCTTCTGGCCCGGACCTACTAAGAAAACAGCAAATGAAGAATAAATTCTACGGGAAAAAATGTATGAATTTAAGGGTAATTCTACTGGTGGTTCTGGTTCTTATCTTCACTGTGAGCGGTGTCTATCTCAGTGTACTTTCCTTTGAAGCCACATCTTTAAAGGAGGCTTACGATAATGGAAACCTGGAGATCACCCTGAACACCACAGCAGGTACAGTACCCCATGTAGTTATGGTCACAAACAATGAAAAAAAGCCGGTCATGGTAGAGTCAGGGCAGATACTCGGGAGCGAAAGTTCCCAGGATCTGGTGGCAGCCGAAAGTAAGAGGATAAACCAGAACAGCAGTGGCTACATCAGGGCCTACTGTTATGAGCCCAACCAGACCGCTACTCCTGGTGAGAAACTAAATCCAGAAGGTAAGGCCTCGTCTGAAATAAAACATATCATAGATAACTCTAACCTGACGAACACCAAGAACACCACCTTAACGCAGTTACAAATATGGATCATAGTCTCTGGAGATAATTTAAACATAAATCAGGGGGAAGCATCCGCACTTGTAAAAAAACAAACCATCAGTACAGCAGAGATAAACAGACAATTAGCTGACGCCAGAAACCACCTACTAGAATCTTTAAACATTACAGAAGGAGAAATTAAAGATATAAAATCCGATTCATCCATAGATATAGGCGACTTGATCAATGGATTTATCAAGTGGATTAAAAATGCTTTCAACATCACATAAACGCAAGGTAAGAAGATGAAAACATTCGCCATCATCCCGGTATCCAGATTTTCACATGCCAAGACCAGACTATCACCGACCTTAACCCCCATTGAAAGGGAGAACCTCTTAAAAGCCATGCTTAAAGATGTGATAAAGGTTTTAAAGGAGACCGTAGACCAGGTGCTGGTTATTAGTTCGGATAAGGATGTGCTTGATTATATACACCAACTGGATATAGAGATCCTCAAGGAACAGGGGGTAACTGATTTAAACGGCGCATTAGAACAGGCCGTAGAGTACTGCTCCAGTTACTGTGACAAGGTACTGATCGTGCCCTCCGACATCCCCCTTCTCAAGGAGGGACATGTAAAAAGTATATTGAAGATGGGTGCAGAATTCGACGTGGTCATCGCCCCGGCCAAAGGCGGCGGTACAAACGCCCTCCTATGCCCAGTGGAGGGGATGAATATGCAGTTTGGAGACTGCAGCTTCTTTAAACACATGGAAGAAGCAGGAAAGAACGGCTTTACCCATACCATCTATGATTCTTTTTACCTCGCTCTGGACGTTAACACCGCCGAGGACCTGGGTGAGATCATACTTCACGGTGACGGCACCTCCACCCAGAAATACTTAAAGGATTTAAACCTGGAGGTACGTTCTAACCATGGTGTGGAGAGGTTGCACGTCCTGCGAGATTAAAAAAATGAAGTTTTGGTTATGAAATGACCCGGAGATGCCCTGTATATGACTGTTTTAAGCATAGCTGGTTTTGACCCCTCTGGTGGAGCTGGTATATTGAGTGATATCAAAACCTTCCATGCCCTCGGGGAATATGGGACTGCGGTGATAACTGCTTTAACCGCGCAGAACGTGAAGAGAGTGGGGGGTGTCCTACCAGTTGATGTGGACTTTATAGAAAAGCAGATCGACACTGTTTTAGAGGAAGAAGAAATAGTATACGCCAAAACAGGGATGCTGTACTCATCCGAGATAATTAAAACCGTGGCGGCTAAGATAGGAGAATATGATTTAAAAGTGGTGGTGGATCCGGTGATGGTCGCCGGATCTGGAGGTCAACTGTCTAAAGATAGGTTGGTCCGTTCCCTTAAAGAAGATCTCCTCCCTTTAGCTCAGTTAACCACACCTAATGTATACGAAGCACAGGCACTATCCGGGATCATCATCGAAGATGAAGAAGATGCTAGGAAGGCCGCATATAGAATAGGGGAAACCTGTGATGTGGTGGTAACTGGGGGACATCTTAAAGGAAATGATATTCTCTACGATGGATCAATCAAGGTCATAGAGGGGGAGTTAGTAGATACTAAAAATATTCATGGAAGTGGGTGCACCTACTCCGCCGCCTGCGTAGTATATCTCTCTAGAGGTTATTCTCTAGAAGAAACAGTCCAGAAAGCGGGAAATTTCACCAGGAGAAGTATTGAACACGGTTTTAAGGGTACTTTAAATCAGTTCTGGGAAGAAGGAAAAATATTAAGATAATATAAATATATTATAAAGAGAAAATCTTAACAAGATTATGTGTTAATCTTAAAATTAGTGAGGTGTAGTCATGGTTTCAAGTGATGAAATAAATAGAAGGTTGAAGGCTAGAAGGAGAGGAGTTGACTACCAAGGGCCGAGGGGAAGACCCACAAGTGGTACGGCAGGTACCAGGGAATGCCCAAAGTGCCACACCACCAATCCAACAGCAGCTAAATTCTGTATAAACTGTGGACAAAAACTGGAAACTCCAGCAGAAACTGTTCCAATTACCCCAACAGGCAACACCAAAGAATGTCCTAACTGCCATGCCACGAACCCGGCTACATCCAAGTTCTGTGTGAAGTGCGGGCAGAAACTGGAAACACCGGCAGAGACTGGATTTACACCAGAAATTAAAGGCCCAGAATCAGATTCTGGAACCACTACCACTTCTACAGTTACCCGGCCCCCAGATGCTGGTTTCGGAGGATCCGGTGGACAGCAGATTCAACCAACCACTGGAACAGAGAAAAAACTGGAGCCCATAGTACCTCCAACACCCGAACCAACGCCGGAAACGCCGGAAACATCAGAAACCCAGGAAACACCAGTAACACCAAAAACCGATTCTGACCCAGTAGAAAGGATAAAAAAGGCCAAAGGCCTGTTAGATATAGGTGCTATCACCCAGGAAGAATTCGATGGTATCCAGAATAAGTATCTAGAATCAGATACAGACCCACTCGAAAGGATTAAAAAGGCTAAAAACCTGCTGGATATAGAGGCTATAACCCCCGAAGAGTTCGCTGGTATTAAAAATAAATATCTGGAATCAGATCCCGACCCTGTGGAAATAATAAAAAAAGGTAAAAACTTGTTGGATTCTGGAGTTATAAATCAGGAAGAGTTTGATTCAGTTAAAAAAGAGTATTTAGATGATATTTAGTTAGATTAGATTAAGATAGATTAGATGATATTTAGATTAAATATTATTCAATCAAAAATAAATATCCAGATGAGATTTGTTTTTTTTCATCCAATTTTCTTTTTTTAAAATTTCATCCAAAAATGCACTATTAAAGCCCGTATAACTCTTCAGGTGAAAGTAAATTGGCTCCACCCTCTTTTAAGGCCTTTATCCCGGCATCTATATCCTCGGTCCGCAGGACCACTATGGCCTGGTCTGCCTTTTTCTCTACAAAGGCGTAGAGGTATTCCACGTTGATATCTGCCTTGGTTAATATTTCCAGGATCCCGTCCAAACCCCCTGGCTGGTCGGGTATTTCCACTCCGATCACTTCGTTGGTTTTAACTACGAAAGTGTTTTCCTCCAGCACCTCTTTAGCCTTGTCCGGATCAGGGACTATCATCCTTAAAATACCGAACTCTGAAGTGTCTGCTATGGATAATGCCCTGATATTTATATCCGCTTCCCTCAGGGTGCTTATAGCTTTCCATAATCTGCCTTTCCTGTTTTCTAAAAATACTGATGTTTGTTTCAATTTCATCATACTCACCTTCCACCCTAATGCAACCTTACAATCTAAATTATATATCTAATTAATCTAAACTATTTACTCAATTCCCGTTTATCAATAATCCGCACGGCCTTTCCCTCACTGCGGGGCAGGCTCTGGGGTTCCACCAGAGTTACGTTGACCCTTATTCCTATCTCGTTGTGGATGTGCTGTTCTATGTTCTTTTTAACTTCCTCCACATACTTCACCTCGTCAGAAAATAGTGCGGGGGATGCTTCGACCTGTACTTCCAGTTCGTCCAGCTGCTGGGGCCTACTTACGATGATCTGGTACTGGGGCTCTAACCCCTCGATCTTCAGGAGTGCGCGTTCGATTTGTGATGGGAATACTATAACACCGCGGATTTTAAGCATGTCATCGCTTCTTCCAGTGATCCGGTCCATCTTAACATGGGTTCTGCCGCATTCGCACTGGCCATATCTCAGTGCGGTTATGTCCCTGGTACGGAATCTGATCACAGGCATCCCCTCCCGGGTCAGGGTGGTTAAAACCAGTTCCCCCTTCTCACCTGCTGGTAATGCTTTGAGGGTTTGGGTGTCGATTATTTCTGGATAGAAGTGATCGTCGAAGATGTGCAGTCCGTCTTTTACCATACATTCCTGGGCTACTCCGGGGCCGATTATCTCTGTTAATCCGTAGATGTTCAGGGCGTCTATGTTGAGCTTTTTTTCTATTTCAGCCCTCATCTCCTCGGTCCACATTTCTGCTCCGAATACACCAGCTTTCAGGCTTATCTTGTCATGTCCTACGCCTTGGTTTTCCAGTACCTCCGCCAGGTACATGGCATAGGATGGGGTGCAGGTTAAGATGGTGGAGTCGAAGTCCTGCATTATCTCGATCTGTCTCATGGTGTTCCCGGCACTAACGGGTATGACTGTGGCGCCTATCTTTTGGCCACCATAATGCACGCCCATTCCACCGGTGAAAAGCCCATAACCGTAACAGTTCTGTATCTTATCCTTCTTATCCCCACCGGCCATGACCAGTGCCCGGGCCACCACTTCACCCCAGAGTTCTATGTCATTCTGGGTATACCCGGATACAGTTGGTTTACCAGTGGTACCAGATGTGGTGTGTATCTCCACGATGTCATCATCCGGCACTGCGAACATTCCAAATGGATAAGCATCTCTTAAATCAGTTTTACTGGTAAATGGAAGCTTTTCTATATCCTGTAAGGTCTCGATGTCTTCTGGCCTGACACCGGCATCATCAAATGCTTTTCGGTAATAAGGTACATTTTCATATGCACGTTTTACAACTTCCTGTAACCTTTTAAGCTGTAGTTCTTCCATTTCCCCTGCAGTCATACATTCTGCTTCTTTGTTCCAGATCATTGTAATTCCCCATTAAAATGAATATTTATTACTAGTCTAAAATCTCAATAATAGGTTAAGTTTGATGGTTTAAAAAGATTATCATTTCTCCTGTCGGCTCTGTCAAAAACTTGGTGGGTTGGGTGTTGAAAACGTTTTTCTGGTTTAGGATTTCTTTTCTGATGTTTATTCGTGACATTGCCGCCTTTTTTAATTTTCATTATCTTTTTAACACTTCTAGGGTTGTTTTTTTTGGAATTGGTTTTTCTAATTTATTTGGAGGTTCGTTCGATATTTTGCATCTAACAGGTACGAGAAGTATGTTTGGAAGTAAGGCATTAATGAATCCACGATAATTGATTTGATCTCTGAATAATCTTTTATTTGATTTAATATTTCATTCATCCTGTTTCTAGCCTTTTTAATGATTTACTGTCGAATAAACTGAATAACTCTAATTTTTCACGTTGTATCTTCTCGATCTCCTTGTCAGATACCTTATTAGCTTTGATATAGGCTTTAATTTTCTTGTTTATATTTCTAAACACGTGAAATAAGCACCATTTGGTGTTTAAACCCTAATCATTCAATAATTGGCTTATATTTCTCATCTAAATCAGTCGTTATTACTATTTTCTCTTTATTTTCTGGTGGATTCCGTTAAAAAACTTTTTTATGTTCTTGGAATTCTCTTCATGAGTATATTTTATCAGCAACGATAAGATTCTGTTTTACTGTCGAATAACGTAAAACGGTAATTCCAGAGGCCGCTAATTTTAATCCACTCCCATGTCAAAGATGTAATATCCACTATAACGATTCTTTCTTTTTTTGGGGATTTTCATATCCGAGTATCCAGTTTTCATATTGTTTGTCTGGAAAATACTGATTCCTGTATCTTTTCTAACTTTATAGGCAATTTTACGGATGGATCCGAAGAATAAACCAGCTAATTCCATGCATTTTTCTTTAAATTCGTGTGTAAAAGTTACTATTATCATCTACAACTTCTGATATATCTGGTTTAAACTTCTTACCACACTTTTTACATTTATACATTTGAATTTTCAGTGTTAACAACCCCCTTCATGATAAAAATAAAGCTTCCGTTCTTTAACTCCATCTTTAATCACAGATTTACTGAAACACCTCCGTACAACAAGGAATCAACATCCCAATATGAAAAACATCCCCCTTTTTATACCATGTATTTAACGATTTGAAAACTTTATTATCTGTTTTAACCGATTTTAACCGATTTTCCTCATATATTGATAAAACCTTCACAAAAAAATAGGAAAGTATATAACCCTGAATCAAACAAACCATCAACTTGAGCAACTATTTTTGTTTTTATCATACAAAATACTTTGCTCCACTTACTATAAAAGCTTTTATGTTTCTATTTCACAAAAATAATCAGTTTAAACACGAATAAAAAATATTATTTTATAAAGAAACACAAATTCAAAAACCCCCAAGTTTTTGACAGTCTTAGATTTTTTGGTTTGAAAGAGTCGTTTTTGTCCTGTTTTTTTGCGTGTTTGAAGGGGTTTTTGTTTGTGTTTTTTTGTAAAAAATACATTTTATTTTTTGATAAATAATTATATATAGGCTTCTAAATCGTTAAATTTAATTATTATTACTTACATATATTTTTTTGGAGATATACATGAAGCATAGGTTAAATTAAGTAAAGAAGACCCGAACTACCTTTTGTTGGATGAAATATTTAAAATTATTGGTTCTAGAAAATCAAGGACTATAATTGCTTCTAAAGGTGTTAAAAACATAGAAAATGATGATTTTATCAACTAAAATCATATTTACAGCTATATTCTTTGATATTACTGTTGAATTTGTAGTAGATGAGCTTAAAAGAGATAAAAAAAACTGCGTAAATTCTTCAAAATAACGGACGGATGTTACAGGTGCGGTTCAGGTTTCGGAATTTTTATCCCAGTAATAAGCACGTTAAAATCGTAAACAACATATTAATGACTGTTAAACCACTTAAAAATAACGTGGAAAAACGAACTTTCATTGTTGATGCCACACCTGTAAACTTAGATTACAAATATCAAACGTAAAAAAAACGTTTATAAAAAAAAACAACTGAAAAAACAGGGATTGAAATGGAACTATACATCCAGTTACGGTTATTATATTGGATTAAAGCAACAATAGTCATAGAACACGAATCAACTTTGCCTATTGCCATTTTAATCCACAGCAGAGCCCCCCACACAACTCCAAAATTCCCGATGAAATACTAGAAAACCTACAACAAAGACGAATAACCCAAAAAAAGAGATACAATAATCTTTGACAAAGGATATTACATAGTACCAAAACTACCAAACCAGGATTTCTAAGAAAAAAAGAAATTTCTAAAAAAAAGGTGTTGACCCTTTTATGTGTTGAT
>DAQK01000025.1 GCA_002502855.1 Methanobacterium sp. UBA279
ATACTTAACCTTACGAACTACTGATTATTAAATAAATGATATTCCGCTTTTTTAAATGAACAGGTGCATATTTTTTTATTTTATTAAAACCAACAATAAAAATAGGGAAAAAACTAGAAGGTTGGATAATGAAAATACGCTGCCCCTGGGCTAACGATAATAAATTACTCACCGATTATCATGATAAGGAATGGGGAGTTCCAATACACGATGATCGGCTTCTTTTCGAGTTCCATATACTGGAAGGTGCACAGGCCGGTTTAAGCTGGAACCTCATACTCCAAAGAAGGGATAGCTATCGTGAGGCTTTTGATAATTTCCAGATAGATAAAGTGGCCGCTTATAGTGAGGAAAAAATTGAGGAACTGGGGGGGAGTAATCCCGGCATAATCCGTAACCGCCTTAAGATCCGCTCCACCATAACCAATGCCATTGCTGTTCAGGACATCCAGGAGGAATATGGGAGTTTCGATTCGTACATCTTGGTGTTCGTGGACCACCAGACCATCTAAAACAGGTGGAAAACAATGGCTGAAATACCTCCATCAACTCCCCAATCAGAGAAGATGAGTAAACATCTTAAAAAGAGGGGATTTAAGTTTGTAGGACCTACCATCTGCTACGGCTTTATGCAGGCGGTGGGGTATGGTTAACGACCATCTGGTGGATTGTTTTCGGTATGATGAGCTTAAATGAATATAATAACTCTAATCAATAAATTCAAGGATTAAATGAAATGTTCGGCCTAACCAAACGTCAATTCCTGAAAAAGAGCAAGAAAGCTCTGCAAGAGACGGGAGCCCAAATACTATCCTATAGAAGATTGATGAACCTGGAAGATGAAGGGGAAATCAGTCTCCTGGAAGCCCAGCGAAGTTTGGATCGTCTGCGGAATGAGGTGGAAGATACCTTCTCCCGTTTTGAAAAATTTAATCCACCTTCTGAGTGTTTAGGGCTGAAACAAATGATCATAAAAGCTTTGATCATATTCCATGAATCACTGGTGACCTACTCTGAATCCTTGTTGGCCAGTGAGTCAGACTTAAAGGAAAAGTTACAGAAAAGGTCTGATGAAGAGTTACTGAAATATAAAGAATTATCTCTCTCCTTAAGCTGGGAAGTTGATGCGAGTCCAGAAGAAATAATCATATCGGTCGAACAAGATGAAAAAACATTTCCAATTTAATAACAACGATTTTAAAGGTCCTGTAAACCTTCCATTAACCATGGGTAGTGGCCAGACATCACAGCCGGCCTGGTTAGAACAGGACGGTTATTTCCAGGAAGTAATCTTGGTGGAAGACGAACCCTGTTTGGTTAAGATAAAATGTGAATCTAAGGATGTGGAAGGTTCCCTTGATGTGGAAGTTGAATCTCCACAAGAAATTCAGTTAAAAGTTATCCAAAATGAAATAAAGGACATCTTTGGACTTAACGATGACTTAAACAGATTATACGAATTTTTAAAGGAAGACCCCAAATTAAGTCCCACAGTCGAGTTTTGTAGGGGTTTAAGGATATTTAAAGCCCACAACCCATTTGAATGTGTAATATCATCCATCACATCTGCCAATAATTCCATAATCCGGTGGAATAGATCTATAAGGCAGATTAAAAAGAAATGGGGGGACCAGTACCAGTTCTCCTCGGGTAGTTTTTACACTTTCCCAAGTCCACAGGACATCCTCAATGTACCGGAACATGAACTGGAAGAGTTAGAACTCTGTGGTGGTGAAAAGGATCTGGATGAGTGTATCGATAACCTCAAAGCCTGCGGAGTGGGATACAGGAGCAGCTATATCAAGCAGGCCGCCCGGATGATTACTGAAGATCTGGATCTAAATGAGATTGCAAGGATGGACTACGAACAGGCCTTCCAGACACTGCTCCGAATCCCGGGAGTAGGTCCTAAAGTGGCTGATTGCATCCTTCTCTATGGTTTTGGTAGGGATGAAGCGTTCCCGGTGGATGTGTGGATTTCCAGGATCATCTCCCACCTGTACTTCCCGGGAGAAAAAATTAAACCAGAAAAAGTCAGAGATTTTAGTAGGGAAAGATTTGGAAAATACGCTGGTTACGTTCAACTTTATCTATTCCATTACGCACGTAAATCGGGACTTTTAGATGAATTAGCCCCTCGAAGATAGTTTCATGATGTGTTTTTATGGGAGAACTTTCCGATACCCTGGATGAATTCCAGGAAGCATCCGAGAAATATTATCAGAGAATAATGGAGATACTGGAGGATAAATATTGCTGGAAATGTCCCATGCGCACCAACCGTGATGAAACTCTCTGCAGAGAAGTAGAGGCGTGGATAAAGCTTACAGAAGCTATGGAAAGTGGTGTTAGGGAAAGGTTAAGTGAAGATAATCGTTCCAGGGAGGATATAGAAGTTATAACAGCTAAGTTTCTGGAAAAGATTATGAAGTTGGAAAAGAAAATGAAGTCTCCTGAAAAACATGAAGACCACCTTATAATAAAGTTGGAAGAAGACGCAGAACCCTTTGCCGTATCTGGAGATTTTATTTTCGTGCAAACCTACCCATTAAAGGTTAAAAAAGATGATCTGGTTTTAATGCCCCGGGCTTGCCCCCTGGCCACTTACTGGTATATAAAAACCACCAAACACTCCACGGTACCCTTCAAAATATTCAAAGTGTCTAAAGTCTTCCAGAAAAAGGGCTGTCGTTATATAGAAACTGACGAAGGCTTGGTGGTTCCGGTTGCATTCCTAATTGGTGTGGTTAAAAATATTATGGGCAGCCAGGATCTTTCCATGCACCTGGAAAAAAAGAGTATAAATTATCGGTTCAACGATTGACCAGGCATGTAACTGTAGTAGATGCACAGCCATACTATGAAGAAGATGATCAAGACCAGTCCGTAACGCCTTTCACCAATTTTTATTAGGTTAAGTCCTAAAACCAAGGTCGGTACAGCGAATATAAACGCCCATATATGTCCTAGAGTGATTAAATACCACCCTATCAGATAGGTTACGGCACTTGTAATGTAACTTAGATTGATTAATCTACTGTTTTTTCTTTTAATGTTAGCATCCATTGTAAATCTCCTAATTAAAATTTCGAAGAATTATATTGAAGTAATAGTCTCAAAATTTATAATCTTCTTATCTTAAAATTTATTTTACATCTATATAACTTATAATAAATAACCAATGAAATTTCTGGAGAAAATAGAAATGGATACCAGATCAGAGATTGAAGCATTCAGAAAAAAAGTTTCTTCTGGCGAAGTATCATCCCTTAAAGAGATCTCAGACCTTGTTTTAGATATATCAAAGTGTGTGACCCGGAGTAAACATTGTTATGTTGCCATCGTGGACCCAGAAAATAAAGACAGTGTGGGGATTTCCTTTTCCCATATGACTGGGGAATGTGAAGCTTACAGAGAGATGGGTGAGGCCCGGTTTCCAGTTAGAAAAGACGGAACCTATGGTGGACTCCTAGGATACTCCCTGGACACTGGTGAATCGTTTTATATCAAAGACCCGGAGTCTCATCCTGCATCCCACGGAATCCCCGCTGGACATGTGCATGTGAAACAGTTCCTATCTGTACCGGTGATCAATGGGGGAGACATACTGGGCCAGATTGTGCTGGGTAATCCGGAAGAGGACTATGATGATTCCCATTTAGAATTAGTTAATGAAATAGCAGGTATATACGGAGAAACTCTTCAAAAATTGTTATATTAAAATTTTCAAGAAAAAAATAAGGTAATGTTAAAAAAAATAATCATTCATCACTAACGGTTACCTTAATCATCTTATCGTTAGCTTCTATTTTATTTACCACATCCATACCCTTAACTACTTTACCGAACACGGTATGCACACCGTCCAGGTGGGGTTGTGGGCTGTGGGTGATGAAGAACTGGCTTCCACCTGTGTCCTTACCTGCGTGGGCCATGGATAGGGCTCCGGTACCGTGTTTATGTGGGTTTATTTCACATTTTATGGTGTAACCTGGTCCTCCTGTTCCATCACCACGGGGACATCCTCCCTGGATAACGAAGTTAGGGATCACCCGGTGGAATGTTAATCCATTATAGAATCCTGAATTGGCCAGTTTCTCGAAGTTGGCCACTGTATTAGGGGCTTCTTTATCATATAATACTAATTCGATGTTTCCTTTTTCTGTTTCAATTATGGCTTTTTTCATCTTTTTCACCACTAGTTATATTAAATAAATTTTAGTAAAATTAAACTATTGAAGGATTAAGATAATTAAATATTTGCAGTAACGGACTTGGTTTTATATGGGTAAAATCATTTACTTTTACTCTTCTAAGGTGATAGATTATGAATACTGAAGAAATAATGGCACTGGACAAGAAATACGTTATGCAAACCTATGGACGGCAGCCATTAGCCCTCAAAAAGGGTAGTGGGGCTGTTGTCTGGGATGTGGAAGGTAACAGTTACATCGACTGCCTGGCCGGGATCGCTGTAAATAACGTAGGCCACGCCCATCCCAGAGTAGCAGAGGCAATCGCTGATCAGGCGAAAGAACTCATACACACTTCTAACCTTTATTACACCCAGCAGCAGGTGGAACTGGCTGAGCTGCTGGTGGGAGTTTCACCACATGACCTGGCATTCTTCTGTAACAGCGGTGCAGAGGCAGTGGAGGGTTCAATAAAGCTCGCCCGGAAATACACTGGTAAAGGTGGAATTATCACCATGGAAAACTCTTTCCACGGCCGGACCTTAACCGCGCTTACAGCTACTGGACAAAAAAAGTATCAGAAAGGCTTCGGTCCTCTAACTCCTGGATTTACCCATGTCCCCTATGGTGACATAGAGGCTGTACGTAAAGCCGTAACTGATGAAACAGCCGCTGTTCTCGTGGAACCTATACAGGGTGAAGGTGGCGTAGTTGTACCTCCTGAAGGTTATTTAAAGAGTTTAAAAGAACTCTGTCAGGAAAAGGATATCTTACTTATATTCGATGAGGTGCAGACCGGCTTCGGACGGACCGGGGATATGTTCGCTTCACAAACTTTCAACGTAACCCCTGACATCATAGCCCTGGCCAAAGGTATAGCAGGCGGATTCCCTATGGGTGCGGTTATAGCCAGTGAAGATGTGGGAAGTGCTTTCCAGCCTGGTGATCATGCTGCCACCTTTGGAGGTGGACCTTTAGCATGTGCGGCTGCAATAGCATCAATAAAGGTAATTCTTGATGAAGACCTCCTTACCAAATCTAAGGAGAATGGAAATTACTTCCAGTCCAAACTCAACTTCTTAAAGGAGGACCATGGAATAGTTGAGGACGTACGTGGATCTGGTTTGATGTTAGGTATGGAACTGGATGTTGAATGCGGAGATATGGTTAACGACATGCGCGAAGAAGGAGTACTCATAAACTGCGCAGCAGGTAAAGTTCTCCGTTTCGTACCCCCACTGGTTATAGAAAAAGACCAGATCGACACTGTTTCCTGTATATTGGGTGATGTGTTGAAGAAGTACTCTAATTAACCACTTTAATTCTTATTTTCCCTTTTTTAAAAAATTCACTGCTCTTTTTTCTTATTTTAAAATTTATGCCAGATAACTTGAATTCTACTGAACATTTTTATATTATCAAAACATAATATTGTACGATTATTTATCTTTACGGAGGATTATGGATGGATTTTAATTTAAAAACAAATGAAAAGGGAAATTTAAGCATCGGCGGAGTAGATGCTTTAGAACTTGCAGAGGAGTATGGAATTCCCCTCTACGTGGTTGATGAAGATAGGATAAGGGATAACTATAATAGAATTAACACAGCTTTCACAGGCCAGTACAAGGATTTTAAAATATTTTACGCCTGTAAGGCCAACACCAACCTGGCTGTGATGCGCATCCTGGAGGAAGAGGGAAGCAGTATAGATGCTGTCTCTCCTGGTGAGATATACACATCCCTCCTGGCTGGTTTCAGTCCGGATAGAATACTCTTCACCGGGAACAACACGACCGATGATGAACTGAAATTCGCCCTTGAATCAGGTGTGAGGATAAATTTAGACTCCATATCCGCCCTGGAAAGGCTTGCAAAATTACCCGGGGCTGAAGGTAGGGAGATATCCTTCAGAGTGAACCCTAAAGTAGGTGCAGGGCACCACGACCACTGCATCACCGGTGGAGATCTGAGTAAATTCGGAGTGATGGAAGAAGAAGCTGTAAACGTCTACAGACAGGCTATTGACCTCGGCTTCAAACCAGTGGGGATCCACAGCCATATTGGTTCGGGAATACTCGACCCGGAACCATTTAAACTAGCCGTACACACCCTGATGGACACCGCAGGGCACGTGTACCGGGAACTTGGTGTAGAGTTTGATTTCATAGATTTCGGTGGGGGAATGGGGATACCCTACACTCCCCAGGAATCATTACTGGATATTAACAACTTTGCAGAGGAAATCGTTGGCCTGTTTAAGGAGAAACTGTACCATTACAACATAGGCAACCCCACATTATGCCTGGAACCCGGACGATACATCGTAGGGGATGCTTCTTACCTTTTAACCAGGGTGAACACCATTAAACATAGTTACCGTAAATTCGCAGGTGTGGATGCTGGATTCAACACCCTGCTCAGACCGGCAATGTATGGTTCCTATCACCATATAGTTCGAGCAAACGACCCGCTAGCTGAACCTACCCAGGAAATTGACATCGCAGGTAACATCTGTGAATCAGGGGACCTCTTCGCCCGGGGCCGGCCAATGCCAGATTTAAAAGAGGGTGACCTTTTAGCCATCCTCAATGCAGGTGCATATGCGTTTTCCATGTCTTCCCAGTACAACTCCCGCCCCAGGGCAGCTGAAGTCCTGGTGAAAGACGGTGAATCGGACCTGATCCGGGAAAGGGAAACGTTCGCTGATATATTATCCAAACAAAATCTGCCGGCGAGGCTTTTAAAATAACCTGAGTATTAAAATCATAAGAGCTTGATCAACATGACTACAACTTTAAATTTCACAAAAATGCACGGACTAGGAAACGATTACGTGGTTATCGACGAATCCAAAGCTGAGATAATCCCAGAAGATAAAAAAAATGCCATTTCAGAAGAATTATGTAACAGGAGGTTCTCTGTCGGTGCTGATGGAGTTATATTCATCAGTCCAGCCACAACCAGCGACGCAGATATACGTTTCAGGATCTTCAACGCCGATGGTAGTGAAGCAGAGATGTGTGGTAACGGTATACGATGCTTTGCCAAATTCGTGTACGAAAATAACATCTTACCCGAAGAGGAAATGCTGGTGGAAACCATGGAAGATATAAAAGACCTCGTCTTAACTGTCGATAATGGTAAAGTAACCAGCATCAGAGTAGATATGGGTACAGCCACCTTTAAACCAGATGAAATCCCCATGGAAACCAGTGAAGCTGAATTCCTCGATCAGGAAATAATGGTGGATGATGATACATTCAAAATGACCGTGCTCAGCGTGGGAAACCCCCATGCAATAACTTTCACAGACGATATAGACTCCATAGCCCTGGAAACCATCGGCCCAAAAATCGAATATCATCCCTCCTTCCCCCAGAGGATCAACGCCCATTTCGTACGTATCCTGGGAAGAGATGAGGTGGAGATGATAACCTGGGAAAGGGGAACTGGAGTAACCCTGGCCTGCGGTACCGGAGCTACCTCCACAGTACTGGCCGGTTACAAGCTGGGGCTCCTGGACGAAGAGGTCCTGGTGCACCTGCCCGGGGGAGAGCTTAAAATTACTGTTTACCATGAAGGAGATAAATTAGGCGCGTTCATGGAAGGCGACTCTGTTACGGTGTTTAAAGGACAGATCGAAATCAATATTTAACTTATCTTTTATTTTCCCTTGATTTATCCTGAACCCTTCTTACCTTCTTCGATCTGAAGCTTATCCCTTAATACCACCGCATCGTTATGTTCCTCATCTTTAGCAGAATAAATAAGTGTGACTGTTCCTTTTTCTTTCTCTAGGTCTTTTATTTTAGATAAAAAACTCTTTTTATCTTTAAGTTCTGCACTGTACCTTTTTTGGAACTCTAACCACTTCTCAGGGTCATGGCCGAACCATTTCCTCAACTCATTACTGGGTGCTACTTCTTTAAGCCATAAATCCAGTTTAGCTTTATCTTTCGATACGCCCCGGGACCATAGTCTATCCACTAAAATGCGGAATCCATCTTCTTTCTCTGGTGGTTGGTAGGCTCTTTTAATTTTTATCATCATTCATAATATGAATTCCTGGATTTTTAGATTTTATGAATTAAAAAAAAAATAAAATACTCCATGTATATTAGTATTGTTGAAAAGAATAATTGTCAAACATACTGAGAGATAAATGGTGGTGAAGGACAAATGCCCGGCAAAGACGTAGAATTGTACTATAAAAAGGCCTTTGAACTTTTACAGAAGAAAGAGTACGATAAATCCCTACAACTCCTGGATATGGTTAATAAAATTGATGAGAAGTATAAACCAGCCTGGAGCTGTAAAGGGATAGCTTACATGGAAAAAGAGGAATATCTTCCGGCTTTGAAATCCTTTGAAAAGGTCATTAAACTGGATGCTGGTGACAACCTCGCCTGGTACAATAAAGGTTATGTTCTTCTACTGATGGAAGAATACGAAGAAGCCAGGAAGGTTTTTGACTTTTTCCTGGCCAGGTATGAAAACAAAAATGATGACTTCTTCAAATTCGCCCTCTATCTACGTGCCAAAAGTCTTTATGGTCTTAAAAACTATGAAAATGCTCTTATTTCAGTTGATGAAGCCATATTAAAGGATAAAAACTTTAAAGATGCTGTGGAACTTCGAGAATCCATTAAAAAAGAACTGAAATAAATAATTAGATTAGTTCAGATTTTGAAATAGATCAACCTCATTTTACAATAAAAAAAATCACCCCACATACTCCAAGTATGCCCTCAGCATTCACTACCCCGGATACATTCCCTTCTTAATTTCAATAGCTCTTTCTTTTTTTCCTTAAGGTCATCGATGTTTTGCACTATCGATGGTAACTTGGCCTGTATACACTCAACTGTTTCATCTTCATGTATCCATGTGCAACCCTCACAACTCCATACGCCCTTCTCTTTTATCCAACAACCCCCAGTGGACGGATCTCCACATGGGTAGAACGGACAGTAACAGAAGGTACAGTTCTGGGGGTGATAATGGCAGGGATAATATTCACACCCTAAATTAGGGCCTTCAACACCTTCACCAGCCAGATATTTCTCATAAAACTCTATAGCCAGGGGGTGTAAAGGATAGGGTACCATATAGCCCCTGGGGGTTACCATCCAGCCGTCCTCCACATAGGACATGCTATTTCCCACAATGATGATGGTGGACATATCGATTTCTTCGGTGGGAAGTTTTTCTAAGGAGGTAATCCTAACATCAGCCCCACCATCTTTCCCTTTAACCAGGCCTACTGGTGTGGATGGTTTTCTCTCATCCTGCAAGATACTAAGGGCTTCAAAAAATGGTTTTTTACGGGTTTTACTTCGAGGATTATAGAAAGCAATGACGAAATCCCCTTCACAGGCCTTTTTTATCTTACATTTAATTTCAGAAAGGGGGGTTAATAGATCACTTAGGCTTATAACTGCAAAATCATGCAATGGGGCTCCTAGAAGTGATGCTGCAAAGTTAACCGCCGATATCCCGGGTACAACTTCTACTTCCACATCTTCATACTTTCCCATCAACTGGAAGAGGACGTTGGCCATTCCAAAAATCCCTGGATCTCCACTGGATACAAGGACTACCTTCTTACCTTCCCGGCTTTCACGCACAGCCAGTTCAACTCGGAGCAATTCCTGTCCCATTCCCTTAGATAGGACTTCTTTTCCTTCCACCAGGTCTTCTATATACTTAATATAACCTTTATAGCCTATTATAACATCTGCTTCTTCAATAGCCTTTAATGCCCGTATGGTCATATCTTCCCGGGAGGGGCCGATGCCCACCACACTAATCATCGCGGATTCACCCTTTGTATAGGAATTCCTATGGTTCAATTACAATGTTGCATCAAATTTTCCAACGTTTATTAAAAAAATTTAAGTACCGTTTGGTGAGTTACTATACAGCTTACGGACGGTAGTGATTACTATGGAGTTTAAATCCACTGTAATCCCACCACTTTCCACTTTACCAATGGCTGTAGCAGTTATGCTGTACGTTTCATCTGGTTTGATGATGATACTTCCATTAGTACTATTACCGCTGGTGGTGGTTGTCTTATAAGCCATCAAAGTGATGGTAACGGTGATGTTTTCGTTTCTGGTACTTTCATTTGTATGGGCCGACAAAGATTGAAGATTAACACCATTCATCTCACTCTTATTCTGGATAGCCTGTGCTACATCATTTTCATTGTTGATATCTATGGCTTTCTGAGTGCTGTTTTGCGATCCCTGTAATAAGTGTATCAGGGAATTGATCCCATCCAACTGCATATCTATCAATTTCCCTATATCTGGGGGTTCCCCAGAGACTATGGTGTTAGCACTGATTAGTCCTGCTTCAAAAAACACCACACATAAAATGAAAAGTAAAAAGTATTTAACTACACTGTTCAATGATATCACCTTTTATAAATTGTATTTCCTTCGTGAAAAGATTAATTGCTGATTCTGTAATTTTATGTTATTTTCAGAGATGTGAGGTTAACTATTATAATTATAACATAATTAAATAAAATAAAAGCTTTTGGGATATTTCATGTACGAGACTATCATCAACAAATTCGTGGAAGCTGAAGTTTTACTGGACGACACAGCCTACCAGAAGATTAAAAAACAAGAAGATGCTTTAAAATTTACAGAATCCTTGATTCATAGATTAGGCCTCCCACGAGAAGATATAATGATTCTCACCGGGGAGATGGTGGAACAGTACCTTGAAGATAGTAAACCAGGGATAGGTGAGGATAATTCCAAGGGTGAAAGCAGTTCCCCTAACATAAACAACCCCCTTAGTGAAAGCAGCACCCAAGCAGCTCCCATCTCCAGTGCTGAAAGTATCCCAGAACCAGACTCTTTTGCAACTGATAATACTCTTGAACCAGACCCTTTCCGAGCCATAAAAACCAGTACCGCCTCACAAGCAACCGAAACAGATAACGCAAACCATGCAACTGAAACCGAAACAATCCAGGCAACCGAAACAGATAACATCACGACCACAACTGACGACTACGAACCAATACACCAAAGTAAACTGAGTGAAAGCCACGGTGTTGAGATAATAAAGGATTCCAGCCGGAAATCCTATACCAACGGAGAAATAAAGGATTTCACAGCCTACTTCGGCAGCAGATATCATAAGTTAAGGGATATGCTGCAGAGGAAAAAGGACCTGAAAAGCCCCCAATCCATACAGGAACTNNCATAAACTCATCGAAGTGGAAGATGAAACCGGAACCGCCAGTGTACTGGTCCATAACGAGAACCATTCCCTGTTTGAAGACGCAGAACGGGTGGTTAAGGATGAAGTGCTGGGAGTGGTAGGCACCAGAAAGGGAAGCCTGATAATGGCATCCCAGCTTATTAACCCAGGTACACCCCGTATAGATGAGAAAGAGATGGATTTCTCCATGGTCTTCCTATCCGACACCCACATAGGAAGTTCCACTTTCCAGGGCGATGCTTTCAACCGGTTCATCAAATGGATAAACGGGGAATTCGGTGATGAAAAACAGCAGGAAATAGCCAGCAACGTACGCTACCTGATAGTAGCGGGAGATATCGTAGATGGAATCGGAGTCTACCCCCATCAAGATAAGGAACTTATCATCAAAGATATTTATAAACAGTACGAAGAGGCTGCCCGGCTCTTCGGAGAGATAGATGATGTACAGATCATAATTACCCCGGGAAACCACGATGCAGGACGCTTAGCAGAGCCCCAACCAGCCATTCCAGAAGAATACGCCGGCGACCTATACAAACTTAAGAACGTGAAATTTGCAAGTAACCCGTGTATGGTCGGTTTAGATGGGATTAACGTACTTATCTACCATGGCCGGAGCTTTGACGATTTTGCCATGACCATCAAGGGGATGAGCCACCAGAATACGGATATTATAATGAAGGAACTCCTGGAAAAAAGGCATTTGGCCCCTATCTATGGTGAGAGAACCCCGCTGGCCAGTGAGGTTGAAGACCATATGGTGATTGAAGAAGTGCCTGATGTCCTCCACACCGGACACGTACATATCAATTCTTATAAAAAGTACAAAGGCATTCACCTGGTAAACAGCGGCACCTTCCAGTCCCAGACCGAGTTCCAGAAGATATATAATATCATGCCCACCGTTGCACAGGTTCCAGTGTTGAACCAGGGGACCATGAAGATCTTGAAGTTCAATTAAAATTTGAATCCAATTAAATACCTTGAGTTCAGTTAAAACCGGATAATTTAATTTATAATTATAAAAATGATAATAAGAGGATAAATAATAATAAGGGGGTATTTTTATTCTAAATAAAGCTAAAAAACAGTTGGCAGAAGTGGCTCATTATATCTATCAGAAAGGACTGACGCCGGGTAGATCCGGGAATATCAGCATGAAAGTATGGAATATCCCTGATACATCAAATAACGTGGATGTACCTGAGGAGGTTGATGATGATCCATTAATTTTAATAACCCCCAGCGGCGTGTCCTTAAGGGATGTTACCCTTGGAAACGTGATAGTTACAGATTTAGATGGTGAAAAACTGGAGGGTGATGGTGAACCCTCTTCTGAAACTGGTATGCATCTGGAAATCTATAGTAAAAGGGATGATGTTGAGGCAATAGTACACACCCATCCGCCGTATGCCACAGGATTCTCATTTACAGATAAGAAGATCCCCCGATTTGAAGGTTTCGGGGAAATTAAAGCACCCTATATAGCGGAGATAGAATACGCCGTCCCGGGTTCCCTAAATTTGGTTGAATCAGCGTCTGATGGTTTGATAAATGAAGATGTGTTGCTTCTAAGAAATCATGGTGTGGTTACTGTGGGTCCAGATATTTTTGAGGCTGTTCTTCTGGCCGAATTCACAGAAAGCAGTGCCAAAACAGGGTTTGTAATACAGGTCTTGGGTGAAAAATAAAATTTACAAGTCTTTGATAGTAAATAAATTTAGAAAGTTACTCTTTAAAATTAAAAAGAATGTTATTCTGATTAAATAAAGTATTCTGATTAAATAAAAAGATGTTATTATTTAACGATTAAAAATTGGTGTTGACCCTTTTATGTGTTGAT
>DAQK01000017.1:0-5048 GCA_002502855.1 Methanobacterium sp. UBA279
TGTATCGCCGCATTTTTGCACATGTTCGAGGGTAAGAGCGAAAAAAATTAAAAAAAATTTTCTTATTTTTCAGCTTCTACGGATATTAATGATTCTGAATTGAATAAAGCTCCGAGGAATCCACCAATAAGTCCAATAACTATTTGAACAACCACTAGAAGGAGTACTGATTGTAATATAGAGCCACCTAATGCACCTAAGAGTCCGTAGCCTGCTATCTGAATAATTAACACGACAATGACTATTAAACCTAAAATAAGACCCAAAATAGCTCCGTGAATAACTCCATCCTTGATAGTTCCATCAATCATATAACCAACAGCCACAGCACCGAGTAGTACAGCCAGATAGCTATCATTTTGAGCTGCCAGTAAGAGCTGTATTAAATAAATTGCCACAGCAAAAAATATACTCACAATTAAAGGTCTCCATTCAACCATAATTTTCACATCCTCTGTTTAATTTACTAATAAAAAATTGTTTTTAATTAGTGATTAATAATGTTTTCCTTTAAAACAGGAAATGGCCATAATCATCCAGTAATTAAAATTTATGATAATTAAAAACCCTCAAAAACCCAATATTAATATAAAGAACAAAAACTCTATATTTAATATTACCTGAGAGATGATTCAAATGACATATTTTCTAATTCATAACGGGACTCTTATTGATGGAACAGGAAAACCACCGGTTAGTGATGCGGCCATATTAATAAGGGATGATGTTATAGAATATGTCGGTCCTGAAGATTCTTTAAAACTTTCCGGCGTTAAAATCAGGAAAGTCGATGCAGATGGGGGTTTCCTGCTTCCTGGTTTTATAGACAGCCACCTCCACCTGATGGCCAACGGGTTTCACATGGAAGACACCATGTACAATCCATTATCCCTCTTCTTCTACAAGGGCGTGGAAAATATGCGCCGCACAGTCAACGCCGGAGTGACAACCGTAAGGGACGGCGGACTGGCAGATTATGGGGTGAAAATGGCCGTGGAAAAGGGTTTAATAACCGGGCCACGTATGCAGATCAGTGTTACACCCCTATCTATAACCGGGGGGCACTTTGATTTCTGGCTTAAATCAGGCTTTGACATGAAAATATCCTACCCCGGATTTCCAGACAGCATATGCGATGGGATAGAAGACGTTCGAAGGAAAGTCAGGGAAATAATGCGTGCCGGTGCAGAGGTAATTAAAGTCATGGCCACTGGGGGAGTTATAAGTGCCAATGACAGCCCTGAACACCCCCAATTTTCTAAAGAAGAATTTAAAGTCATAATTGATGAAGCCCGGACCAGGGGACTTAAAACTATGGCCCATGCCCACGGTGCAGAAGGGATTAAAAATGCAGTGGAAGCAGGCATCGATTCAGTAGAACATGGAACCTACCTGGACAGGGAAGCCATAGATATGATTTTGGAAAGGGAAGTCTATCTGGTCCCCACCTTGATCACCCAGCAGTTTAATAAGATAGCGGCTGAATCTGGATCTATACCAGAGTATGGTGTTGATGACGCCATAAGGATCGCAGATATCCACAAAAAAAATATGGAGAAAGCCTACAAAGCAGGGGTAACCCTGCTCATGGGCACCGACTGCGGAGTGATAGAACACGGAGTCAACCTCCAGGAACTGGGTTTTTTATGTGAGATAGGTATGACGCCCATGGAAGCCATCATGTCCGCAACCAAGGTGGCAGCAGAATGCCTGGGATGGCAGGATAAAATAGGTACCCTGGAGGCGGGAAAACTGGCAGACATCGTGATAAGCAAAACAGACCCCCTCTCCGATATTAACTCACTGGGCAACCCAGATAACATTAGAATGGTATTGAAGGAGGGTAAAATAATTAAAAATTTCTTATAATCCCTTTATTTACCAAAAAAGAACTAATGGATAACTTCTAAATAAATTTACAAATTAGGTTAATCCAGTACATTTTAAATAGATCTTATGCTTGCAGTATCTTTCTCACCAATCACATAGAGCCTCTAAAATTGGTAAAACTGATTTACCTTTCTCAGTAAGGGAATATTCTACTTTAGAGGGAACTTCTGCGTAAACTTTCCGATGAACTAACTCATCTTTTTCCAATTCACGAAGCTGTTTAGTTAACATACGATGAGTGATAGAAGATAATGTCCCAAATCGTAATGTATCCTTTCTTAAAGCCCAAAGTATCAGAGGTTTCCATTTACCCCCTATTTCATTGACTGCAGCGCATACCGGGCAACAGTATTCTTTAGTTTCATTTATAAAATCCACATCAAAATATTGATTTAGGGGCTGGTACAGAATAGTGTACTATGTAACTTCTACTTCTCTACTCTGTTTAAATATTAATTAAGTTATTATATAGATTTAGGTGGGCGTAAAAATTATATTACAAAATTAAAAATTCAATATGAATTTTTATCGAGGGGTAAATTTTTTTCTGAAGGTTAAAGAGGCTATCTAATGGCAAATCCATCCAAAAAAAAGGCAAAAATAAAGGTTTCAGGAATGAACTGTGCTTCCTGTGCGCTTAACGTTGAAAAATCACTCAACAACCTGGAAGGTGTAGAAGAAGCTCAGGTGAACCTGAACACAGAAGAAGCAGATATAAATTACGATCCAGAGAAATTAAATTTACGGGAACTGGAAAATGCCGTAGAAAAAGCAGGTTATGGTGTTGTAAACGAAAAAGTAACCATCAAAGTGGGCGGCATGAGCTGCGCTATGTGTGTGAAGGCCATAGAAGATGTTCTGGGTAAATTAGACGGAATAAGCCAGGTAAACGTTAACTTGGCATCAGAAAAGGCCTATGTGACTTATAACCCTAAGGTTACCACCATACAGGATATGAGGAAAGCCATAGAAGATTTAGGATACCAGTATCTGGGGATAGAAGGGGAAGAAACAGAGGACCTTGAAGAAAAACTTAGAAAAGAGGATTTAAAGGGAAAAAAGAACAGATTTATAGTTGGTTTTGCTGTATCAATACCTCTCTTATTCCTGATGTACTCTAACGTGATGTTACCCATCCCCATGCCCTACTTCATGCTTATTGTAACTGTAATCCCCTTCATCTACGTGAGCTATCCCATATTCATCGCAGCTTCCAGATCGCTTAGAAATGGCCTTTTGGATATGGATGTTATGTACTCCTTGGGAATTGGAGTGGCATTTATTTCAAGTATCATGGGCACCTTCCAGGTCGTGCTCACACCAGAATTCATGTTTTACGAGACTGCATTAATGCTGGCGGCATTCCTCATGTTGGGGCGATACTTAGAAGCCCGGGCCAAGGGTAACACCTCAACTGCGATAAAGAAACTCGTTGGGATGCAACCGAAAACAGCCACCGTAATCCGCAATGACCAGGAACTGGAAGTCAACATGGAGGAAGTAGAAACTGGTGACCTGGTACTGGTTAAGCCTGGTGAGAAAATCCCGGCAGATGGGGTAGTGGAAGAGGGTGAAAGCTACGTTGATGAATCAGCCATCACCGGAGAACCAGTACCCGTCCATAAAAACCCGGGAGAAAATGTTGTGGGCGGAACCATCAACCAGAATGGTGTGCTGAAATTCAGGGCAACCAGGATAGGTAAAGACACGGTCCTGGCCCAGATCATAAAACTGGTGGAAGTAGCTCAGGGATCCAAACCACCGGTACAGAGAATCGCTGACAGGGTAGTGACCTATTTCATCCCTACCATCCTTACAATCGCATTAATCTCCTTTATAGTGTGGTATTTTATACTGGGAAGCACCCTGCTTTTCGGACTAACCGTACTCATCTCCATATTGGTAGTGGCCTGTCCCTGTGCTTTAGGCCTGGCCACCCCCACCGCAGTTACGGTGGGCATTGGTCGGGGTGCAGAACTGGGGATACTGGTAAAAAACGGTGAAGCACTGGAAGTATCAGAAAAAATAAGCACAGTTCTCTTCGATAAAACAGGAACCCTTACCAAGGGAAAACCAGAGGTAACCGATGTAGTGGCCAACGATCTAATGGCCAGTGAAACAGACCAAAATACCCTCTTAAAACTGGCGGCCAGTGTAGAGAAAAACTCTGAACACCCCCTGGCAGAAGCCGTGGTAAAGAAGGCAGAATCAGAGGGAATAGAACTTATAAAGACCAGTGAATTCACCAGTTTCGGTGGTAAAGGTGTGAAAGCCACCTTGAATGATGAGGAAGTAATAATCGGAAACAGACTGTTTTTTGAAGAAAACAACATCCAACTGACACCGGAAATCCAGGAAAACCTGTTGAAACTTGAAAGTGAAGGTAAAACAGCTGTAATAATAGGTTCCAACCATAAAGTTTTAGGATTAATTGCCGTGGCAGATACACTGAAAGACACTACCAAAAAGGCCTTACAGGAGTTAAGGAAAATGAAGCTCCAGGTGGCCATGATCACCGGTGACAACGCCCGAACCGCAGAAGCCATAGCCAAGCAAATAGGGATAGAAAAGGTTATAAGCGAGGTTTTACCCCAGGACAAGGCTGCTGAGGTGAAGAAACTGCAGGATAAAGGTGAGATAGTAGCTTTTGTCGGGGATGGTATCAACGATGCCCCTGCCCTGGCCCAGGCAGATGTGGGTATAGCCATTGGAAGCGGTACAGACGTGGCAATAGAAAGCGGGGATATTGTGCTTATAAAGAATGATCTGCTGGATTCTGTAGCCGGTGTGCAGCTTTCTAAGAAGGTGATGGGCCGTATAAAACAGAACCTATTCTGGGCCTTCGCCTACAACGCGGTGCTTATCCCGGTGGCGGCGGGTGTTCTTTACGCCCCATTTGGAATAACTTTCCGACCGGAATATGCGGGACTGGCCATGGCATTGAGCTCAGTGACCGTGGTTAGCCTTTCCCTGATGCTTAAAGGATATCTCCCACCGGCTAAATTGTTGAATAAATAATCAGTAGTTCGTAAAGTGTTTTTGTAATTTTTGTTTTAAAATGCTTTTTGGTTTCAGAATTTGGGTGTTTAACACCTTTTTTTGTTTGTAAATTCTTATGGTTTCTTTTTGGTTTTGTTCTGGTCTTAAGCGGTTTTGAT
>DAQK01000017.1:5057-19078 GCA_002502855.1 Methanobacterium sp. UBA279
ATTCCGTCTTGGAATCCGAGTTTTTCCTCTGTTATTTCGGGTGATTTGTCTTAGCATGGTTTTGAAGGTCCAGGTTCGTGGTTGGCGGCCTCCTCTTCGGGGTATGCTGAGACGTGTCCATTGGTATGTAGATCCAGATGTTGACCAGCAGGAGGCCTAATCCGACATATAGCAGTCGTAGGACGGGTTTTTTGGTGCTGGTGCGTGCTCGTGCTTGGTTCATTAGTTTGTAACTGGATTCTATTCCAAAACGTTTTACGATACTCCTTAAAAGTTTTGGATATGGGAAGGTCCATACCATACGTAGCGTATGCGAAATATTTGATTCCTTTACTTTTGTATTTGTCTTTAGAGTACTTAACCACGATATGGATGGTGAAGGTGGCTTCTCCATCCTGTGATCTCATGGTGTATTCGACAGAATAGCTTTTCCATGCCTACAAACAGGTTTCGTATGCCTCCGCTTCTTCCTCTCAGGACGCAGGGTATTATGAAGGGTGTTTTTCTTTTCTGAAGGTAATTAATAACTTCTACGGTGAAAAACTCCCGGTCCAGGTAAAGTCCTTTAATTTTAAACCCCATACTCTCTACTTCCCTTAATAAGAAGTTTATGGTGTCTTTTAGAGTTTCTCCTTGTCTTATGTATTTCACGGCCAAAGTGTAGCGTTTATTCCTTAATATTAGGTTATATGGAGGCGTAAAGCATAGAATCGGCTGGTTCCCTGCCGGGGTTTGGTTTTGATGGTGTCTCCCTGGTTTTCTTCTTCTCCGTAATAGGGTATGTTAACGAAATCAATAGCAAAAGCTTGTGATTTCCTAGGCACGGTTTTAACCGCATTTTATCTTCAGTTTATCATTTAAAGCCTGTTGAACAGTCTCTAAATCAAGTTTACGAAGCCTGTACCTGATTGCTCCTTCCGAAGGACTATCATCACAAACATCACTAACCTGATTAACACTGGTTTGAGACGTACAAGCATTAAGAAGATGATAAACAACCATTTCATCACTGTACTCTGCATTCGGCGCCGCATCCAATCCCAACATATCTTTAATTACCTTCATCAAAAGATTTAATACCTCATCATTCAATAACATAGCACGCGGGGTGTTTTTTTGTCTCATAACTTAATAATACGTCCCGCACAATATTAAATACTTACATTACGAAGTACTGATAATTTTAAAATCCAGTAGGAACAAAAAATTAAGTGGTGATAGAATGGCAGTAGATCCCATATGTAAAATGGAAGTAGATGAGAGAAAGACCAAATGGTCCAGCTCATTCAAAGGTAAAAAATACTATTTCTGTGCTCCGGGTTGTTTGAAGGAGTTTGAAAAAAATCCGGAAAAATACGCGGAGAAGGATTAAAGAGCAAACGTTAAATAACGGCCATTTGAAAATTCAATTATAACTACCAAAAAACTAAAGGGGAGAATGGACGATGGCATTATTTGACGATATAAAAAAGATGGCTAAAAAAGAACTGGACAAACAACTTAAAGATCCTGACAATAAAAAAAGCAGGAGACCTGTTTAAAAAAGAATTTAAGAAAAAGACTAAGAAGGAATTTAAAAAGACCATTAAATTCTAATTCTTTTCCCTCATTTTTATTCAGTTATGAATATCTAATTACTAGTTTCTAACTTCTAACTAAATCGTTAACCCTCCATCCTGAACCTTTTAACCACAAAGTCCTTATTTAAGGATAGAACAAATGATGCAGCCCTGGGACCCTGTTTTTTACCTATGATGATTTTATATATTGCCTGGAATGCTTTTTGAGGTTTCATATCCAGTTCATTAAGTATAGAATACATTTCATCATGGAGTTCTTCTGCAGTGAAATCCCGGCTTTCCAGTAGGTCTGCCACCTTCAACAGAAATTCCTTTTGAGGTTCAGTTAACTGCACCTCTGGAAGCTCTTTCTGCACTTCAAACTTCACGAAATTAGGCGCGTAAAGATTTAACCAGTTTTTAACATGGGTGATCCTTTTGGTGAATCTCTCTTTATCATGACCGTTCATCTTATCCCAGTCTACGTCTTCCATCTTTTCCGGGAGCTGGGAGTTCCTCTTCAGTATATCGAAGATCTCCTCTTCATCACCGCCTATCTGGCAGGCCACGGTCATAAACCGGTACGAAGGCTGGAATGGCATGGATTTTGGTATCAATTCTGCATCCACGGTCTGGGAAATTTCATAGATCTTTTTAAGCTTCTGGGTTTCTTTCTCGGAAGTTTCTTCTTCACCGTAGTAGATCCTCTCCACCCGGTCGTACTGTTCTATGAAATCCAAGAAGGGCATGGTCGGATTGAAATCCTTATGTTTCATGGGCTTACTACGGAATATGAAGTAATTCAGTGTTTCCGGGGAGGTTATTTCCAGCCACTGCCCGGGAGTGAAGAACACTCCCTTCGATTTGCTCATGGCCTCCCCTTTCAGGGTGATCCACTCATAAGGAACGGGATATGGGGCCTGATAATCGAAGATTTCCTGGGATATGATTTTACTTACGTCATAGGATCCGCCACTGGCGGCGTGGTCCTTTCCAAATGGTTCGCAGGTCACACCAAAGATCTTCCACCGGGCAGCCCACTCCACACGCCAGGTTAACTTACCTTTGCCTGATTTGATGTCCATTTCACCTTCATGGCCGCACTGGCACCGGTAGAATACAGTGTCACCCTGATAATCATAGGCGGTGGTGGTGTTCACCCTTCCACATTCACTGCATATGGGATTGTAGGGGAGCCAGTCAGGTTTCAGAGGGTGTTCCCGGTACCGGTTGAACATCTCTCTGATCCTGGGAGTTTCTTCCAGCGACTTTCTAATATAATCGTTGTATACCCCTTCCTGATACATTTTAAAACCGGAATAAGTTTCCAGTTCTATACCGAAGACTGGTAGGGTTTCCAGGAATGGTTTCTGGAAGTGTTCCACAAAATTCTCGCAACAACCCCCAGGACAGGGGATCTGGAAATAGGGAACACCTAAATATTGTTCATAAGATGGGGGTAGGGGATAGGGAACCTTTCTCAGGGGGTCATGGTCATCGGCGATCCAGATGGTCTTGCTATCTTCACCAAGGTTTTTCAGGGATTTACCCACTGCATTAGCTATGAAAACGTCACAAGAATTTCCAATATGTATGGAACCAGATATAGAAGTTCCACTGGCCACTACATGTTGGTCCACATCCCAGTTAGTTAGATCAGATGCAATTCGTTCAGTCCAGTGTTTCAATTCAATTCACCTTCTGTTAAAAATAAAAATGGGGTGTTAAATAAATTTTTGTATAATAATTGATTTTTTTTATAAAAATAAATGAATAAAAAAATAGTGGAAAATAATTACCAGTTCAATATGCTGGTTTTTTTATTCAAATACATTGGTTGGGGCTTCATCCAACCATTCGTTCACGATTTTAATGGCACAGTAACTTCCGCACATGGTGCAGGTGTCAGGGTCTTCTGGGGGTCGGTTGTCCCTGATGGCACGGGCATCAGCCGGGCATATGGCTGCGTTGTACTGGCCTTCCCAGTTGAGGTTTTTCCGGGCATTGGCCATCACCAGGTCCTTTTCACCGTGGTGTATTCCTTTGGCCATATCACCAACATAAGCCCCTATACGGCTGGCTATGACTCCCATTTTCACATCTTCTGGCCCGGGTAGTGCCAAGTGTTCTGCGGGGGTTACGTAGCAGATGAAGTCTGCTCCAGCAGCTGCGGATTGGGAGGCGCCTATGGATGAAACTATGTGGTCGTAGGCTGGTGCAATGTCGGTTACAATTGGCCCTAACATGTAGAATGGAGCTCCACGGCACAGTTTTTTCTGGATGATTACGTTGGCCTCGATTTCGTTTAAGGGTATGTGTCCGGGTCCTTCGGTTATGGTCTGTACACCAGCTTCCCGGGCCCGGTCGATTAATTCACCTAATATGATGAGTTCCTGTACGCCGGCACGGTCTGTGGCATCGGCAATTGCACCGGCACGCATGGCGTTGGCCATGGACATCACGAAGTCATGTTCTTTAGCGATCTCCAAGATGTAATCAAAGTTCTTGTACAATGGGTTTTCTGTTTCGTTTTCCACCATCCAGGCGGATATTAATGCTCCTCCACGGCTCACCAGTCCACCTTCTCGTCCCTGTCTTTTAAGACGTTTGAGGGTTTCCATGTTAACACTGCAATGAATGGCCATGAAGTCAATACCATCCTGGGCCTGCTTCTCTATGGATTTAAACATAATGTCTTCGTCCATGTAGATGGCAGCGCCCTTTTCACGGATGGTCTCAAAAGCCGCCTGATAGACTGGCACGCTTCCCACGGGTATCTCTGATATTTCCAGAATCCTTCTCCTGATCTCGTCCAGGTCTCCACCCACAGATAGTTCCATTAAAGTATCCGCTTTATTGGCTATGGCAACTCTGGCCTTTTCTTCTTCCATATCAAAGTCACATATGTCTGTGGAGGTTCCGATAGTTGCGTTGACCTTTGTCCTGAGTCCTGCTCCAATACCAACTGCTTTAACATCCCTTCCCTTGTTACTGGGAATGGCAATGGTACCCTGGGCAACGGATTTCCTGACAAACTCTTCTGTTACATTTTCAGCCTTGGCAACTGCTTTCATTTCTTCTGTTACAATGCCCTTTTTTGCATCATCCATTTGTGTCATTGAATTCACCATGTTTTTGATAGCTTAAAATTGTTGTAATACTACACATTAAAATTATAGCTATTCCATATTATTAGTAAATAAGTCTCTACACTGCACAATATAAGAGTTTTTAATTGGATATGATTAACTTCATATTTCTTCTGATTTTACAACCATGGTATTTAGAATCATAAATTCAAAAATTGTCCGAAATTCTTTGCTGCTATTTATAAACCATGAATTTTAATGCTTAATAAATATTTTAATGCTGATATAACCAGGTACAGATTATTTGGTCAAAACATTTATATATACCTTTAAGAAAGTTTAGTTATCAATTTTTATTATATTTATATTCTCATTGTATTTTTCCCTTTAATCGGTGATAAACCCTTACTCGATAAATGTGGTTGATGCCTTGTTTTCGGGAAATCATGCTGTGTATTCCACTCATTCTCGCTTATTTTCCCAATTCTTTTGATATAAGAAAATTGTTGATTACGAGGTGACTGAATGAAGGTAACGTTTATAAATCCCCCTCAAACTAGCTCTAAGTATAAATTCATGGGAGTAGTAGCTCCTCCACTGGGAATTGCTTATATGGCTGCAGTTTTGGAGGAAAATGGGTTTTGATGTGAATGTAATCGATGCATCTGCTTTGGACATGACATGGGAATCTTTAAAAAAGGAAATAAGGAGAATTTCTCCAGAAATAGTGGCAATTACGCTTTAACCCTACCATTGAACAGACCATGAAAAACTGCCCAACTGGTGAAAAAAAACTGTCCAGATACAGTTACTGTGATGGGTGGTTATCATCCTACCTTTAACTATAAAGAACTCTTAGAAAAGGAGTATGTAGATATCGCGGTTATAGGTGAAGGGAAATACACCATGCTGGAACTGGTGGAAACTCTGGAAAGTAATGGTGATCTGAGTGAAGTTCATGGTATAGCATTTGATGATGTTATCACACCTCCCCGTCCCCCTCATAATGGATTTGGATAGACTTCCATTCCCTGCCCTACATCTCCTTCCCATGGATGATTATAAACTTTTGAATATGAAGACCAACATGGCCACCATGATAACCAGCAGAGGATGCCCCATGCAATGCTCTTTCTGTGCCTCAGCTGCATTACATGGTTCTAACTTCCGTTTGAGGTCTCCAAAAAATGTAGTGGACGAGATGGAGCATCTGGTTGAAGATTATGATGTGGAGACGATAGCTTTCATGGATAACACTTTCACCTTGAACCGTAAGAGGGTGGAGGAAATCTGTGCCGAGATTAAAAAAAAGAAATCTGGAGATACTCTGGGGATGTACAGCCCGTGGATAATCTATCTAGAGATTTGTTGATACAGATGTGGGAAGCTGGATACATCACTCTCTTCATGGGTGTTGAGTCTGCAGATCAACAGGTTCTGGATCAGGTGGATAAAAAAACAACCATCTCCAAAATCAAAGATGCTTTTGAAATAGCGCGGAAAGAAAAAATGCGTACCATTGTTTCAGTGGTGCTGGGCATGCCTGGAAACACTAAAGAAAGTACGCGGAGGACTATTAAATTGTGCAGGAATTGAAACCATCTTATGCCGTTTTCAGCCTGGCTACACCCTATCCTGGAGCACAGTTTTATCAGCAGATGGTGGAGGAAAACCTGATCAAAGTCAAGGATTGGTCTAAATACAATCTTATATCTCCCATCATAGATACCATGGAATGTTCACTGGAAGAACTTAGAAAGATCCAGAGCACAGCTTTCCGTAAGTTCTACCTTCGTCCGAGGTACCTTTTAAGTCAGATATGGATGGACGGCCCCATATTTCTAAAAACTATTGCTGGTGTTATTCTAAGGCTGGTATATTTTTAATTCTAGTAATAAAAATAAATTTGATTTACATAAGAAAAAAATTTGATTAAAAGGGTTATAGGGTTTAATTTGTGATAAACATCATATATCCCCTTTTTCTTCCATGCGTTCAATTGCCATCTCAAAATTCGGAATATTGGTCTGACACCCTTCCGCTTCCACCACAAACGATGCCACGGCTGAAGCGAAATTCCCACAAAATTCCAGACTTTCACCGCTTAAATAGGCCTTTAAAAACCCAGCCCGGTATGAATCTCCCCCACCGGTGGGGTCGATACTGTTGACCAATTTTGCTTCGATTTTTATTTCCTGATCAGCGTATATTATACTACCATCTTTGCCCATGGTTTTAACGATTATTTCAGGCCCCAGGTCTTGAAGTTCCTTAATATCCATTTCCAGAATTTCTAGTATTCGATCTATCTCATAATGGTTACCAAACAGAATATTACAAATTTTTAAAACCTTACTAAGGTTTTCTGGGGAGTACATATGCAAATCCTGCCCCGGGTCAAAGGATACTAACTTATCGTATTTATTGGCTGTTTCCCCGCACTTTCCATTAAAATCAGGGTCACCAGTGGCCAAATGTACGGCACGTGCCTTTTTTATAGCTTTAACAGGGGTTGGGAAATCTTTAAAATACTTTGCAGCTCCCCAGTAGAAGTAACTTATCTGATCGCCCTTTTCGTCGGTTATTACAAAGGCAGTAGGGGTTTTTTCATCTTCCACCACGATCATATCTTCGATATCAATGGATAAACCCTTTAGGCAATTTTGATAATCAGATCCCCTGAAATCACCACCCACAGCGGAGATTAAACTTGCTCTAAGTCCTAAATTAGCGGATACTGTGGCCACATTGGCTGCTGCTCCACCATAAAAGGTTTTCATATTATTTATTGCAATTGAAGAGTTAGGTTGGGGGAACCCGTTAACCTGGATGATATAATCCACTGCTGTATGCCCCACGGCTAGTAAATCATTTTCATAGCTCAATAGATCACCTTTCCTAACTTTATTTTTTAGATATTTAAATAATTATAATTTTTTAAAGATAAAAAAAAGAGATTAAAATTTCCCGAAACCTAATTCCTGTATTAATTTACGTCCCCTACCACTTACATAATCTATAAATCCTTTAAATTTTTCATCTTCTGGATTATATAATACCATGGTCAAGATATGGCTTGTATCTTCCTTCAACACATCAGAACCATTGGTGAAGCTGTTATTAAGGAAAGTATACAGGTCCTGACTATTTTTAACAATCTTAAGTGCTTCATAAGGGGATTTTAACACTCTGACTATTTTATAATCTATTTCCTCATTGTCCATGGTGTTCCAGGCTAGTCTCTGGGCGGAACCAGTAACTTCCACGAATTTTTTACCTTCCAACTGTGAGAGATCCATTATATCTTCATCAGAAGGAGATACTAATACTAGATGGTCCCGGGCCATAGGAATAAAATCCATATCCCGCATAAAAGCCTTCACCGGGTCATCAAGGGTTAAAATATCCACCAATCCCATATCATAAAGGTGCAGGGCACTCTCATCCTCCGTCTGGTAGACCAGGGCATCGAGGCCGTATTCAGAGGCTAGAACCTCCAACAACCCGGCAGATATATATCCGCCACAGATCACAGGTTTTTCATGGATATCCAGCCTTTTTGTAAGCTGATGGTATTGTTTGAGGAGATTTAAACCATCCTCGGTGAGTTGGGAACCGGCACCAGTGCTCTTTACAAGGTTCATGTTCAGTTTTTTCTCAGCATCTAAGATTCTCCTGTTTAAGACGGCATGTGATATTCCCAGTATTTTAGCCGCCTCTCTCTGTGATCTGGTCTGGGAAACGATGTCCAGTGTTTCAAAGAATTTGAAACTGAGGGTTTCTCCCCCTATAATCAGGCTTAATCTGGGTTTGATTTTCATTTCAACACGGTAGAGATAGATTTTTAAAGTCCCTTTGAATATTTATATAATGGTACAAACAGTTATAATTAGAGGATTAAAATAATAATGTGTGTTTTTTCTCAGGTGAATTTATGATTTTAAATGATGCGATACAGGAAATAGTGGATAACGTATCTGTAGCTTCTGCAGAACTTGATCGGGAAAACGTTGAAGAAATGCTAAAGCTATTGAGAACTTGTGAAAACGTTTTTCTACTGGGACAGGGTAGATCTGGGCTGGTGGCCAAGGCATTTGCCATGAGACTCATGCACCTGGGAATCGGAGTTTACGTGGTAGGGGAAACAATAACCCCTGCAATTAAAGATAAAGACTGTTTATTGGCCATAACTGGTTCTGGAGAAACCAGTTATATAATAAGCACGGCTCAAATAGCTAAAAAACGGGGAGCAAAGATTATAGCCGTCACATCCTATGTAGATTCTACCATGGGGAAAATAGCAGATTTGGTTGTGCAAATCCGGGGCCGTACCAAAATAGATACAGAAAAAAATTATATAAAAAGACAGATCAACGGGAAACACCAATCTTTATCCCCACTGGGAACCCTGTTTGAGGTTACCACCCTGATATTCCTGGACGCGGTGATTGCCCAGCTCATGGCGGACATGGGTAAAACCGAGATGGACCTGAAACAGAGGCACACCGTGCTGGAATAAATATCTGTAGAAAATGTTTTCATTTTAATATTATGAAGAAATTGTTTTTTCCCAATTTTTTATTTGAAATTTCTGAATTTATATAAAAAAAATCCTGATTTCAGAATATTTTTTAATTAATTAGTTTTAACATATAATAGAATTAGTTCAGATTATGTTATGACCAGAAAAAGGACTAGTGATACTGATTCTAATTATATTAGTCTTAGCTTCGGCCTTAACTGCTTTCTTATTATATTTCTCTATCCCATCCGAAACCGAAAAAAAAATCCTTCCAGGGCAGTTATGGAGGTGGTTAAACTTCCTGAACCAGATTCGATGGGTAACATCTCTGTAGAAGAAGCAATACAGAACCGGCGTTCAGTGAGGACATATGCTAATAAATCACTTAGTATAAAAGACGTATCCCAACTTATGTGGGCTGCTCAGGGTATAACCGATGAGCAGAATAATTTGAGAGTTGCCCCTTCTTCTGGACGCACATATCCTCTGGAGATATATTTGGTAGTGGGTAAAGGAGGAGTTGAAAGGGTAGGAGAAGGAGTCTATCATTACAACCCCAATAATCATGAACTAGAAAAACTACTGAACGGAGATAAACGTTCAGATCTTTCAAATGCAGCTAATGGCCAGGGGGCAGTGGCTGGTGGGCTGGTAGATATCGTGATCACGGGAAATTACCAGCGCACCATGGCTAAGTATGGAGACAACAATCTGAGTATCAGGTTCGTACATCTAGAAGCAGGACACACGGGTGAAAATATTTACCTGGAGGCAGCTGCCCGTGGGCTTGCCACAGTATCGATAGGGTCTTTCAATGATGATACAGTTAAAACTTTACTTAACATACCTGCAGACGAAACCACTCTTTATATATTTCCGGTTGGGTTTTCTAACTCTGAATAGTTAATGAAATATATAAAAACATAATTAATTACGTAAGAATAATTTTAAATTATTATACGCTGAGGATTTGTGTAAATATTAAATCTCCTGCCCCTTACAAAACCGATTAGTGTAATTCCAGATTTTTCTCCGGCTAACAATCCAGATACTGTGGGAGCTGCTTTTGACATTAATATGGGTATTCCGACTCGAGCAACCTTCATAACCATATCTGAAGGCATTCTACCACTTGAAAACACGAAACTATTGGAAAAGTCTACGTCATTTAATAATGCCACGCCCATTACTTTATCAATAGCTACATGCCTGCTTACATCTTCAATGGCTATAAATTCATTCTGATTTATGAGTGCAGCTATGTGTGTTCCACCTGTTTGTTTCCAAACCTGCGATTGTTCTTTTAATCTTCTTGAAGCGTTTATAACTTCTTCTTTTGTAATTTTAAAATCTGATTCCACTTTTTCAATTAATTCAATTTTTTGTCTAAATCCTCCAAAACAATCAGAACTCATAATCAGCTCTCTTCGAATTTCAAAGTCCTCAAGATCAATCTTTAAATTAATAATATTATTTTCAATTTTTATATCAGCTATGTTCTCTTTAGATTCAATTAATCCTTCACCTAGTAAATAACCAACAGCAAATTCTTTTATATAATTAGGGCTAATGGAAAATCGGCCAAATGTTAAATCATTAATTATTAATTCAACTTCTTTATCTTCTACAATTGTTTCATCGATCTCATGACCAATTTCATCAACTCTAATTGCTTTAATTTGTTGGAACATGTTAGACATCTATAACCTCGAATAGATTGATTAATTAAAAAAGTTTAATTTATTTTAATTATTTAATGATTCAGTCCATAAAAAAGTCATCTATCCATGATATTGAGGCAGCAACAGTTGGAAAACCTATAGTACTGGTTAATAGTAACAGCACATGGTATACTTCCTCAGGAGATGCTCCTAATTCCATGGCTCTTCGAGCATGACTATGCACTGCTCCTTCAGATCTTATGGCTGCTGATGCTGCTAGTTGTACTAATTCGGAAGTTTTATCATCTAATGGGCCTGAATCTTTGGCAGTTTGCCCTAATTCATTTAAAATTTTTCCATATTCTTTATATCTATTCCTTATACCTAGATAATGATCAGGTAATTTACCTTCTTTTGGTGTGCTTGACATATGAAAAACCCTCCTTCATTTATTATATGTTGTTCAGGTTGGATAAATTTATAAAATCGGATAAAATTATATGAATGAGAAAGAGATTTTCTTTAAATATTCCCTGTTAAACATAAAGTTTATAACAAAAATACTAGGTTTAACCGAAAAGTGAAGGTTGCATGCTTTGTCTAAAATCCTGTCCCATCAGGTGCGGTTGAGGGCGTCAAAAAGGAACCACACAGTATAGATCAGGATAATATATTAAATGTGGGACTTGCTTTTAATTTATGTTCACAGAATTTTAATGCCATTATCAAAATTAATACAGAAACTTAACTTAAGTTAGTAGAAACTATCCAATGAATCTAAAGATGATTAAACAATTAAATTCCGCATTTGGTATAATATGGGGTCCTCTTTTTAATTGCTTTTAAAAATAAGGTTTTAATTTCTTCATCAGATGATCCTTGATGAATTGGCCCGATCAAATCAGTCAGATCATTATTTTTAAGTAAACATGGCTTAATTTTTCCATCTGGTGTTATTCTAAGTCGTGTGCAATTCTGACAGAAAGCTGTATTATCCATTGGTTTTACAATTTCTATTTCACCATCGTCTATGAAGTATTTCTTACGGTCCTGCATGAATTTACGGGTTTTGATTGTGGTTGAGTTTTCTGCCAGTTCCTCTTCAATTTCATCCATATCAAAATGATATTTATCAAAAAATTCTTTGTCTTCGTCTGGACAGGTATCAGTCTTTAAAAGTTCAATTAGTTGGAGTATGGCATTATTATCCTTACAAAATTTAAACATGTCCCATATCTCATGGTCGTTAATCCCCTTCATCACCACCATATTCACCTTAACTGGATGAAGACCTGCTTTCACCGCCTTTTCAATCCCTTTTTTTGCCAGTTCCATGTAGTCTTTCTTGGTAATGAAACGGTAAGTAACTGGATTTAATGTATCAAGACTCACATTCACACGGTTAAGTCCCGCTTTCATTAGTTCAACTGAATATTCACCGAGTAGAATACCATTGGTGGTTAAAGAGACATCTTTAAAGCCTATTGAAGAAATTCTCTGGACAATTTCCAATATATCTTTCCTGATTAAGGGTTCTCCACCAGAAAGCCTTAACTTTTTAATACCTATTTCCCGGGCCACTCTGCTAATTTTCTCTATTTCAGAAGGGGTCATTTCATACTTTTGGGGTATGATTCCATCATGGTGACAGTAAAAACAGTTTACATTGCATCTATTGGTTATAGAAATTCTAAGTGAAGTGATGGGTCTCTGGAATTTATCTGTTATCATCATTTTTTATCATTAATTCAATGGTTTTGTCGGTTGTTTCGATTTGAGAAGTTTTCAATGCTTTTAACATCCCAACAACCGTATTTTTAACAAATTTCTGTACGAAGGGATTCATAGGTATTTCTATGCCTCCTACTTTAAGTTCCACATTCTTTTCTCTTTTCATGTGACATTCATCTTCTTTGGTTTCTCCCCTTATTATTGACTGGGCCAGGTCATCACATCCTTTAAAACCACAGTCGCGACAATTCATCTGGGAAAACATTCCATATGCCCTTTCTTCTATCATATCAACTAATGATTCAAGTTTATCATCATTGATATTAAATGGATCTACCTTCTTAAGGGTATAGGAATCTTCAAAATCGGTTACTGATATTTTTGCATAATGGGATGTTTTAAATCCTTCAATAATTATGTAATCCAATTTTTTTAAGTACTTGGTAAGTTCTAAGATGTGATCCAATTGTAATCCATCTTTTAGGTGAAAGAAAGTTTCATGATTTGTACCAACTACCATACTGGCTCCTGCTTCTTTATGTTTCCAGGTATCTTTACCTTCTACATCCAACTCATGACCAACATGTTTAATTGTACCTACTTCGAAACCTCTTTTAACTAATTTCTCTATGATTTTCGTTACAAGTACGGTTTTGCCGGTGTCTTTTGTTCCTACCACAGATATAATTTTCATATATATTCCTTCATTTTTTTCTTGAATATTTAACTATATTATAGGTTTGTAAATTGATCTGTTTTATGCAATATTTCATTTAAATATTTAAAACTATACATTTCTTGCACTTATACATTTGAATTTCAGTGTTAATAACTCTTTCATAATAAAAATGAAGCTTCCGTTCTTTAACCCCATTTTTAATCACAGATTTACTGAAACACTCCGGACAAAAAGGAATCATCATCTCAATATGAAATATATCCATTATACTATGTTTTCAATGATTTAAATACCTTATCATTTCTTTCAAACGATTTTAAATGATTTTCCTCATATTTTGATAAACATTCACAAAAATAGGGAAGTTTATAACCCTGATCAAACAAATTATCAACTGGAGCAAGTATTTTTTCTATTGTCATGATTAATACTTTGTTCCACTTATTATAAAAGCTTTTATGTTTCTACTTAACAAAATAATGAGTTTAGCACGAATAAAAAATATTATTTATAAAAAACACAAAAATCAAAAACACCCAAGTTTTTGGTCACAGCATTAATCTTCGTTAATCAATGAAAAACTTTTCATGATTTTAATTTTCTATATTTGTATCAGGGTGTCTGATTTAGTGTGAAAATTAATGGGTTATTTGGGTTTAATTTCACGTATTGGTAGTTATTCAGATGTCCCTGGTAAAAGTACTGTTGGATATTTTGTATATATTAAAATGGGGTCTTAGGAATCGAAAGATTTATTAATAATGGGATATAATGTTTTAT
>DAQK01000034.1 GCA_002502855.1 Methanobacterium sp. UBA279
ACAAAAAAAATACAAGCAAAAAAAACAAAAACTGCCAATGCGAATACAAAATAAACATCAACCTACTAGCAGGCCAACTAAAAAACAACCTATTCCCAATAATATTCACAGAAAACCCCAAAAAAAGAAAAAAACTATGGAAAAACATCCAAAAAACAATAACACGAAACCTACAAAAAACCAAAAAGAAACCACCCACCCCACGAAAAAACAAAAAACCAAAACGCAAATACCCCTACAACAACAGAAAAAACTTCTAAAAACCCAAACAAAACAGAAAAAACCCAAACAAAAAACATCAAAAAATCTTAAATTGACAGAAGTGAAAAAGTAGCGTTAAATGAAAAGGCTCTAAAAATAGATTAGTCTATATAGGGTTATTTTATTTAAAAAATAATAAAGGGGAGAAGTTTTATTCTCCGCCGGTTATTACGTCCAGTTTTGCCAGGGCAGGGTCGGTGCTTATCTGGTGAGCATCTACGGTTATATCATCTTTACTTAATCCCATAGCAAGACCGTAAAGCTGGGCTAAGTGGAATACTGGTATATCGAAGTCTGTTCCGAATTTGTCATTGGTTTCAACTTGCCCTACATCGAATTGTAAGTGGCAGAATGGACAGACATTGACAATGGCATCTGCACCGGCTTCTCTCATGTTGGTTAATTTTTCTCTGGTGAAGTCAGCGGTTACATCCAGATCTCTGGATCTGAGACCTCCGCCTGCACCGCAGCACATCATTTTGTCTTTGTAATCTATTGATTTTGCTCCGGTGAGTTCCACTAATTCATCTAAAATGGTTGGTTTATGAGGATTATCTAGATCTATCTCATCGCTTGGTTTGAGGAAATGACAACCATAGTGAACAGCTACGTTGAGATTTAACGGTTTAACCATTGCTTCAGATAGTTTCTCCAGTCCCACATCATGGTAAAGTATTTCAGCAAAGTGTCTGACGTTGATTTCACCCTTGAATTCTCTGTCCACCTCAGCAAGGACTTTGTTGATTTTCTCCTTCATCTCCTCATTTTCTTTAAGCATGTGGTTGGCTTCGAAAAGTGAGCCGAAACATCCATTACATTCAGTCATTATGTCATTACCCTGATCTTCAGCTATGGTTATGTTTCGGGCGGCAATGGATGCCCAGGTGGTTCGATCGAATGACCCGAAAACTCCAGGAGCGGGGCAGCATGATGCTCCTTCCATATCCTTAAGTCTTATACCTAATTTGTCAAAGAGTATTCTGGTTGATTTTTCGATACCGGGGTATCGGTTGTTCATAATACATCCTAAGAAATATGCAAATTCTTGTTCAGCCATGTTAATCACCTTATTCTAATTCTCCTTTTTCCCAGTTGTAGCCAATGAGATTATCAAAGCCAGTGGCTTTGGTTATTTTTTGAACTTCTTCCAGTGCTCCGGGGAAGCTGTGAGTGGTTGGTGGTAGTTCATCCAGTCCTACTTGTTTTCTTAGATCCTGGGTTGCTGGGTTTATAGGTACTGCGTGTCCTGTTTTTAAAACAAATGATCCTACTGCTTTATGGGATTGTGCCATGTATCCTGCCTGGGCAGCATAGTTTCTGACTATTTTTACGATATCCACAATCTTAATGCCCCTAGGACATCTTTCCTGACATTCATAACAGGTTGTACACATCCAGAGTGCGTCATCTGATATTACATCATCTTTAAAGCCCATTAATGATTTTCTTACTATCTGTCTAATTCGGTATGGGGTTCTTCTTCCAGAAGGACATGCTCCGGTACATGTACCGCACTGGAAACATAATGCCAATGTGTCAGCACCAGCATCCATTACTTCTTGTTTAAAATTTACATCTATATTATCACGAGTTATTGTATCTTCTTCTCTCCCTTCAAGTAAAGTCATACTATCACTCCTTTTTGTTTGGGGTTTTTCTTCTTTGGATTTTTCTTCTTTAGATTCGGTTGTTTTTTCAACTGGTTTTTCTGTTTTTTTGGCTTCTTTAGTTTTTTCATCAGGTGTTACGGCTTTTGTTTCAGTTTCCTTTTCAGGTGCGGTTTCAGCTGGTTTTTCTGATACGTCTTTTGGAGTTTCCGTTGGTTTTGTTTCTTGTTCCTCTGTTTTCATCTCTGGATCTGGTTGTGGCTGTTCTTCGGTCTTCTTTTGGTTCTCTGACTTGTTTCCCCCACTTAACATATTTTTTAAGCGCTTTAGTTGTTTCATTCTCTTTCACGCCCTGATGGTCAATACCAGTCTGTGTGAAAACTTGTAATTTTCATATTTAGGTGTGCTTTATGCTATATATAAACGTTGCTAAAAATTTGCTGAGTGTAACCTTTTAGGTGACATCTTATTGTTTAACGTTTGTTATTTATCTAAAAAGAATGAATAATTAAATCCAAGTAAATAAAATGAAATTACAGAAACTACTCCCCTCAATTTTAAGCAGTCTAAGGATCATCCTGGCATTTGTACTGTTTTACACTTTCCTAAACCAGATGATAGTATCTTCGGTTATCATCTTCATAATCGCCCTATCCACCGATTATCTGGATGGGTTTATAACCCGAAAGTGGGATGCTGCAACTAACTTGGGAGCATACCTGGACACCATCGCCGATTTCGTCCTGGTGACCAGCGCCTTTTTAGCCTTTATAATTGCAGGAATATACCCTTACTGGTTGTTAATTCTCATCATATTCATGTTCCTGCAGTTCATCCTGACATCAGGGATTAAAAAGCCAATCTACGACCCAATCGGGAAGTATTACGGGGCATTCCTTTTTACCAGTGCCGGGGTAACTCTGCTATTACCTTTAAGTTATATCACCTTACCAGTAAGTTACATCACCAGCATACTGCTGATTTTAATCGTTCTCTTCAGCTTCCTATCCCTATTAACCCGGTATTACTCATTATATAAAAAAAATTAAATCTATTTACATGTAGAGAGGTAAAATATTACTATAAAAGGTGAAATACTACTATAAAAAAAATAAGAGTTACAGATCCATGCTCGAGATAAGCTTACACGACGGCCCGGCCCGGCTGGGAAAATATGATGGACAGGAAACACCAGGTATACTATCATCAAATACTCCCATTCCATTTATCCCAGATGAACCCATGCCCTACAACGTGCCTAAACCACTGGCAGAGTTTTCCGTGAATAAAACCCTGGAGATGGCAGAAGAAAGTGGTGAAACTGGCTTGGCAGTTATCCATGGATCTAAATATCCTGAGCTACGGGTAAGATGTGCTTTAGAGCTTGAAAAACTGGGCAATGATATATTGTTGATCGCCAACCCGGAAGAGCTTTTAAACCGGCCCATGGACCTCATAAAAATTTTGGTGAAGCTCAGGGAAAACATCAGCCCCAACACCGCTCTGTATTTCCCCTTCGTTAAGACCCCCTTCATTCCACTCCTAGCCTATCTGGGAGTCGATTTCTTCGGGGCTGATTCAGGTAATTTCTATGCCCAGTTAGGGCAGATGACCACTCCCCACAGGATATACGACCTGAAAGACTATGAGCTATACCGGTTCAATCAGAAGGAGTTGAGAAATTATAACCAGAACACAATGGACTTCGTGTTACGGGAAGTCCGGGAAAACATCCGGAACAAAACCCTACGAAACCTGGTGGAAGAAAGGTGCTGTTCCTCCACGGAGACCATGACTGCCCTGAGGATCCTGGACCGTGACTATGGGGAGTATCTGGATGAATATACTACTCTCTATTAAAAAATAAATATACCGCTCTCTATTAAAAAATAGAAATTCAAATTCACTTTTTACTTACTGTTTTAACTAAATAATGGAGCAAAGCCACTTCTGAAGTTAACATTGCTTCAAAAACTGTAATGGGCAAGAATATCCTCCACATCCTGAGCAGCAAGCCGCACATCCATAGGAGGTCCCGGTATTCCTTCCATTTTTTTAAATTCAACCACAGCTAAAATACCTTCTGGTTTAATAACTCTGCTTATCTCCTTCATCACATCTTCTGTTTCATTATTTTCCACAAATCCATGCAGGACGTTAGCCATAATGCATAAATCAATGGAATCATCATTTAAAGGGATTTTATCGGTTAAGTCTAGTATCTTCGCCTCTAAATTCTCTACACCTTTTTCTTGAGCTTCTTGTTCTACGTTTTTCTATTGATTCTGGGTATACGTCCATAGCATAGACTTTACCTTTATCTCCCACAATTGTTGATGCAGCGAAGGAATTATATCCATCTCCACAGCCTGCATCCAGGAAGATGTCCCCTGATTTTAAACCAGCAATGGCCAATACTTTATCCGAGTTTAAGACACTCCTAGTTGATTTACCGTGATGAACATGACCCTTTTTTCTTTCCGACATGTTTTTTTAACCTCGATTAATTTTCCGCCTTCAACCTGTTCTTGGAAAACACCACTACACCAATGGCGAAGAGTATCACCGTTAGAATCACACTAACAACCACCGGATAGGCAATCTCGTTCCATCCCCCACCATAAGTCAGTAAAGAAGTCAGGGCTTTCACTGTATGGGTCCAGGGTAGGAAGGCGTTGAATGGGACGCCGAGTATCTCCACGTCTGGAAGTGGGTAGAAGGCCCCCACCAGGAAACTCATGGGAACGGTGATGAGAGTACCCAGATTAACCGCCTGCCTGTCATTCTGTACAAAGGCCGCGATTATCATTCCCAATGCAATGGAGGCTATGCCCCCAATTACACCCACTAAGAGAGACCACAATAATGAATTAATACCTCCCTGCCAGTGAAATCCTATGGCCACCGCCACCACCAAGAGTATAATCACCTGGACAACCACCACCAGAGACCAGGGAATTAAACCACCGAAGAGGAGGTCGAATCCTCTCATTTTAGAAAGTTTCAGCCGGGCCAGGGTTCCAGTTTCCACCTCCCGGGTGAGGCTGGCCGCCACCGCGGTAGCTAAGAGAAGAATGGCAAATACGATCATCCCCGGTGCAATGAAGTCGAAGGTGGTGAAGTTCTGGGTCCCCTCAATGGGCTCCACCTTGGAATTTAAAAACACAGTCGGCTGAGTACCCGGGGTTCCCCGGACGGCGTTTTGAGTATGAATTACAATTTCATCCTGGTACTGGGCCAGGACACCCACCAGAATACTCTGGGATACTCCGAAGTTCATAAATCCAGTATCACCACGGATTATTAAAGTCGAGGTAGCATCCGGTGGAGTGGACTCACTGGCTGCCAGGGGATTGGTGGTGGTCATGATGGTGTGGTTTATGAGCGCCAGTACCGACTCGGAAAAGTTATCCGGTATAATCAGCGCAGCATCGATATCCCTCGACTTTAAAAGCTCGTCCGCCTCATTTTCACTCATTTTGGTCACGTTAAAGAGATGTACATCACTATCCTCATATTTAGCATCCTCTAAAAGTTGGGTAAGGTTGTTTCCAAAATTCACACTCTCACCAGTCGTGGGGAGGGTTACTGGCTTGTCATAATTTACTATGGCCAGTTTATGGGGAGTGTTGCTCTCTCCCATGCCTCCGAAGGCAAAACCAAATACCAGCATGAAGAATACGGGGAAGAGCATTATGAAGAATAGTCCTTTTCTGTCCCGAACTAATTCCTTTAAATCTTTAATTGCTATGCTAAAAAACTTCATTTTTACTCCCTCAACCTGGTCCCTGTTAGATCAATAAATACGTCTTCCAGGGTATTCTGGCGTACTGATAGGTCCGCCATACGCGCTCCTACCTCTTCAATACCATCCATGATCTTGGGAAGCTTGCCCACGGCATTTAACGCCCGTAGGTTGATTATTCCTTCTACTTCCAGGACGGATAGTACATTTTCCATTTCTTCAAGCTTTCCTATAACCTTCCCATTCATAAGAGCATCGGTGAGGGTTATTTCCACTATGTCTCCCCCTCCAATTTCCTTTTTAAGGTTTTCGGGAGTGTCCAGTTTAAGGAGTTTACCATGATCTATTATGGCCACCCGATCCGAGAGCCTATCTGCCTCGTCCATGAGGTGGGTGGTGAGTATGACTGTTTTTCCCTCATCATCACGTAGGGAGATGATGTACTCCCAGAGCACACGGCGTGACTGGGGATCCAGTCCTTCGGATGGTTCGTCCAGGAGCACAATCTCTGGCTGGTGAACCACTGCCAGAGCCAGGTTCAAACGGCGCTTCATTCCCCCAGATAGATTTCTGACCAGTACGTTTGCCTTATCTGTTAAGAAGAGATCCTCAAGTAGTTTACCGATCCTCTGCTTCAAAACATCCTTGGGAACTTCGTACATATCGCCCATGAGTTTAAAACATTCCTGGCAGGTGAGATTGTCCCATAGAACTATTTCCTGGGGACAAACACCGATAGCTGCCTTGTCGAATTTCTCCATATCCTGACCGTCGATTATTACCTGGCCGCTGGTGGGTTTCAGTAACCCCACCATCATGTTGATAGAGGTGGTTTTGCCAGCGCCATTGGGGCCTAAAAAACCAAAAACCTCCCCCTTCTTTATCTGCAAACTCAGTCCATCCACCGCCTTAAAGCCATCAAATTCCCGGGTGATATCCTGAGTTTCTATGATGTAATCAGCCATATAAATCCGCTATTGCTTACTCCAATTTTAGATTCTTAATTTTATTTGATAATCACTGCTATTATATTTTGTTCTATGATGGAATTCCCAGTTTCCGGGTAAAAAATCCAAGTTATAATAAAAGGAAAAGACAAAATAGTAAGAAAGGGTGTCCAGATGATGAAGATGATTGAAAAAATCGAGATCACCATGATGAACGAAACCGTCCACAACTTCCGCAAAGGAGAATTCGGAGTCCAAAATATTGAGATCGATGAAAGTAGAGGTTTTATAGAAATTGAGTATGGTGTCCAGGAAGGCGGGGAAATGAAGGTGCTTATACCACTTCAAAACGTGGAGAAATGCGAGTTTATGGTGAAGATGACGGATGAAAGCAAGAGTAAGGAGAAGAAAGCCCGTCCCCCAAATATTAAAAAAGATCAGAAACACCAACATCCAACAAAAAAATAACTAGCTGATCCACAATTCCAAAAAAAGGTGAAGAGAGGTTACTTTCTAGATTTTAAAATTTCTTTCTTAGCATTTAATGCGGGTTCAAAATCAGGATCCAGTTGTAAAGCTTTGTTAATGCATTTCAAAGCTTCTTGATATTTCTTAATTTTTATAAGGGCCTTTCCTTTGTCACTTAAAGTTTCGATATCATCCGGATCTATTTTTAATAGGTTATTAAAAGATTTTATTGCCTCTTCGTAGTTACCCAATTCCATCTGGATGTTGCCTTTATTAAACAAGGTTTCAATATCGTTTGGATCTAATTTCAATACCATATTATAACTTTCTAATGCTTCTGAAAATTTTTCAAGTATTGCCAATGTATAACCTTTCTTAAACCATGTATTAACATCATCAGGATTTAATTTTAAGGCATTATCAAAAAGATTTTATAGCATCCTGATATTTTTCTCAATTTATTTAGTATGCATCCACGGTTATACCATAATAAATAATTTGGATCAATTTTTAGAGCCTCATTATAGCTTTCTAATGCCTCTTGATGTTTTCCAATATTGGTAAGGGCATTACCTTTGCAATACAATGTATCCGTCTTATTTGGATATATTTCTAAAACTCTATCATAACTGTCTATCGCTTCTCGATAATCTCCCATTCTTGCTAAAAGATACCCTTTATTATGCCATGCATCAACATAGTTAGGATCTATCTTTAAAACATTATTATATGCTTTTAAAGCCATTTTGTGATTACCCAGCATATTTAATACTACTCCTTTGCCAAACCACGTTTTAGCACTATTTGGATTGATTTCTAAAGCTTTATTATAAATATCTAAAGCTTCCTGATATCTTCCAAACTTTGTCAAAACTGTAGCTTTACAGTCCAAAGCATAAAAATAACGTGGATTGATTTCTAAAGCTTTATTATAATATTCTAGTGCGTCATTATTTTTTCCAAGGATTTCCAATAAGGCACCTTTGTTGGTTAATGCACCAACATATTCCGGGTCTAATTCTAATGCCTTTTCATTAGCTTCTAAAGCATCTTGATATTTGCCTAATTCCCTTAAAACTACACTTTTCCCATACCATGCATTGGTATAGTATAAATCTGTTCTTAAAATCTCATCGTAGCATTCTATAGCTTTTTGATATTCACCTTTGCTATTCAGTTCATGAGCTTTTCTTATAAGTGAATTCTTCTTAAATTCGCTAAGTAATCCTATAAAAACACCTTCTGTCAAATAACTAACTATTACCATTCCATATTATGAAATATCGGTTTATTACATTGCTATTTAAGTAAAACATCAGGCACAACTTCTGACATTAAATGAAGTCCACTATGTATCACTATAGGCCCACCAGTAGACGTAAAAGGTGCAATTGACGCCAAGAAGGGAACAAAAATGGGACTAACAAACATACCAACACCAACTGAAGTCATAAATACACCCTTTAAAAAGCTTCGTGCTTGTTGTGTTTGTTTTCTAGCTCGTTCTTGTTGTTCAGGAGTCATTTCAGAAAAAGTAAGGCCACCCGTTGATCTTTCACGAACTTCTCCAATTGGTTCCATATGTTCATAATAGTTTTCTACTGGATGAGTTGCCGCATGTACAACCACAGTTTTACTTGTTTTTGAACTACTTAAGCTAGGAAGTCTTATCACAGGTAGATCAGGTGTTCTTATATATGTGTAGTACACTCCGATTTTTGGAGGTACATAATGAGGTATGGGTATACGGTAACTGGACGTTACCCATCGTATGCCTAGGCGTAGTTCATTGTGGCCGGGAATGGGTATAAATCCCCACAATTTGTAACCTGGCACCCAAACATTATAAAGATACGGTACCGGATAACTAACTCTCACAGTATAATAAGTATAATACCAGTAACCAGGTCTGACCACGTATAAATGAGGAATCTTGATATAACCATTGGCTTTTATCTCCTCCCATCTCAGCCTGAGTCAATAAAGTGGCGTTTACAGGTGCACTCCCACCAAATATCATAGCCACACCCATATAAAGCTCATCAAATTTAGCACGTGTCATCTCAATCAAACCTAGGTTAGGGTCGAAAAGAACCACCATCGTACTGTTAATGCTTTTTATCACCTCAAAGTGATTTGTTCCATCCTCAATAGTGTCATTGGATAATTTTCACATTTTATGCTTTTTTCATGTATGCAACTTTAATTCCAGGTAACTTTTTACCTGCCACTTCTTTCAGTCTTTGATTTTCTGCAGGGAAATAATATTCTCCATAAACAGTAACATTATCCCCTTCCTTAAACGGGAGAACATTAGAATAAGACACGATTAAATATAACTTTTTAGACAATCCCTGTACACTAAGCGCGATGTCTGTTCTTGTCCCGCTTTCTTCTATAACTTCTTCTTTACCTGTAATTTGTCCAGTTATCTGTACTTTTTCTCCAATGAACGTTTTAGGAGTACGTTGCACAAGATTTACATCCAGCTTACCATAAAAATCATTATAAGAACCAATATCTCCATTTACAGGATCAAAATCATCTTCTTGCTTTTCGCGGTACATACCAAAGTACTTCATATTACTTCTACGAACCTGATATATTAAATTGGCTCCGATAATAAGTGTTAAAATTGAAAGAAAATCGCTTTCATCAGAAGTTATGGAACTATCAAATCTCCAAATAATCAGGGTAACAATGTATTGAATAATAATAACACTTGTCATCAAAATGAAATACTTAAAAGACATCTCAACCTTATTAATCTCAAGATAGTAACCATAAATTATCATCATAATCCCAAATAAACTAAAATATATCCATAAAAGAGATTCAAACTGAACAAAACAAATTAAACCGGCAAAAATCACTAATATTCCCAATAAAAACACGGCAATTTGCTTCAAATTCCACCTATTTTCATTTCTAACGCTTTCTGTAACTTTTTTCTCATTATTAATAGAAAAATATGGGATATAGTAAAATTGCGCTATGATAGAAAGTGTAAACAATGAAGAACCAATTAACATATAATAAAATTCTAAGTTCATAAAAACTTGATTAAAAAAATATATGTAAATCACAACAGCCCACTGAAATATATTAACACCAAAAAGCCAAACATAAGCAATCTTTTCTTTAAACTTATAATCAATATCTCCCTCCGAATCCTGTTTTTCCATGTAAAACCCATAAATGAGGAAAACCAAGCCAACACTAACCCACCAAATATTAAAAAAGTAACCAAAGGGAAATAAGCTAAAAGAACCTAAAATAACACCAATTCCAATTAATAACACGAATATCTTTGGATTATCCATATAAATATCACATTAAATTTTTAAATTTTATATCTACAACGCATCTATTTGCATTCTATATGTATATCTTCACTATGAATTATCAGTACTTCGTAATGTAAGTATTTAATATTGTGCGGGATGTATTATTTAGTTATGAGAAACAAAAACACCCCGCGTGGTATGTTATTGAATGATAAGGTATTAAATCTTTCGATGAAGGTAATTAAAGATATGTTGGGATTGGATTCGGCGCCGAATGCAGAGTACAGTGATGAAATAGTTGTTTATCATATTCTTAATGCTTGTGCTTCTCAATCCAGTGTTAATCAGGTTAGTGATATCTGTGATGATAGTCCTTCGGAAGGAGCAATCAGGTACAGGCTTCGTAAACTTGATTTAGAGACTGTTCAACAGGCTTTAAATGATAAACTGAAGATAAATGCGGTTAAAACCGTGCATAAGAAATCACAATCCTTCGCAATTGATTTCGTTAACATACCTTACTACGGGGAAGAAGAAAACCAGGGAGACACCATCAAAACCAAACCCAAACAGGGAACCAGTCGATTCTATGCTTACGCCTCCATATAACCTAATATTAAGGAATAAACGCTACACTTTGGCCGTGAAATACATACGACAAGGAGAAACTCTAAAAGACACCATAAACTTCTTATTAAGGGAAGTAGAGAATATGGGGTTTAAAATTAAAGGACTTTACCTGGACCGGGAGTTTTTCACCGTAGAAGTTATAAATTACCTTCAAAAAAGAAAACACACCCTTCATAATACCCTGCGTCCTGAGAGGAAGAAGCGGAGGCATACGAAACCTGTTTGTAGGCAGAAAAAAGCTATTCTGCCGAATACACCATAAGATCACAGGATGGAGAAGCCACCTTCACCATCCATATCGTGGTTAAGTACTCAAAAGACAAATACAAAACGAAAGGAATCAAATATTTCGCATACGCTACGTATGGTATGGACCTTCCCATATCCAAAACTTTTAAGGAGTATCGTAAAACGTTTTGGAATAGAATCCAGTTACAAACTAATGAACCAACCACGAGCACGCACCAGCACCAAAAAAACCCGTCCTACAACTACTATATGTCGGATTAAGCCTCCTACTGGTCAACATCTGGATCTACATACCAATGGACACACCTCAGCAAACCACGAAGAGGAGGCCGCCAACCACGAACCTGGACCTTCAAAAACCATGCTAAGACAAATCACCCGAAATAACAGAGGAAAAAACTCGGATTCCAAGACGGAATCCCCATTTAAAAATCCACTAACTCCATCGTCAAATCCCCAAAAAAACCAAAGAAAAAAGCTAAAAACACGAATTACACATCAAAACTACCAAATACTAGAACAAAACCAAAAAGAAACCATAAGAATTTACAAACAAAAAAAGGTGTTAAACACCAAATCCTGAAACCAAAAAGCATTTTAAAACAAAAATTACAAAAACACTTTACGAACTACTGATTATTGTAAAATTTCTTTGTATTAAAGCGATTGTGATGCGAAACTGTGCTGAGTAAAATAGTTTATATAAAGTGTAGTATATTCCTATTTTAGATGTCAATAATGTGGTATAGAATAAGTTATAACCATATTTTACATGTACTGTGCCACCCAATTTCTTGGTGGAGCCATAAGAGACTCCTGAAATTAGATTATTTAAATTTTATTATGCATTTTTCACTTTGTTCCACTCTCTAACTCGAAATATAACTCCTAAAAATATCATTATTGAAATCATGATGATAGTAAAATAATCCCATAATGTCACATAAATATTGGATGATAGCAGAATGTAACATACCAAACCAAATATCACTAATATTAGGGAAACAAATATCAAATGAGAAATATTCCTATGATTTAATAAATCAAATGTACCGGTAACAAAAAGTATACAACAAATAAATAGCATGGGAGTAATTAATAGGTAGTCATCTAAATTGACTAACAATAATAAAGCGAAAAAGCCAAGTATGAATTCTGCTCCTCTCATAAACACCATTACATACAACTCCATTAAACGCTGATTAAATTCTTGAATATGATTCTAAAAAGACTAAAATAAAAAATATAAGAAAAATGTTTTAATGATCCTTTTTCATTATCTGAGTTTCTTACATTCATTAATTCTTTCTTCTTATTTAATCAACACGTCTACATTTTTCTCATCAACTTTTTTTTCAATTGGGCAATTGGTTTTTGTTGATAAAAGTTA
>DAQK01000037.1 GCA_002502855.1 Methanobacterium sp. UBA279
AACTTTTGATGATGATTTCTACAGAGCCAATATTTGATATACCCTACAATCCCATAATGGCCACAATATTAGGTATCATTCTGGGACTGGCGTCCAGTGAATTCAGTAACTGGCGCAGAGATAGAAAGAGAAGACGAAGAAAGAAAAATTCAACCAGGACGTTAATATCCCTGGAAAACGAGAGGAACATGGAACTGGTTAAAGAGTTCTGGTACAAGTTAAATGATGTAGAAGAAAATGAAGTAGATGAAGACCAGGAAAAAATCGGCCTGGCCCACCGGCTCATCAAGATGCCCCTGCCCTCATGGAACCAGGTGATGTGGAGTAAACAGACACCATTACTCGCCATAAGCTTCACCGACAAGGAGATAATAGAAATATCCTCCTTCTATAACTGTCTGCAGAAGCTGAAATCCATCTATACTAAACTCTTGGATTTAAATGCCAAAGACAGGGAGTACAACAGTACATATGCTGGAAACGGAGTGGATTTTTCCTCCATACCACGTTCAAAACGTTTCCATGAGGAAGCGCCTGGATTATGGGATGAGTTTGAAGATATAACCTTGGGATTGATTGAGAAGGGCACACCACTCGATCATACTATGAACTAAGTCTTATTTAAATAAATTAGCCCGGACATGTGCCCCTTTTTTATCTACTTAAGTTTTTTATTGTACTCTTAAACTCTATATCTGGGCTTAAAATCGGTGTGTTTGGTAATTAAATCCCCAGGGACAGGAGAACTCTCATTCCAGTATTTATCGAGTTCAAATGAGAGTTCAGTTAACTGGTCTAGATGTCCCATAACAACCACTTCCACACCCTCATTAAGACTGTACCAGTACCAGTTGGCACTGCCCAGGAAGAAGATTTCATCATCGACTAAGATGACCTTGGAGTGGAGGTTTTCTAGGGATTTCGCCTGGAAATTTTTGAGATTCTCTCTTGCCAGGTTCAAAGCAGAGAGGTTTTTACCATCTATCACCCCATCATCTACTCTGACCACGAACTTAACCTCAATATCTTTATTCGTTATAGAATCAACGATTAAACGAATGAAATAAGCATCGAGCCAGGGTCCTACTATGAAGATGCTTCGTTCTGCATTGGAGATACTTTCTTTAAGTTGGGGTATGAGCTGGCCTTTGGTCAGGAGTTTCAGAGTATTCGATGGTTTCCACATAATTTACCTCAAAAAATACTTAAAAACCATGGATTTTGATTAATGATATTAAATCTCGATTTCTATCCTGTTGAAGTTGATTACAGGTTTTTTGGCGTTCTTGGGGCCTTGTTCCAATTTGAGAAGTCCAGTTTTAGCTAATTTACTAACTTTAGGCTGGACTGATTTGATGTCCTTATTCAATATATGGGATAGATTTCTTATGGATTTGGGGTGCTCTTTTTTAATTATATCTAATAGCTCCAGATCCGACATCTTGAGGTCTGTATCCTTCAGGAATATAACATCCTCGGTTTCGATAACCTCATCTGGATGTTCCAGATAGTACAACCAATCGTCATAATCAAGGGGGTATAACAGGTTGTCAGGGTCTTTTTTTATTAACCTCTGTAGATTTTCCATTGATCCGTATTTATCCTTTAATTCCTGGATAAATTCACTCCCATTCCTCCTTTTAATAAGTTTTAACATCATAATCCCAACTCCCTTCTCAATTTTGATTCTATTAATCCCCCTTCTCTATGGATGTGATTACAGATAATATTGAAGATTATATCCGGGTCTTTAATTGGTATAACCTTTCTATCTGGATGTACATGAACACCATGATAATAATTATCCACTTTAAACTTATCCGGGCATCACTATTATAGCCCAACCACGTGGAGCCCTACGATAGTGAACCCTGCAGTCCCCTATATCAATCTGTATCCTGTTTTCTCTCTTCATGTTAACCTATACAATTCATCATATTTATATATGCGTTGGTATGAATACCATCACTTTGTTTTGATAGTAATATAATTATATGCTATTATTATTATTTTTAGTATCTACCCACATAAATATTCCGATAATTATATTTACATGAATGTATAATTTATTTACAGTGATTATATGTTGACCAAAATCTTCGGAGAATGTTCCCAGGTAAAACTGGTTGATTTTTTAGTAGCCCATCCCTGGTCTGAATTTTCTAAAACTGAACTGGCAGACGGAGCCCAAATAGCTAGGCCCACTGTATATAAATTATTAGATAAATTAATCGAGGAAAAATTAATGGTAGAAACCAAGAAGGTGGGAAATATTCAATTATACCAAACCAACAGAGAATCACAAGTTGTTAAATATATAAGCTCATTACAGGGGTTACTCGCCGACCTGGAAGTGGAAAAACAGAAAAGAGTAACCCAGGAACCTTTGATAGAAATCGAAGATGAAGAACTGGATGAATTGTTAGGTTTAAAAGAAGAAGAGAAACCTGGCAAAGAAGGAAAATCTTCGAGTAAAAAAGGGATACATGGTGGTGCAGAGTTAATTACATAGGTAACGATATTAATTATACATGGAAAGAAGGTATGATCATTTCAATCTTCATCAAAGAACTTGTCAATATCCCTTAATCTTAATATTTTTTTGCTTAACTAAACCTCTCTAAATTCCAATATAATATTGATATTTTCCAGGTCAGCAAATGATAAGTAAATTCTGATCTTTTTAAATAGGTATCACCGATCTAAATTTAATATTCCTATTGATTATCAGATTTTTTGTTGATTGTCCCTTTTAATCTGTGAATATATCCATAAAACCACTATTTGCTTTTTAACAGAATTTTTGACCATTTCATCATGTACAGTTGTAAAAGGTGTTTCATCTGCGTCAGTATATCAGGTGGTTTCAAATTCAGGAGCCATTCAATAAATGATCACTGATAAACGTCATCATGGTGTTGATATTTTAAAAAGAGTATGTAACGCTCAGATTCATTAATTTCATAGACCAGAACCTAAGAACCAACATGAACCCTGCGACGTCCAGATGTATTGAGTAGAATTGATCCCTTTTTAACGGATTACTTTCCGTTTAACTCTCTTCTAGGATGTAAAAAATGGGTCACTAAACAGATAAACAATTTTCTTAAATAATCCATCTGGTCTAGATAATGAGTCATAGTGTCGCAAGCTTAAATTCCAGACGCATCGTGGTACTAGATAAAAAGCCTAATGTATTCTTTCTATCCGGTTTACTTTATCAAAGTCCTTATCAAAGGTTACTATCTTTTTTATGCCTAATTGCATCATAGATTCAACAATAGTACAATCTGTAAATGATAAATCACCATTAAATTCTAAATATGTTTTCATTATTTTAGTATTATAATTACTAATTTCTGTTTCATTAAATATAGTACAAGTATCTCTTAAATAGTTATATGCTATTTCACAGGTACTCATATCTGTTTTCATACCTAATAAAGTGATTGTTTCATTTAATACAGCTTGACATATGATCCTGTCTTTTACAGGTATTTCTTTTATGAGTTCACTTGCTCTTGTAAACCAATAATCTGTTTTTATAAAAAGTCCCAAGAAAAAATTAGTATCTAAGAATATCAACTCTTTTTATCCCCTTTTTTGTATAAATCTTCCACTAACTTAACGGCATTTGTTTTTTCTTTTAAGGATACCATACCGATTACATCATCATCAGTGACTTTTTTTCTGAAACTTAGTTCTACTTTTCCCTTATCATTTATCGTCCATTCAATTATATGATTTTTAGTCAATCCCAGTGTTTCCCTTATTTTTTTAGGAACTACGGTTTGAAATTTGTCGTAAATATTAGTTTCAACTTTAATCATGATAATCACGTGGGAACAAATATATATTTCTTACTATTTATAATTTCTTACAATCTGTCTCTACCTTACACTTGGTAAATCATATATTTTGTACATTTTAATGTATAATGATATATAATATAATATACATTTTAATGTATAACTATTTATAAAAATTTATACATAATACTGTATGAAGTGTTGTTATGCCCGATAAAGAAACCTTAATTCCTTACATCTATGCCAGGTTAGGCGAAGCTCCAGCCATATCAAAGGACTATATTGAAAAAGATGGCGTTCCATACAACTACAGAACAGCATTTTACCGCATTAAGAAATATCTTGATGATTTTATTGTGGGGGATGATGAAAATCGTTTCCTGGTCATGCCCGGTTTAAGGGGTGTAGGAAAAACGACTATCATGCTTCAAATCTATGATTACCTCTTAAATGGAAAAGGGATCGAAAATGACAGGATCCTTTACTTAAATGCTGATGAATTAAAGTTATTTTTAGAAGCAGGGATTAAAGATATAATTCCAGTATATGTAGAGGAGATCCATAAAACTTCAATGCCACACTTAGAAGAAAGAATATTTATTTTAATCGACGAAGCACATTACGATGAAAACTGGTCCCTGACCGGTAAAATTGTCTACGATCAAACCCGTAAAATTTTCATGCTATTTACTGGATCCTCAGCATTAAGTCTGGAAATCAACGTAGATGCCACCAGAAGAATAATTAAGGAAAAAATTTTTCCATTGAACTTCGCGGAATATCTCCTATTAAAACATAATATAACTCCACCGGAGGGATTAGCGGATGGTTTAAATAATCTGATCTGGCAAAGAGATGATAATTCTATAAACCAGGCCATAGAAAATGAAAATGAAATGCAAAAACGAATGTTTAATCTTAAACGTTCACCTTCAAAGGAATGGGAAGATTACCTATCATATGGTGGATTTCCATTCGGATTTAAAGCGAATCAGACGGAGATCTATAATAAGATATTTGCTATTGTAAATAGAGTAATAGAGAAGGATGTTTATTCTCTAAAAAACTTCACAGCAGAAACCAGAAGCACCATTTCACGTGTAATCACATCCCTCTCCATGCAAAAACCAGGAGAAACATCTGATTCAAAATTAGCAGAGAGATTGAAGGCTTCACCAACCTTAATTCGGACTATCCTGAACATTCTGGAGAAAACACAGTTAATTTTCAGTGTGAAACCATATGGTGGCCCAGGTAAAATGATCCGCAAACCATGGAAATACTATTTCCTTTCACCATCAATTAACGCAGCCCTGAATTATAAACTGGGAAACTACGATCCAGCTAACCGTGAAATACTAGGGGGACTTGCAGAAAGTCTAGTAGCATCCACCTTCTTCAGATGGAAAGAAACCCATAACATCCCCCTTAACATATCCTATCCCACAGAAAAGAGAGGGGCAGATTTCCTCTTATTCAGGAATCTGGACGATATCATACCAGTCGAGGTGGGTTTAAATAAGAAAAAAACCGGGCAGCTTAAAAAGTCCATCCGGAACCATGAATCAAACTATGGAATACTTATATCCAATGGATTCAGTAAAATAGATAAGAAAAATAACATCATAACAATTCCACTTACCACATTTTCATTTCTATGATGCACATATGGCCCGGGTACCAACAGTCCCCCTTTTCTGTAATCGATTATGTCTGTTGCACCATATTCCCTGACTACCTTTATGGACTCATGCCTGGTGCCTACGGTAAATATTCCGCCAGGCACCCCTGAGTTTAGCCCCGGGGAATTCAGTTGAAAAAATGTTTAATCAAAAATTAATACAAAATAAGCTGCATTAAGTAACTAGGCGTTCAATGTACTCTAATTATCCCTTTTTTGTTATCAAAATCTTCATCGAAGCTTACAATTTCATCTATGTTCTCTTTTTTCATCAAATAAAGATACATTGAATCAAAAAAGCTGATATTGCCGTTGTATTTTAAAAATTCCTTCATTGCATTGTTATAGTATTTCTGGTCTTCAATTACCCTGAAATTTTCAGGTAAGTTACTGTAGATTTCCAGCACCTGTTTTGCCGTTAACTTCAACCTTAAAATGGTTATAGTTTCTGCTATTACCAGTTTTGAGATTACCTTTTCTCTGTTTTCAATTTTTCCTGCTATTTCCATGGCTTTTTCATGGTATTGATCATTTTCTGCAAAGAAACTAATTAAAAAGGAGCTGTCGAGAAATATCATTTAAGTTCTCCTTTTTTGAACTTTTTTTTAAGTTCGACTGAATTTACAGGTTCCTCTGTTTTATAACGGCCACCCATCTCCATAAAATCTAATTTTTTAACGAATTCCACTTCCAATTTCCCATCTTCGTCTAAAAACCATTCTATAAAATAATCAGTGTCAGTTATGCCTAATTCTTTCCTGATCTCCTTGGGAATTACAGTTTGATATTTATCATACATATTCGTTTTTGCCATAATAGTCATAAAACCACTGAAATTATTATAACCTTCTTACTATTTATAATTTCTCTTGCAAAAGTTGAGTTTGTAAAAAAACTTGGAGGTTTAGGATGTAATTCAATTAGTTAACCATATTTCTTTAAATTATATTTCCAGAATGTATGCACGAAGTTCAGTCCTACCCGAAGTTACTAAAACTAATTTTTTTAAAATGGGAAGAGCCACCTTCATCATAACTCCCCCATATAGATGATGTCCTTGATCTATTCCATGAGAAGAAGGTTAAATATAAGTTGACTGAGGTGTGGGTGTAAAAAGAAGATTCAAAAACATAAGATGAGACATTTTATTTGGAAAGGTCTTTATGTATTTCCTCTAAAGTCTTATAAACTACGTATTTCCCAGATTTAACTTCTTTTCGAACTTTATCCAGTTCTTTTTTAAACTCAGGAGAAATTTCAGGCCCATATAAGGATTTATATATGTGAGAAAGTTATTTGATCTTAATTATTCTCGACATTTTGTCGGGAAACTCTCAACTCGCCATCCTTCCCGGCCTGACACACTACGCCATGGGCACCGATCCCAGGTTGGCCGAGGTAGCGATACGATTCCTTGATGAAACGGTGTCTGAGAAGGAAAGGTAGTGAAGAGAGATAATATTAATGGAAAACAGGTCATAGAAAAGATAAAAACGAAATGCAGCGTTCTATCACTAAATTTATAATAAATCCAACAGCATATTAGTATTTTTAAGCCGTTTTAATCAGGAGTAGTTATCTTAATTATTATTCCCACTCGTTTTGTATGGTAACGATATTTATATAGTAAATACCATCATATTAGTAGTATGGATGAAGAACTAAAGAAACTCAGGGAAGAATTAGGATTAAAACATATCATTAAACCCGAAAGTATAAAGCCAGAATACCGTGGGAAATCTGGTGTTGAGATTATAAGAGCTATAAGGAAAAAATACAGTTAAATCATATCTCCGGGATGTGCTATTTTAATTAATTCATTAATTTTCTTACTTTTCAATATCTTCTTATCTACAGTGATAAAATAAGAACTATCACTGCACAACGCTTCGGCCAGTAATTTGGAATCTGTAATGTCTATTCTGGGATCTGCTTCTTGTATCTTCCTAATACAGTGAATATAATCTGTGAGTTTCAAATTCACGTATGAGAAATCCAATGACTCTATGATCCCGTTAATATCCTGAAATGCCCCTGTTCTATCTATATTATTAGACACACCCTCAAGAAGTGATTGATAAAGCTCACCCAAAACTAAAAGGCTTATTTTTCCATTATAAATCCGCGATATCCGTCTAACATATCTTATACACTCATTTGCATATTGATCGTTGAACACCAGACTAGCCAGAATGGAAGTGTCAATGAAATGTGTTGATTTAATTCTCATAATATTTAACCCATAACATAATTATTACTTTTTATTGAAAAAGTAGTATAAATAGGGTGGTCATAACTTTCGAAAAAGTAAAGCTCATTAACTATTTCTTGCCAAAAAATTAGTGGGAAATAATATTTTGGATAAAAGAACAACGATTTTTGATTGTTTTAATAGTAATATTAGGAGTACTGGGATTTGCCGGGGGATATATTTTATACGAAAACCAGCCGGATAACAACGATACATCAGCAGCCAATCAAACCAACGTTACAGTTAACAACACCAGCCAAAGCGATAGTAATAGTGATGCTGATAACGCCTCAAATGAACAGCCACACAACGATGTGCCATACAGGATTACCTCAAACACTCCAGACTGTCCAAACTGCGGATCAAACAACATAGCACAGCTAGCAGATACCGAAGTAGACACCAGTACAGATGAATGGGTAGTACAATCAAAATGCCGCTACTGCGGATACAGGTGGGAATACAGGGTTTCCCAGAGTGTTTACAGTTGATTTAACTGAAAGTTAATAATAAATTGGGCCCCTAAAAATTAATGTTTGGATTCCAAAATATTCTCACCGGGCCATCCCTGATATTAGTTCTCCAAATATAATGAAAGGATCTCAGACTAAAAAATAGACTTCTATTCAAAATCAATCCTTTTTATACATCACCTTATTTATAATTTAAATTTTCTCTCCATCTCTTTTATTTCAGGAATGTTTCGTATTTCTTTAATCATACGTGGATTGAGACTAATTTCTTGACCGTAATGAGTTGGTTTCAGAATGAGATATCCTTCATTTGTAACATTTTTTCAAGGCTTTGTTAGCTTTTTTACGCTCATTCCTTGGAAAATTCTTTATAACATTATCCACAGAAGTATGCCTTCCACCGATATAACCAGACCATAGTAAGTTAAATAAGATCCTGATCTTAATATTCATAATATAAAATTATAAAAAAGTAATAATTATATCTAATGGAAACTATATATACATCCAGTGCATAATATTTATACAGGTGTTTATTTTGTTAACCGAAGTAATGGGAGAATATCCACAGGTACGGGTTATAGAGATCCTAGTCACCCATCCCTGGTCGGAATATACAAAAAAAGATTTGGCAGAAGCATCCGGAATCTCCAGAAGCACATTATACAACTTACTTGACAAACTAGAAACCTATCAGATAATAAAACCCACGCGGAAGATAGGAAGTACACAGCTCTATACGTTAAACCAGGAGTCAAGTACAACGAAGGCAATAATGGCATTCACCAGAGAATTGAGTGAAATAGTGATAGAAAAACAGGTTTCAGGAGAAGATCATTTAATAAAAAAGGTGCAATCATCTGAAAAAAATGTAACATAAAAAAAATAAAATATGATTTAGACTTTTTTAAAATTAAACCTTTTTATACATCACTTTATAGTCCTTATAGGGATTCTCCCCAGCCTTCGACGGTTTTTTACCCTGAAAAATAATCTTCACTTCACAAGAAAGCGGCACCTTCTCCAGTAAATTACCCAACACCGTAGACCCCCAGAACTTTATCTCCTCCCCTTTCTGGGTTTTAATAGTGTAAAAATTACTTTTAAACTGACCCACACCCTCCTCTTTATCTAAATATTTACCCTGAATAGACTCCCCTATTGCATCCGGCTCCCACATCTTAACCTGTTCCTTCTCTTCATCATCACTTGAAACTTCAATCCAATCGGTCATGTTTATGTCTCCTATATTTTTATGAAAATTTATTCCAAATTATTTATAAAACTAAATATAATAAATTTAAAAGGCGGGGAAGAAGATTATGTTGTCACCCACTCTTTGGATATTAATAAACTAAGAAATTACCAAATACTTGACTATGAAAGTAATAAATCTACTGAACTTAAGCCTAAACCACCAGGATTTAATGATCATAGAGTACGGGCTAGAATACATCTTCCTTCGCGTAAAGAAGAGTAATATTTGAGTTTCTAATTGGGAGGGGAGCTAAATTGATAAATTCAAGCGATTTTCAAAAAATTGTAACAGAACAGTTAAAACGTAAAATAGATAAAAAATCCAATCCTAACCAAAACAAATCGATTAACGCGCCTCCATCAGAATCACAATTCATAGTTGCCGGCCCCGGTTCGGGTAAAACCACAGTTATGGTTTTAAAGATTTTAAAGTTTATTTTTGTGGATGATGTCCATCCTAGTTCTATCTTAGCAACTACGTTCACCCGAAAAGCTGCAGCAGAATTAAGATCTAGAATTCTCTCCTGGGGAGATCAAATTAGGCAGCATCTATTAAATGATCCTAAACAGGATAAAAATGCTCTTAGAAGATTGGATTTCAACCAAATAATAACTGGCACATTAGACAGTATCTCGGAGGATGTTTTAAGAACTCATCGTGAGCCTGGGGCTGCGCCTCCTGTTGTTGTTGAGGATTTTGTTGCCAGTGCTTTAATGTTAAGAGTAGGTCTTTTTAATAATGAAAAACATCATAATAAAGATTTAAGAGAGTATCTTATAAAATTGAGAGGCGGTGCCTTCGGTTTTAATACAAATGAAATGTGTAAATCCCTTTTAGAAATTAAAGACCGAATTTATTATGATCAAGTTGATTGGGAAGAACTTAAAAAGGAAAATGATCATCCAGGTTTTGAAATAGCCTATCAAGCCATAAATGATTATCTAAATGAGTTAAAAGAGAGAAATCTTTATGATTTTGCCCTAGTTGAAGCGGAATTTCTTGACAAACTCAGGGATAATAAGTTAGATGATTTCCTGAAGGATCTGAAAATTGTACTGGTAGATGAATATCAGGACTCTAATTTCCTACAGGAACAGATCTATTTCCAACTGGCACAAGCCGCTATACAAAATGTTGGAAGTCTCACTGTAGTAGGTGATGATGATCAATCTCTTTACCGTTTTAGAGGAGCCACCGTTGATTTATTTACACACTTCCAAGAAAGATTTAAAGATCAATTAAATATAGAGGCACCTCAAGTAATTTATCTATCACAAAATTATCGTTCTACTGAACATATAGTTAACTTCTGTAACAGTTTTGCCCTTAGGGACCATGAATTCCAGCCAGCTAGAGTCAAGGGTAAACCACCCATTATACCGGAGAGGAATCCTCCTTTCACTGATTTTCCTATTCTAGGGATGTTCAGGGATGATGTAGAATCCTTATCCCAATCGTTATCAAATTTCATAAACCAAATTTTATATGAAGACGGTTACACCATCAAACAGGGAAAAAAAGGTTAAAAATCAAAGCTGATCCCAAAGAAGGAGCTCCTACCGATCTTTCCATTCTTTTAAGTTCACCATTAGAAATATCAGCATTCGGACAAAAAAGACTCCCTTTCTATCTAAGAGAAGACTTAAAAAAGCATGATCTACTAGTTTTCAATCCAAGAGGACAGAATTTAGAGAGAATTAATGAAACTAAACTTCTTTGTGGATTAATTTTAGAATGCATAGATCCTGAGTGTGAAGTACAGAGAACAATTGAAAAATTACCACACACTGCCCAAAAAATTTTCCGTTCCTGGAGAAAAGAAGCCAGAAAATACATTGAAACCAACCCAGAACCCCATTCAATAACCTTAAAGGAATTCGTAGAAGCATGGCAACAACGTAAACCTCTGGGAAGAAAAACTTGGAAAAGAGATGTTCCCATATTAGATTTAGCTTATAAATTAGTCACTTGGATACCCCAGATGCAGAATGACGTGGAAGGATTGGTTTATCTAGAAGCTATTAGCAGAACCATCGCCCAAACAGCATTCTTCAGTGGATTTGGAGGGGAACTGGTATTTGATAAGAGATTACCAGACTTAGAATACTACTCTATAAGAGAAGTATTATGGAACATATTCGTGCCATTAGCTACTGGAGCTATTGATGTTGATGAAGGACTCTTAGAGACTTTACCAGACAATCGGATAAACATCATGTCCATACACCAATCAAAGGGACTGGAATTTCCTTTAGTAATAGTGGATGTGGGTTCAGATCTAAGAACTAATCATCCTAAAAATGCATTTAAACGTTTCCCTGAAGAGGGAGGGAAATCTTGTACCTTAGAGGATGAGATAAGAGTATGTTCTCCATTAGATTCTCCTAAAAGATCCGGTAGAGATAGGGCATTTGATGATTTAATAAGACATTACTTCGTTGCGTTCAGCCGCCCACAAGATGTGCTCCTTTTAGTGGGACTTAACTCAGTAATTGACGGCTATGACACAAAAAACGACCATATCTATATACCTCATGTGGCCACTGGATGGACCAGAAATGGGGAATGGAAAAAATTTAATGATATTATCATGATCTAGGTGTTAAAAATGATTTTATCAACACGTTCAAAGCCTTATATAATTCCAGAATATAGTCTTACCGGTGATCTATTAGCCTATTTAACTTGCGGTCTACAATATCGCTATCAAAATAAAGGCACACTTCCACCAGCCATGCCTATCCAATTATGGTTTGGAAACTTCATCCATGGAGTAATGGAAGAAGCTTATATCAAATGGAAAGAAGACGATTGGAAAGATTTCCCCTGGGATTGGGAAACACAGGTAAGACAGATTGAATTAGAGATTGATAAAAGAATGAGAACCAGAGGATTAAATCCACCAGCTAACATATTCTGCCCATTCCACGGTGAAAGTGAGAAACAAGGACTCTGTCCAGATATGAACCACCCCCATAAGCTTGTAGCCAGCATCCGCGCAGAGGCAGCAATCAACACATGGGGACCACATCTATTTCCCCTAGTGGATGATAATGAAGTCAGATTAAAGGGAATACGAGATATGCCCAATTATAAAAAAGGAGTTAGCCGTTCTAATTATTATGGTGTAACCGGCATAATAGATGTTCTTAGCTCAGTAAAGCTTGAAGAAGCATCAGATAAAAATTTAATAATAAAATATCTTCACGAAGACCCAGCTTTCCAAGAGAAATTAGAAAACTTAACATCCAATCAATATGAAGTGATAGTTGATTATAAAGGAATGAAACGTCCTTCATTGGGATCACCATCATGGAGGCATCATCAATGGCAGGTGCAGACATATGCTTGGCTGCGTTCATTACAACCTGAAGCTGATCCAGTACTAGTAGGAATTCTCTTCTATTTAAATGAATTATTCCTGTTTAAAGAAGATCTAAAGGAATTGAAAAAGGAAGTTAGAGAGAACAAAACTGATGTAATGCCCGATTCTGATGATAGAAAATTACTTACAGACTGGACTGCACGAAAGAAAAGACCCCCATTATCAGAACCTTACAGGAATCTACGTTCAATTCGTATAATCCCCATCAACGAAGTTTCATTAGAAAATTCATTAGAAGAATTCGACAATGTAGTAGCAGACATAGAAAATAGTATAATACATGAAGTTGATGGACAGGTTATTCAAAGTTCTTGGGAGACTAATCCGGAGAAAAGAACCTGCGATGCTTGCGATTTTAAGACCTTTTGCAAAGATTCGGATAGTAAAAAGAAATTGACTGTCCCATAAGGGGGTTTTGAGATTATCGGCATATAAAATATTAGGGGCCATGAGTAAATATTATTTTGAAAGTTATCTGGACCATTTTAATAAAATGAGGTTGTCTCATATATCTATGTTTGCCTAATCTTTAGGTACATAAGTCAATTCAGTACAATGAGGTTCTAATTCCATAGCTATTTTTGCTAGTAATTTTTCATCGTCTGTTATCCTATAAGTTAGTATATATTCTGGAATTGCAGATGGTGAAAGAACTTTATAATTTTCAGATTCACGTGTAATTGAGACATTATTTTGAACGAATGCTACTATGCCTTTTGCATATATTCTTGATTTTTTAATGCCTTTTTCCTCTAAAAAACTTTTCAAATATAAAATATTTCTCATTAACTGTGTACCTGGGTTTTGTTTAATTTCATTGTATTTATTGTCCTTGTAATAATACCACCGATTACCGCTTATCAGGTACTTGCCGCTGTAATTTTTAGTTTCAATTATGAATAAACCGGTTTGTCCAACTACGATGTGATCTATATTTCCTTTACCATTAGGTAATTGAACATCATGAAACACTAAATAATTCTTTGGAAGGGTATTTAGATGGTTTAATACAATATTTTCTCCTGATAGCCCTTTAATGTAGTTATCCCTAAGTTTTTTTTCTTTCTTTACTTGTTCATAGGGTAGATGGGATCTAGGGCCTCCGAAAGGATAATGCAATCTTTGATATTGTGAATATTTCTGCTGTGGTTCATAAAATCCATAACCTGCGACAATTATACCAAGGAAAATTAAAAGTATAGCAAAGAGTATATTAAAAAAATTCATAATTAACCCTATTATAATAATAAATAGACCAATAGCTATGTAAATTGGTTCAAAAAATTTAGAATGCCATTTTTTGTATAATGGTTCGATTTCTTTAAAGGAATTAAATTTTCTAGCAGATTCCTGTAATTTATTTTGCTCACTAATTTTTTTGTTGAATTTAGATATCTTTATTCTCGATTCTTTTCTCGCTATATATTCTCTAGCTTTTTCTCAGTAAATGTCTCACCAACTCTTATACTCTCACGACGATATGGTTTATGAGTATTTGTATCAAATAAATAATGAATTTGAGCTTGATATTTAAGGTTTCCACCGCACTGACAGCTCTCGAAATCTTTTGGAGATTCATTTTCTTGGAGTTCATAAAACCCATTACATTTTTCACATACGAGAAAGCCGTTGTTTGAAATTTGAATAACCCCCTAAAATATAATTTATTAAACTAAATCAAATCATTTTCCTTTATCTTACTTTTTTAGGGGTTTTTATTATTATTCCTTGCATGCAGAAGAAGTAGCATTTAAGCACTAATGTAATTCTATTTAGTTGACTATTTAAATAATCAGTAGTTCGTAAAGTGTTTTTGTAATTTTTGTTTTAAAATGCTTTTTGGTTTCAGAATTTGGGTGTTTAACACCTTTTTTTGTTTGTAAATTCTTTTATAGTATTGTTTTGGTTTTATTCTGGTCTTAAGCGGTTTTGATATTAATACGTGATTTTTAGCTTTTTTTTGATTTTTTTGGGGATTTG